>DCGB01000129.1:3452-16730 GCA_002314515.1 Solobacterium sp. UBA1789 | reverse complement strand
TCAGCAGATAAACAAAAGGCTTATTGAAATCCATATAATGGAAATAATCAGTATAAACCATATTCTCGCCTACGGCACCCAAACCACCTTCAAGTGTGCTGACGGCGGCAGCCTCGACTTTTTCCTCATCGACCAGGATGGTATCCTTCTGTTTGATATTTTTGATAAATAACAGTTTACCGGCATTTGTGCTCATATTGGAAAAATCCGCTGTCGTATAATCGAACAGATCAGCAATTCCCAATTTGCCAAAAGCATCTTCCAAATCGTAGTCCCTGCTGTATTCAAACTTCGGTAAAGACAGGATTGTAAAATGTCTATCTGCTGTACTATAAGGGCCCCATTCGTTAACGCCAACATCAGCCTTATAATTTGTTTCCGAAACCTTAGAATCAAGAAGATCATTAATAAGCTCTTCGTTAAGTGTATCAACAAACTCATAAATGTCCTTATCATCAGTCGGCATCAGAGCAATAAACGTTAAATTTCTATCAGTTGCCAGTTCAATACCTTCACATGTATCATTGCCCATATAATACCAGAGCAGATCATGCATCATTTCCTGACTACCTAAACTTCCATCATAGTTTTTGAAGCTGCCCAAATAGGTAAAATTTGCATCAAACGGAGTAATCCAGTAACCGACTGCCGTCAAAGCATTGACAATAAAGAAAGCCGAATCATCAGATATTTCATCAGCCTTAACAAGTTCTGAGATTCTACCATCAGTAGCCTCATCAGCCCAATCATTGATATCACTGGCTAGAATATCGTGATCTTTGAAATTTAATTGTTTAACCACTGAACCATAGTATTCACTTGCTGTATCCAGAAATTCCTGTTTATAATCAATACCGCTTCCATTATCCAGCCAGATGCCATTCAATAGATTATAACTGTTATAATTTCCATCATTTACCTTCTTCAAATACTTATTGACGTCGTTGACCGTCATACCTAAAAGATTTTCTAGGTGTTTTCTGCTGTTTCCGCCGGCGCCATTACTTAAAACAGCCAGAGCATTATAGATAGAAAATGGTGAATATATTTCATTTTCATTCCTGGTGATAACTTTTTTAAAACTTTTATAGGCGAATTCATTATAGATGCTATCAGCTTTTCTGATTGTCTGATAATCATTCTCATTGACAAAATCGCTCAATTGAGAAAGCTCAACATCATTATTATTGATATCTTTGTCTACAGCATCGCTACCCGCAGCGTTATCTCCGCTACAGCCAAGCAGTGATAAGAGCATCAGCATAGTTGTAAATAAAATAATTATTTTTTTCATCTTCCTACCCCTCTTATCTATTATAATCATAGAAATTATTTGGACAAAAAAAGCAGATATCACTATCTGCTTTCAAGATTAATTTGTATAGTTATCGAAATAACCCTTTACCAGGATAACAGGTGTACCCTTGTCACCAGAACCGGAAGTCAGGTCACAAAGAGAACCAATTAAATCAGTTAACTGACGAGGAGTTGTACCCTCAGTAGCCATCTGGCCCTTTAACTGAGCATCCTTTTTCTTGATTGATTCGGAAATAGCAGCCTTTAAAGCATCACCTTTTAAATCTGAGAAATCATTGTCAGCCAGATATTTCAGCTTCAATTCATTAGGTGTACCAATTAAACCAGCAGTATGAGCAGGAGAAACGACTGGATCAGCAAGCTCCCAGATCTTTCCTTGAGGATCCTTGAAGGCACCATCACCATAAACCATAACTTCAACATTCTTGCCAGTCTTATCTTTAATTGTCTTTTGAATACTGTAAACGAGGTCTTCTGCATCATGTGGGAACAGTTTTACTTTTTCATCAGTTGCCTTATTAGAACCTAAAAGACCATATTTCTCATTGAAACCACTGCCATTTACCGACTTAGTTAAGATTTCGTCCATACCATAAACAATGCGGGCACCATTTTCTTTCAGTATGCGCTTTGTTCTGACTCTGGTATGAATATCACAGTTTAATACGCAATCAGTATAGTTTAAAATAGCCTTAGCCTGATTGGCAAAAACGATTTCACATTCACAGTTTTCACCCTTAATCAGTTCTTCATAATATTCAACATAATCGACACCAGTGAATTCATGTTTGTTATAGCCAAATAACTCACGATATTTTTCCAAAGAAAGAACATCACTATATGGATTAACACCAGCCTTATCAACCTGTTCCATACTGATTAATTCATTACCAACCTCATCACTTGGATAAGACAGCATCAAAGTAATCTTCTTGGCTCCTCTAGCCATGCCCTTTAAGCAGATTGCAAAACGGTTACGGGAAGTAATAGGGAAAATTACACCGATATTATTATCACCAAACTTTTCTCTGACATCTGCCGCAATCGCATCAACATCTGCATAATTGCCCTGAGCACGAGCAACAATGGATTCAGTAATAGCGATAACATCTCTGTCAGCCATCTGCATGCCCAGGCTATCAACAGCAGCCAGAACACTTTCTGGAACGATAGTACTTAAGTCATCGCCTTCGCGAATAATTGGGCATCTAACACCCATTGAAATCGTACCAACTTTTCTCTCATCAGTCATAATTAATACCTCACTCAACTATATTAGCAAAATTTTATATATTGTCACGTTTAATTTTAAAGAAATAATACAAATATACTAAAATTGCTGAACACACCCAACCAATTGGATAAGAAATATAAACATGGAAAGGCATCGGCAGATAATGCATCATTAAAGCCAGATAAACCTGCTTAGTTACCACGATACCTATAATCGATAAAATCATAACCATCAGGGAATAACCAAAGCCCCTGACCGCATTGGAATAGACCTGATTTAAAGTCATAAAGTAATAGAACGGTGCCATTGTTCTGATCATCGCCACGCCATAGGCAATAGCATTTTCATCAGTTGTAAAAATCATAACGATTTCTCTGGCAAAGATATATACTGGCGTAGCAATCAGAATCCAGGCAACAAAACCCAGAATATTAGCTACCTTGATACCCTCAAAAGCCCGCTGCTTATTGTTTGCACCGATATTCTGGGAAACAAAAGTCGACATTGATAAACCTATAGCCTGTGATGTCAAACCGATAAATTTATCAATCTTCTTGGCCGTACCAATTCCCGCCAAAGCATCCGAACCAAAGTAATTGATATATTTCTGAACAAAAAGATTGGAAACCGCAAAAACACTGGCCTGCAAGGCTGCAGGGATACCGAAACGAACGATTTCCTTTAACATTTCAAAATCAATCTTCAAATCATCAATGACCAGCTTATAGACATCATCAGTTCTAATCATCTTCACCGCTACCAGAACAACCGAAACAAACTGGGCAATAATAGTCGCAAAAGCCACACCCAAAGTTCCCATATTAAAATAAATGACAAAAACCAGATCCAAAACAATATTAATCAGAGAAGAAGTAATCAGATAATAGAACGGGCTCTTGGAATCACCTACGGCTCTTAAAACACCAGAACCCACATTATATAAAGCGGTAAAAAGAATACCGATCAGATATATGCGCAAGTAAGTTTCCGCTTCCAGATAAACATCAGCTGGACAATCAATCATATCCAGAATCAAAGGAGAAGCTGCAATACCCGCAACTGCCAAAACAATAGCAAAAATAATCGAAGCAGCTAATGTTGTATGCAAAGCCTTATGCAAATCATCATAACGCTTGCCACCAAAATAACGGGAAAACAAAACACCGGCACCCGTTGATAAACCGGTAAAGAATCCTGTCAGCAACATCGAAATATCAGCACAGGAATTAACTGCTGCCAATGCAATTTTACCAACAAAACGACCAACAACAATTGAATCGACACTATTATAGAGATTCTGGAAAACCGAAGAAACAAAAATCGGCAAGGCAAAACGGAATATATTGTTACTGATGGAACCCTGGGTCATATCAACACTGGATTTTTTTCGAGTCATTGCATTTCTTTCCTTTCCTAAAAATAAAAATCACAAAATAATGATACATTTATTCTAAAACTGTCGCAAAGAAAAATCCTTTGTTTTCAAAGGATTTTAGATTTTTCCACTATTTTTGTATGGTATTTTGATCTGAACCAGATAATAGATGAAGACAAACAATGCCGAGAAGAACCAGCCCAATGGGAAACCGATATAAACATGAACCGGCGTTCTAACAATATGCATACCAATCGCAAGATAAAGCTGGCGACAACCAATCATGCCAATCAGAGATAGAATCATGACCGCAAAACTTCTGCCAAATCCACGGACGCAGTTTGAATAAACCTGATTGAAGCACATAAAACAGAAGAACGGCAACATCGTTCTAATCATCTGAACACCATAATAAGCGGCAGCCGAATCTTCCGTAAACAAACCAACAAAGAATGGTGCAAAAATAAATAACGGAATAGATGCGCCAATGGAAATAACCAGAGAAATGATTAAAGCGATTCGAATACCATCAAAAGCCCGTTTTTCCTTACCAGCACCAATATTCTGCGAAACAAAGGTTGCCATAGCTAAACCGATAGACTGCGGAATCATGCCAATAAACTTATCAATCTTCTTGGCTGAACCGATACCAGCCATAGCTGCTGAACCAAAACTATTGACATAACGCTGAACAAAAATATTGGAAATAGCTATCAAAGAAGCCTGAATGGCAGCTGGAATACCCAAAGAAATAATTTCTTTTATTAATGAAGATTCAATCTTCAGATCACTTATAACCAGCTTATAGACATCATTAGACCTCAGCATCTTTATAATAACCAGAATAACTGACAATAATTGTGAACAGATGGTGGCAATTGCTACACCCATCGTACCCATATTCAAATAAACAACAAAGAAAAGGTCTAAAACAATATTGGTAATTGAAGCGATAACCAGATAATAGAATGGCGTCTTGGAATCACCAACTGCCCTTAAAACACCAGAACCAACATTATATAAAGCAGTAAACAAAATACCAATCAGATAAATCCTTAAATAGACTTCAGCTTCACCATATACATCAGCTGGACAACCAGACATTTTTAAAATCAAAGGTGTGCCAATGATACCCAAGGCAACCATGATGATACCTAATATCAATGAAAACAATAGCGTTGTATGAATGGCCTTATGTAAACTGTCATAATCCTTTTTTCCAAAGAAACGGGAAAACAGAACACCGGCACCAGTTGCCAAACCGGTAAAAAAGCCTGTTAATAACATTGAAATATCTGAACAGGAAGTAACAGCTGCCAATGATGTTGTGCCAACAAAATGGCCAACAACAATAGCATCGACTGAATTGTAGAGGTTTTGAAACAAGGTACCAACGAAAATTGGTAAGGAAAATAAAATAATATTCTTGGTTATATTGCCAACAGTTAAATCTGTGCTGCTTTTTTTCATAATTTAAACCTCCAATTTAAGATTATATAACAAAAAGAAGGCCTTGGGCCCTCTTTTATGGTAAATATTGTCTCGTATTTCTATTCCAAACCAAAGAGATAAGCATATACCGGCTGGTCACCAGTTATCTCCTCAAGCTCAACTTCGCTGTTTTCTTCAACATATTCGATGATTTTCTTTGTCACTTCTTCATCAGCATCTTCGCCACAGATCAGCGTCAGCAATTCAGCATCTTCTTTAGCTGATAACATCTTATCAAGCAGCACCTTGATGCATTCAAACATATCCTTGCCAGCTGAAACTATCTGCTTGTTGGTCATGGCAATATAATCGCCTTCTTTAACTTCAATGCCATCAAACGAAGTATTCTTGATTGCATATGTCAAAGAACCCGTTTCCATATTATTGATAATCTCATTCAAATCTCTTTCGTTATCTTCAACCGATGCCTCAGGATTAAACATGCCAATAGCACTGAGACCCTGTTGAATAGATTTTGTTGGAATAACAATGACCTTACGATCAACTATCGAACAAGCCTGTTGAGCAGCCAGAATGATATTGGAATTGTTTGGGAAAATAAAGATATTTTCACAATTATCCAATTCATCAATCTTTTCCAGGAAATTTTCTGTTGAAGGATTCATAGTCTGTCCACCAGAAATGACAACATCAGCTCTCAATTCATAGAAAAGTTCCTGCAAACCCTGCCCAGCGGCAACAGTAATCAAACCATATTTTTTGTGTTCTTTGGATTTTTTACTGCTTTCACTGATTAGGTTACTATGCTGTTCCTGCATATTTTCAATCTTCAACTTGATAAATTCACCATAACGCTGGGCAGCATTAAGTGCATCACCAGGTTTCAAAGTATGGACATGAACCTTGATAATATCATCATCTTTAACCAGCACCAGTGATTCGCCCAAAGAAGCCAATTTGTTCTTGAGAATATTTTCATCAAATTTTCGATTATTATATTCCGGCGATAAGCGAATAATAAATTCCGTACAATAACCAAAACCTTCTTCGGAAGCCGACATAACTGCCGCATTTGTCAATTCAATCAGACCCTGATCTCTAACAGTGATATCTTCACCCTTTAAACTAGCCAGAAAACCTTCAAGAATCTTTACTAAACCGCAGCCGCCGCTGTCTACAACGCCAGTTTCTTTTAATGCCGGCAATAAGTCAGGTGTTGATGCCAAAGAAGTATTGGCATATTGAACAAGGACGGAAAAATATTCTTCCATGTTCATCTTTGGCTTACCCTTTAGTTCATTAGCAGCATACCAGCTTGCTTCACGAATAACAGTTAATATTGTACCTTCGACCGGTTTCATAATAGCCTTGTAGGCAACAGCTGAACCATTTTCAAATGCTAAGGCGACATCTTTGACATCAATTTCTTTTTTGCCATCAATTGCCTGATAAAAGCCACGGAAAATCTGTGATGTTATGACACCACTATTGCCTCTTGCCCCCATCAGTAAACCCTTGGATAAGGCCTTGGCAACATCGGAAACACTGGCAGTATAGACAGCCATAGCCTCCTTATAACCATTGTCAAAAGTCATGGTCATATTAGTACCTGTATCACCATCAGGAACCGGAAAAACATTCAAAGCATCAATTTCTCTTTGGTTATTAGATAGATTGGCAGCACCGCTTTTCAGCATTGCCTTAAATACTTCTGCATTTATTCTTTTCATTTTAGCCTACCCTAATACCTTTAATGTGAACATTAATTTCACTGACATCGATATTTAATGTATTTTCAACTGTATATTTGATACGCTTCTGTGCTTCATATACAACTTCTGAAATCTTAACGCCATAAGACAGAATAATATACAAATCAATAATCAAAGCATTGTTTTTATAAGCTACCAATACACCTTTGGCATATTTTTCTTTTCTCAATAAAACATTAATACCATCTTTAACACGGGAGCTGCTGGTCACACCGACTACACCATAACATTGAGATACGGTAGTACCTACCAGTAAGGCAATCGCATCATCTGTAATTTTGACTTGACCGTAATTTGTTTTCCTGTTTATAGGCATATCGTCTAATCTCCTTATTTTATTTTGATTATATCACCTAAAACAAAAATAGGAAGCATGCTTCCTATTTATATGACTTGACATTTATTCTATTGATTGCACGCTTCAAGGCTACCTCAGCCCGACGAATATCATTGTTAGGATCATTCTTATCAAGACGTCCTTCAGCCCGATCTTTTGCCCTATGTGCACGATCAACATCGATATCATCCTGTGATTCAATGGCATTAACCAGAATCGTTGCCTCATCATCCGCAAAATACAACATACCACCACCGATGGCATAATGCTGACGCTTGTCATTTTCAACCAGAGTCATTCTGGAAATATCCAAAACCAGAACAATCGGCATATGCTTAGGTAAAATTCCCCGCTGTCCATCAATAGTACCAACATTGATAATTGAACTTAGCGTTTCCTTATATAAGCCATCTGGTGTGACGATCTTACACTTAATCATTCATCATCTTCCGAGCTTTTTCCTCGGCCTCTTCGATTGTTCCGACCATCATGAAAGCCAATTCTGGTAAGTGATCATATTTGCCCTCTAGTAAAGCCTTAAAACTTCTGACTGTCTCCGATACCGGAACATATTTGCCAGATAAACCAGAAAACTGTTCAGCAACCGCAAATGGCTGGGACAGGAAATTGCGGGCACGACGGGCACGATTGACAATGACCTTATCTTCTGGAGATAACTCATCCATACCCAAAATGGCAATAATATCCTGAAGCTCACGATAACGCTGTAATAATTCCTGAACACCTCTGGCAACATTATAATGTTCCTCACCAACAACCAGTGGATCAAGGATACGGCTGGAAGACTCCAATGGATCAACTGCCGGATAGATACCCAAAGCAGCAATGCTACGATCTAAAACTGTTTTAGCATCCAAATGTGTGAAAGTTGTTGCCGGAGCCGGATCAGTTAAGTCATCAGCTGGAACATAAATAGCCTGAACAGAAGTAATCGAACCATCTTTAGTTGAAGTAATACGCTCCTGTAACTGACCCATTTCGGTAGCCAGGGTTGGCTGATAACCAACAGCTGAAGGCATACGGCCCAATAATGCTGAACATTCAGAACCTGCCTGCGTAAAACGGAAGATATTATCAATAAACAATAAGACATCCTGTTTTTCAACATCGCGGAAATATTCAGCCATTGTCAAGCCGGAAAGACCAACACGCATTCTGGCACCTGGTGATTCATTCATCTGACCATATACCAGAACAGTTTTATCAAGAACACCAGATTCTTTCATTTCATAATACATATCATTGCCCTCACGGGTACGTTCGCCAACACCGGCAATAACTGATTTACCGCCATGTTCCTTGGCAATATTATGAATGAGTTCCTGCATTAATACTGTCTTACCAACACCAGCACCGCCAAATAGACCAATCTTACCACCACGGGCATATGGGCATAACAGGTCAATAACCTTAATACCGGTTTCAAGAATATCTGAAGAAGTCTGCTGCTGTTCAAAAGAAGGAGCCTTACGATGAATAGGCATTTTCTTTTTTACATTAAGCGGATCCAAACCATCAATTTCTTCACCCAAAACGTTAAACATTCGGCCTAATATTTCATCACCTACTGGAACTGAAATAGCACTGCCGGTATCTACAGCTGGCATATTTCTTTTCAGGCCATCTGTTGAGCCCATGGAAATACATCTGACGATATCATCACCAATATGCTGTTCAACTTCAACAACCAGATATTCATTTTCTGCCTTCTCAATTTTAATAGCGTTATAAAGGTTAGGCAGTTCTCCTTCAAAACGAATATCAACAACCGGTCCAATAACCTGTACGACTTTTCCTTTGTTTTCCATTTTCCCTCCTATAACGCATCAGCACCGCTGACGATTTCTGTAATTTCCTGTGTAATTGCTGCCTGACGAGCCTGATTGTAAGCCAGTGTCAGCTTTTCTGTCAGCTCATTGGCATTATCAGTAGCATTTTCCATCGCAAAACGACGGGCGCCCTGTTCTGAAGTCTTGTTTTCCAAGAAACGGGCAAAGATTTCATTTTCGACATAGAGCGGAATCAAAGAATTCAAAACCTGATTGGCATCGGGTTCTATCAGAAGTTCCTTACCATCATCAACGAATTCCTCATTTGACAAACAAGGAAGTACAACATCCAAATGTGGTTCAAAAGTGACATTATTGATGAAAGATGTATAAATGACTGCTATTTTACCGATTTCACCTCTACGATATTTTTCAATAGCCGAATCAGCCAACTTCTTTATATCAAGATAAGTAAGAGGATCAAGTTCAGTAAGCTGATTCAATAAGTTATAACCCTCTTTTTTTAAACTTGTATATTCCTTGGTACCAAGACTATAGATATAATCATCCTTTTTTACAAAGTCACGAAGATATTTGGTCAAATTGGTATTAAAACCACCACAGAGGCCTAAATCAGAATAAAAGACAAAATACAAAGTCTTATCAACACCATTCTCTTTTAAAAAGACATTATCAAGATCTATTTCCCGACTTAATATTCTGGCCATAACCGACTTTAAGACTGAAGCATATTCGCGATTACGGCGCATCTGATTGCTTTGTTTCTGCAGCTTGACATTAGAAACGACTTCCATAGCACCAGTAATCTTTTTCGTCGCATTAACAGACTTGATACGGGCCTTAATAGCTGCCTTATTCTGAGCCATGATTATTCTCCATGTAAAAGCTTATAGTCCGCAAGACATTTTTCCATGGCAGTCTTCATCTTATCGCTAAGCTCTGAAGAAAGGACTTCTTTTTCATTTATTTCATCAACGATAGCACTTTCTTTTTCGCTGAAATATTTATGCAGATACTTTTCAAATTCGGCAATCTCTTCAACTTCCAAAGTCTTTAAATAACCATATTTGGCAGCAAATAAAGATAAAACCTGCTCAACCATGGTCATTGGTGAATACTGAGCCTGCTTTAAAAGTTCAGTTAAGCGGGCACCATGATCAATAGTTGCCTTTGTAGCTGGATCCAAGTCAGAACCAAACTGGGCAAATGATAAAAGTTCATGATATTGAGCCAAATCAAGTTTCAAAGAAGAAGATACTGATTTAACAGCCTTTGTCTGGGCAGAAGAACCAACTCGCGAAACAGACAAACCTGAATCAACCGCTGGACGAATACCAGCATTGAATAATTCGGTCTGCAGGAAAATCTGACCATCAGTAATCGAAATAACATTAGTTGGAATATAGGCAGAAATATCACCTGCCTGGGTTTCAATGATTGGCAAAGCCGTCAAAGAACCACCACCTAAAGCATCAGATAATTTAGCTGCTCTTTCCAGCAAACGTGAATGTAAGTAGAAAACATCACCCGGATAAGCTTCTCTTCCTGGAGGACGACGTAAGAGTAGAGACATCGTACGATAAGCAACCGCATGTTTAGATAAATCATCATAAATAATCAAAACATCCTTGCCATCTTCCATCCACTCTTCACCAATAGCACAACCGGCATATGGTGCAATATATTGTAATGGTGACAATTCAGAAGCCGTAGCACAGACAATAGTTGTATAATCCATGGCGCCATTCTGACGCAGTTTTTCAACAATCTGGGCAACTGTTGAAGCCTTCTGGCCAATCGCAACATAGATACAATTGACATTCTTTCCCTTCTGGTTAAGAATCGCATCAATGGCAATCGCTGTCTTACCAGTCTGACGGTCACCAATAATAAGTTCACGCTGACCCTTGCCAATCGGAATCATGGAATCGATAATTTTTAGACCTGTCATCAAAGGCTGATGAACAGATTTTCTGGTCATAACACCTGGCGCAACACGCTCAACCGGACGAGTTTTGGTTGTTTTGATAGCCGGACCACCATCAATGGCCTGACCCAGGGCATTAACAACACGACCCAGCATAGCATCACCAACCGGAACTTCAATAATACGGCCAGTTCTTCTAACCTCATCGCCTTCTTTAATCAAAGAATCATCGCCCATCAAAACAGCACCGATATTATCCTCTTCCAGATTCAGGACCATACCATAGACGCCACCAGGGAATTCCAAAAGTTCAGAAGACATTGCATCCTCCAAACCCTGTATTAAGGCAATGCCATCACCGATACGAATTATCGTACCAACATCAGCACTTTGGATCTGATTGTCATAATGTTTGATTTGTTCCTTTATTAAGGCGGAAATCTCACCTGCTTTTAGTTCCATTGCCCTTATCCTTTCTTTTTAAGTGTGTAATTCATTTTACGAATTTTTTCTTTCATACTGCCATCAATAATTTCATCATCAAATACAATACGAAAGCCTGAAATCAGTGATTTATCAGTTTTTTCTTTTAAAATCACCTTATATTCTTCACAAGACAAAGCTTCCTCTGTCTTCTTCAGCATTTCCTTATCCAAAGGACGAGCTGAATATATAATGCCTTCCCGATAGCCTAGCTCATTATTACTCAGATTGTGATATTCCCTGATAATCTGGTCATAATAGACAAATCGTCCCTTATCAACCAGAAGATAAAGAAAATTCAGACAATCCTTATCAATCTGACCAAAAGCCTTTGTCAGTAAAGCTTTCTTATCATTATTGGCAATCTTCAAAGACGCAAAAAAAGCCTTTACATCAGACTCTGATAAAATAGCAGCTACCTCATCAAGACAGTCACGATAAGTTTCAACCTTATTGTTTTCCAGTGCTAATGAAAAAAGAGCTTCGGCATAACGCTGAGCAACTAAACTCATTTCTTCCTCACCTCTTCAACATAACGCTCCAGAGCCTCATTATCAGCAGCAGAATTGGCTTTTTCTTCCAAAAGCTTGCTGACAGCAGCCATGGCAACATCGACAATTTCATCATGAAGATCATTTTCAACTGTTTCACGATACTTATCGATCTGTCTTTCCGCATTATCCAGCTTTTCCTGAGCCTCACGGCGGGCATCAGAGACAATGGCATTTTTTAATTCATTAGCCTCATTGCGCGCACTTTCAACGATTTCTCCGGATTTATTACGGGCATCATCAAGATATTTCTTAGCCTCATCAAAACTGGCATTAGCCTCATCACGAATTTTTTCAGCGTCCTTCAAAGTGGCGTTCATCTTGTCCTGACGAGCCTTTAAAATCTCTCGCGCCGGTTTCCACAAGAGTTTCTTACACAAAAGAAACAAAACCAGCGTCGAACACAGCTGAACAGCCATGGTCAAAACATTAGGAAATAATACACCTTGAATATCAAAATTCATAAGACTTATTTAAAAACGAAAATCAGCAGTAAAGCAATCAATGTACCATAAATAGCACAAGTCTCAGAAATAGCAGCACCAACGATAGCCATTGAACGAATCTTACCCTCAGCCTCTGGGTTCTTACCGATTGATTCAACAGCCTGTCTGGCAACAGAAGCTTCACCTAAAGCGGTACCGAAACCGGTCATTACTGCCAATGCAGCAGCGATTGCAACTAATCCTCTTTCCATAAAATCCTCCTTTAATTAGATTGCGGAAGTTCTTTTCCGATAAAGATTATTGTCAAAGACGTAAAAATAAACGTCTGCAATAAAGCTGAAATTAAATCAAAATAAATATGCAAAACCGGTGCAATGATAACACCTATGAAATTGAAGGAACCAACGACCGGTACAAAAGACGAAAAATAAGCGGTACAGGTATATAAAAGCGTCATAATAATCGAGCCAGATAATATATTGGCAAAAAGACGCATGGAAAGTGACAATATTGGAGCAATCTTGCCAATGATATTCATCGGCAAAAAGAGAAAAATTGGTTCCAGCAAACCTT
>DCGB01000129.1:0-3423 GCA_002314515.1 Solobacterium sp. UBA1789 | reverse complement strand
TATTTAATGGCATTATATTCAACCAGGAATACCGTAATCAAAGCCAAAGTTAAAGTAACGCTATAATTACCGACTGGTGATTCAAAACCCGTTAGACCCCAGATTCCGGCTAAAAATATATAGCCCCAAAGTACACCAATATATGGACCCAGGTTTTCCTTAATCTCCTCAAAAACATCCTTGCCGACAATATTATCAACAGTTTCAACAGCCATCAGTAAAAGTAAAACAAAACCCTCCGGCTCTGATAAAGGATCAAATTTTTTAAGCGCCACATTACCTGCAACAATAATAATAGTCAAAACCAGAGTTATCATGATAATTGAGATAACCTGCGATTGTAAAACTAATGTCATTTGATATATAACCCTTCAATAAAACATGTCATGCGATAATACAGCAGACCGCTGAAAATACCGAAAATAAAATATATATTCCTGGTAACAGCACCAATAAACAGTGGTATTACCAACAACATCAAGTTTATCACAAAACCAATACTAATAAAATAGGGGTTTGTATTTAGAAAACTATAACGTATTTCCAAAACTTTATGATGCAAAAAAGCACAAAATAAACTTAAAAGCAGGCCGAAAAAAAAGAAAATATTGATAAATATACCAATAATCATTAAAACAATCATAATAATGCCTTCAATATACTTAATTCTCTTCGCAGACATCGATAAAATTATAACCAAAAATGGATATTATGTCAGTTATATCTTTTCTATATATCAATGTATATAGAATTGGCAGTAATGTAAGCCCTTTTTCCTATGCTATGATGAAAGTAGAAATCTTGTTTATGGAGGAAATAATTATGAGCAAGAAATGGATATACCTATTCAGCGAAGGTAACGCAGATATGCGTGAACTCTTAGGCGGAAAAGGTGCCAATTTAGCTGAAATGTCAAACCTCGGACTACCTGTACCTTATGGTTTTACTATTACAACTGAGGCTTGCACACAATACTACGAAGATGGCGAAAAGATAAACGATGAAATAAGCGATCTGGTCTTTAAGTATCTTGTAAAATTAGAATCCCAAAGTGGCAAAAAACTGGGCGATCCCAATAATCCTCTATTAGTATCTGTCAGATCAGGTGCCAGAGCTTCAATGCCAGGCATGATGGACACTATTTTAAACCTGGGCCTTAATGATGAGGTTGTTGAAGGCTTTGCCAAAATGACAAATAATCCTCGTTTTGCCTACGATTCCTATCGCCGCTTTGTTCAAATGTTCTCTGACGTAGTCATGGAACTTCCTAAACATGAGTTTGAAGTCATCATTGATGAAATGAAAAAAGAAAGAGGTATCAAATTAGATACTGAATTTACAGCTGAGGATCTCAAACTGATGGTTTCAAAATTTAAAGCCTTCTATCTTGAAAAGAAAGGTGAAGAATTCCCATCTGATCCAAAGACACAATTGATTAAAGCTATTGAAGCAGTCTTCAGATCATGGAATAACCAGCGTGCAATTTACTATCGCAAGATGAACGATATTCCAGCCAGCTGGGGTACAGCTGTCAATGTTCAAATGATGGTATTTGGTAACATGGGCAACGACTGCGGTACTGGTGTAGCCTTTACCAGAAATCCAGCAACGGGTGAAAAGAAAATCTTTGGTGAATTCTTATTAAATGCCCAGGGTGAAGATGTTGTTGCCGGTGTTAGAACACCACAATCAATCGACGAACTTAAAGAAGCTGCCCCACAGGCATATAATGATTTCCTGGATATCTGCAATAAACTGGAAGCCCATTATCATGATATGCAGGATATGGAATTTACTATTGAAAGAGGCAAACTCTTCATGTTGCAGACCAGAAACGGTAAGCGTACAGCTGCTGCCGGCTTAAAGATTGCCATTGACATGGTCAACGAAGGCAAGATTACTAAGCAGCAGGCTATCATGCAGATCGAACCACGTTCTCTTGATGCCCTCTTACATCCACAATTCAATGCTCAAGAACTAAAGAACGCAAAACCAATAGCCCAGGCTCTGGCAGCCTCTCCTGGTGCAGCCTGTGGTAAGGTTGTCTTCTCAGCTGAAGAAGCTATTGAAGCCAAAAAGAATGGCGAAAAAGTTGTTATGGTAAGACTGGAAACTTCGCCAGAAGATATTGAAGGTATGCATGTCTCTCAGGGTATCCTAACAGCTCGTGGCGGTATGACATCACATGCTGCTGTTGTTGCCCGTGGCATGGGAACCTGTTGCGTATCTGGTTGTGGTGATATCGTCTTTGGTAAAGACGGTTTTGAATTAAATGGCAATACTTTCAAACGCGGTGATTATATTTCTCTTGATGGTTCTACTGGCAACATCTATGCTGGAGCAATCGCTACTGAACCCGCCAGCATTTCTGGTGACTTTGCAACTTTGATGTCATGGGCTGATGAAATCAGAGTATTAGGCATCAGAACTAATGCCGATACACCACGCGATGCTGCTCAGGCTGTAAAATTCGGTGCTGAAGGTATTGGCTTAACCAGAACTGAACATATGTTCTTTGACCAGGACCGCATCCAGGCTATGCGTGAAATGATTGTTTCCAAGACCGTTGAACAGCGTAAGGCTGCTCTTGATAAATTACTTCCAATGCAGCGCAGTGACTTTGAAGGCATCTATGAAGCCATGGAAGGCCGTCCGGTTACTATCCGTTATTTAGATCCACCTCTACATGAATTCCTGCCACAGGATGAAGAAGATATCGTAGAAATCGCATCACAGATGAATATTTCTGTTGAAGAACTTAAACAGGTTATCGCCTCGTTACATGAATTCAATCCAATGATGGGTCATCGTGGCTGCCGTTTAGCTGTCACTTATCCGGAAATTGCACAGATGCAGACAAGAGCTGTTATTGAAGCAGCATTAAATATCAACAAAAAACATCCTGATTGGCACCTGACACCAGAAATCATGATTCCACTTGTTGGTGAGCCAAAAGAACTTAAATATGTCAAAGACATCGTTGTTGAACTTGCTGATGAGATTATTAAAGAACATAATTCTGACATGAAATATAAAGTTGGAACGATGATTGAAATCCCAAGAGCTGCCATCATGGCCGGTGAAATTGCCAAAGAAGCAGAATTCTTCTCCTTTGGTACTAACGATTTGACTCAGATGACCTTTGGCTTCTCTCGTGATGATGCAGGCAATTTCTTGAATTCATATTATGATCGTAAAATTTATGAATCCGATCCATTTGCCCACCTTGATCAGCAGGGTGTTGGTGTCCTGGTATCGTTAGCAGCAGATCAGGGTCGTAAGACCAGACCAGATATCAAACTGGGTATCTGTGGCGAACATGGCGGGGATCCAGCTTCTATTGAATTCTGTCACAAGATTGGTTTGAGCTATGTATCCTGTTCACCATATCGTGTACCAATTGCCCGTCTGGCAGCAGCTCAG
>DCGB01000064.1:50390-60088 GCA_002314515.1 Solobacterium sp. UBA1789 | reverse complement strand
GCGGAAAATTCAGAGAATTTGAAGAGTGGGAAATCGAAGGCTGCAGTAAATAATTTTTGACTATATTACAGGTTTTACTAAAAGAAACTCCTAATGGAGTTTCTTTTTAATAATTTAATTTAAATGCTTCACACATGATATCAACAAATTTCCTGCGATCTCCATTATAAGCGATATGAGCATTTCGATTATCCTGGAAGTAACGGTGATCAGTTACCATTTGACCATAAGTCAGACCCGATAGTGAACAGTCAATATGTAAGAACCTGACATCAGTTAATACAGTTTCATCAATTAAATAGGCAATACATACCGGATCATGTAAGGCACAGGCATCAGGTAGTGTCAGTGGCTGACGCTGAGTATGTACTTCTATTCTTTTTTTACACATCTCTTTGGCAAATAAAGCAGCTGGTGTTCCAATTTCTTCAAAACGTTTGCAATCATCCTTTGTAACCATGGCCTTATGTGTACAATCAAGAGGAATAATCGTCATTTTCTTAAAGCCCGCCTGAAATACCTTTTGAGCAGCCTCTGGATCAAAAAAGAAGTTAAATTCTGAACTGCTGGTGGCATTTGATTCATCATCGCCACCACCCATTATTACCAGTTCTTCAATATTTGAAACAATATCAGGATTAATTGATAAGGCTGTAGCCAGATTTGTTAGCGGTCCAACACAAACAATAGATGTCGAAACCTCAGGTTTATTTTTAAAATATTCAGAATAAAAAACGGGTGCAGGTGTATCTTCTATTTTTCTATCAGAAGCCGGAAGCATATCAAAGTCCTCATGAATAAAGTGTTTTTTTCCTTCTTCATCAACAACTGTTGCCCGGTCTTCAAATTGAACCTGCCATGGTGCAGCATTTCTAACCAGTGGTTCTTTGCAACCTCTATATAGTGGGATATCGCTATGTACCAGATCTAATACTTTCTTTGTGTTTTCAGTTGTATTATCCAATGGCTGATTTCCTTTTACTGTACAGACAGCCATTAAATCAATAGCTGGATTTAATGCCGCAAGCATTACCGCAACAGCATCATCAGAACCAGTATCAACGTCTAATATAATTCTTCTTGTCATAATCGCTCCTTTTAAACCACAAAAATTAACACATCATATCCAGGACCACCATCAAAATGATTAATCTTTTTTTATTTATTTTTATAATCCTTATTTACATAATTATTATATGTTAATTCGCAGTCTTTATCCTGTATTTTAGTTACAATATAGATAGAATAAGAAGGAGCTGCAATATGTTGGAGTGTCATTTGCAATTAGAAAAAATAGAAGCTAAATATGCGATTCTTCCTAGTGATCCCAAGAACCACCTCAATACTAAATAATGTGGTTCTATATGGACAGGACACCAGCGAATCTATTGCAGACTACGCAACTGGTGAAAGTCTGACAGCAATAGGAGAAACAGAAGCTGCCCTGGAAGCCTTCTATAAATTGGAGAATTATAATGAAAAAATGTTTATTTGTTGATTGCCTCATAAGAGGAGAAGAATCAAGAACCAGAGAATTAGCTGAAGCCTTCTTTGAAAAATTAAAAGATTATGATATTGAACATTTAATTCTTGAAGAAGAAGGTCTAAGACCACTAACTGGTGACTTTTTTTACGAAAGACAAGAATTACTAGAAAAAAATGATCTGACTCATGATAGATTCAGATATGCCTGGCAATTTAAAGAAGCAGATCTGATTGTCATTGCAGCCCCATTCTGGGACCTGAGCTTCCCTTCATTATTAAAAATCTACATTGAAAATATTTCCGTAGAAGGAATAAGCTTCTCCTCTACTGAAAAAGGACTTAAAGGACTCTGCAAAGCAGAAAACATGATTTACCTTACAACAAGAGGCGGTATCTATGGAGACAATAATCCAATGGATTGTGCCACGCCATATATGAAGGCCTTAGGACCATTCTTTGGCTTTGATAAAGTATATTGTATTGCAGCTGATGGTATGGACGTCTGGGGATATGATTCTAAAGGATCATTGGATAAGGCAAAACAGGAAGCAAAAGATTTAGCAAAACATCTGTAAAATATAACTATATTAAAAAGAGGATTATATGATTCATTTCGTATAATCCTCTTATTTTTTATTTGTTAGCTTGATATCTTTTCTTTTCTTTTTGAATCCTCTTAATGGCAAACATAACTAATCCAGCAATTGTAATAACATATGGAATCGTTGAACAGATATTTGAATCGATACCAACAGCAGAGAACTTGATACGTAATACCTGGGCAAAACCAAAGATTAGTGAAGCAAACATGGAAGTCAGCGGATTCTGTTTATGATTTTATTTCGATCGAAAATATCCCTTTTATTTTCTTGAATATTTTTGATTAAAATACAAGATATATTTGCTGATAAGGAAACAGGCTACCCCAATAGAAACGCCATATAAGACCGACATATACCAGGGCTGTGAATAGATATGCAAGAAAGGATATGGGCCATCAACTATCCTGGCAAAATTTAAAATATAAATCACAACACCATAGATTGTCACCGGCAACAGAGCAAGACCAATATTCTTTTTTCTGTTATAACGACGATCTCCTTCAAAAATAATAAAAGATATAACGCTAAAAATCGGAGCCAGAAGATGCATATAAAGGAAAAAACCCTCGTAAAACATCGCCAGACTCTTATCAGCGATACACAAGGCAATGACAACCAGAAAAACCATAGCCAAAGAAGCTGCGCTGACATAACGAGCCATCAGTATTCCATACGGCAAAGCCTTCTCATCTTTTTTCTGCAACATCGCAATAACATATATTAAAGAAACAAAGAAAGCCATAATACCTGTAAGTATCGTAAAATACTGCAACATTCCCAAACCAAAATTAAGGCAAAAGAAAAGACCAATACCCTCACAGATACAAACAAGAAGATTAAGAATAAAGGCTACTGATGCATTACTTTTCATTGACAATCTTTTCAACTAATTTATTAAGATATTCACCCTCATAAACTTCAATATGACCGACATCTGCCAGATTAGCCAAATCCGGATCAAGTGGAAGCTTGCCTAAAACTTCAACGCCATAGCGATTGGCAAAATACTGGGTCTCATCATTTTTATAAATATTGATTTCTTCGCCACATTTATCACATTTGATAAAAGCCATATTTTCAATCATACCAACAACCGGCTTTTTAACCTGTTCAGCCATGTTAATAGCCTTGGCAACAACCATTGAAACCAGCTTAGAAGGAGTTGTAACCATGACAATCTCATCAACCGGAATCTCCTGGAATACGGACAAGGCAACATCACTGGTTCCTGGAGGCATATCAATCAGCAAATAATCCAATTCGCCCCAATGAACCTCAGTATAGAACTGTTTTACAACACCACCAACAATCGGACCACGCCACAAAACCGGAGCTTCTTCATTTTCCAGCATCATATTGATGGAAACAGCCTTAATGCCCAGAATAACACTATCACAAGGAAAAATGCCTTCCTGATCACCAAGCAGATCAGCACCTAAACCGAACATCTTTGGAATACTAGGGCCAGTAATATCGGCATCCATGATACCGACTTTATAACCCTTACGAGCTAATTCAACTGCCAAAAGACCAGTGACCATTGACTTACCAACGCCACCTTTGCCACTTAAGACACCAATAATTTTGCCAATCTTAACATCAGCAAGTGGCTTTAAAGGCTCAATTACCCGTGAACCACAATGTTCAGAACAATGTGAACAGTCATGTTCACATTCACTGCCACAATTTTCGCAATCGTGATTACATTCCTCAGCACAATTTTCACAATCGTGATTACATTCCTCAGCACAATTTTCACAATCGTGATTACATTCACTCATTTATAGTTCCTCCCTCATTTTCGCTAACGGCATAAGTCAGGAAAACATAACCACTCATTGCCGTAATATTCAAAGTATTTACATTATCAACTATACCACCGCCTGGCACATCATTTTCCAGATAATATGACATTGCCGTAATATAAGCATCATAATGTTCACTGCTTTCTTTAGTTGAAACAACAATATCACCTTCATTGGTACTTAAATTACAATATTCACTATCAAGATCGCTGATATTAATATCTCCCTTATTAATCTGGACATTGATAGTCTGATATCTGGAATCATAGGTACCAAAGTAACCCTCATTGCTGACCGCATTTAATTCAGTAATATTAGATTCACCTACATCAATATAAGCCTCGTTTGTTTCAATAAACAAATCACCAATCTGGCAATGCCAGATATAAACATCACTTTCGGCATTAACAGTCATATCGCCAACATGAATATCTGAAACATTAAAACGTCTGCCATTGATTGTAATACTATCAATCGAATTCTTCAAATCAACATATAAGGCAACATCATCCAGCTTACTCAGACATAAAGGACTATCAGCCTCATTGATATATAAAGTTCCGCCTTGGACATAAATACCATATTTTACATAACGATTCTCACAATAAAAGACATCATTATCTTCTTCACTGCTATAGATACTCACATCATGATTGACATTAATGACAATATTATGAATATTCTCATCAAAAACAAAGGTCTGATATTCATCACCATCAAAAAAATAAAGAACAGCCCAGATACAAGGAAGCAAAAGAAGCAGTAGAATACCAGCTATAATATTACGCCTTTGCCTTTTCTGACGATTATCATAGACATCCTTCAGATTCATTCAAAAAGATTCTCACTTTCGCTATTGTCATAAGCCGGCAAATCAGGCAATTCATCTAAAGTATATAATTTAAAACTATCCAGGAATTCTTTGGTAACTTCATAAAGAATTGGACGACCTGGAGCCTCTGAACGACCAGCTTCTTTAATAAGACCTCTGGTCTGAAGCTTTCTCAACATCACTTCAGCACCAACGCCCCTCAACTCTTCAATCTCAACACGGGTAATTGGCTGTTTATAGGCAATAATAGCCAAAGTTTCCAAAGCGCTTTGCGATAAAGCCTGAGGCTTGGTTAAATTAAATAAACGCTGAGCATAAGACAAGACTACTTTTTTAGTCACAAACTTATAGGATTCACCATAGGCCACTAATTCAATACCATAGTTATCCTGATTATATTTATCTTTGATATTTTCCATGATAACTTCAGCATTTTCATAAGAAGTATCCAAAGCCATAGCCAGCTGATCAATTCTTAATCCATCTTCACCAACGATATACAAAAGACCCTCAGCAACCACCTGGGGATCATCCTTAATTGCTACTCTCTGACAGGCGCTGGGAATCTTATGCCATCTTTCGATCTCTTTTTTATTCATCTCATATGCCGTAACATAACTATTGGCCATAAGCACTACCCCTTCCAAAATAAACATTTTCATTATCATCAATACTGAAACTCAGGAAATGATCTTTGGCAAGATCCAATATTGCCAGAAAAGTAACAATATATTCGCTGAGATCCCTGCAGTCACTAAGCAATTCTTCAAAACCAAAAACCTCAGGAAGATTAATCAGACTAGCCTTAAGCTCCAGAATTCTATCTTCAGTCGAAAGTTCTCTGGTTGTATATTTAGTCAATAAAGGTCTATTCATCTGCGCTCTACGTAAAACCTTATTCATGGCTTTCAATAGTGCATAAGGATCACCTTCAACCATAAAATCCTCTTCATTATCATTATCAGGAATAGATAAAGTCTTTGCCAGCTGATCCTGACGCTGTAAATAAGCTTCATTCAAAGTTGCACTGACATCCTTATATTTCTGATACTCCAGTAATCTTCTAACCAGTTTTTCCTTAGGATCTTCATAGTCATCTTCAAGATTCTCAACTGGCTTAGGCAATAAACGCTTAGACTTGTATTCTATCAGAGTTGCCAGTTCCACCAGATATTCACTCTCAACTTCCAATCGCAATTCTTCCAGTGCGTTGATATAAGCAATATACTGGTCAGTCAGCACTTCCATATCCAAATCAAAAATATCAAGTTTCTGTTCTCTGATCAGATGTAACATCAGATCCAATGGACCCTCAAATTTTAACGTTTCAACCGCAAAACTCATACCTTATTATTATAAACTAACATAAAGGTGTTATCATTTTTATGTGTAAAAAAGGAGACAGAAATGATTATTGCGATAGGAAATGACCATGCAGCCGTTGAATTAAAAAACCTTATTGTTGATATGCTGGTAAAACAGGGCCATCAGGTTATGAATTTTGGAACCGATGACAGTGCTTCTTATGATTATCCTCTGGCTGGCAAAGCAGTTGGCGAAGCTGTCAGCAAAAAAACCGCAGACTTTGGCATTGCCATTTGCGGAACTGGTGTTGGTATTTCTTTAGCCTGCAATAAAGTTGAAGGCATTAGAGCCTGCTGCTGTTCAGATGCCCTGACTGCCCGCTTATCAAGAGAACATAATGATGCCAATGTCATCTGCTTTGGTGCTCGAATTATTGGACCAGAAACTGCCTTTGAAATCGTCAACACCTTCTTAAATACGCCATTTTCACAAGGCGAAAGGCATATCAGAAGAATCAAGATGATTCACGATATTGAAAACAACAAAAAATAGGCTTCACTTTATAGTGAAACCTATTTTTCTATTTGTCCTTATCTGTCTTGATTCCCTTAAGAATATTCTTTGTTTTTCTGTTAAAGATACGTGTAAACCTATCAAATATCGTTGTAATCAAAATAATTAACAGGAAGTAAATAACGGCTGTCGCAAGCAACGGGAAGAAAGCTTCATAAGTTCTGCCACGAACCAGATCAGACATCTTTGTCAGATCCTTTATGGCAATATAACCAACAACAGAAGTATTCTGAATCAAAGCAATTACATCACCCTGATATGCTGGTGCAAAATGTTCAGCAGCCTGTGGAAGTACTATCCTAAAGAAAGTCTGATCTTTACTGAAGCCCTGGGCATAAGCAGCTTCGACCTGACCATTGCCAACAGCTTTTACACCAGATACAATTCTTTCATAAAAACCACAGCCAAAGACTATACTAAAACCTGTAATTGCAACCGCAATATTATTAACTAAATAGTTACCAAAAATTATATAGTACAAAATCATCAGTAAAACAACCGTTGGCGTACTGCTGCTTAACCAGCACAAAACAGACATTACTTTCCTCTCAAAAACACCACCATGGCTGACCCATAAGTATAGTAATAAGCCCAAGGCACTACCAATTACTACCGATAATATTGAAATAAAGAACGTATTGTCAACGCCCTCCAGGAACATCTTCCAGCGGCTTTCTTTAACAAAGGTTTTATTGAAACTCCTAACTAAACCAATGAAGAAACCATCATTATCTCCGCTTCCCGTATCATAAACAGCAATGATTTCAAAATCAATCATTTTCTCAGTAAAATTAACTTCCTCAGCTCTTTCTTCATCAGGCATGATACCAATGGCCACTGTACTTTTGCCACTTGCCAAAGAAGCCACCATGGCATCATAATCCAATGTTTCTATTTTAGGTGTATAGCCATATTCTCGACAGAAACGATATATAAAATCAACATTAAAACCCAGAAGTTCACCACCATTGCCGGCAAAACACATTGGCTCAAATGCTGGCTCAGCCGCAAAAATCAATACACCCTTTTCACCACTTATACCTGTTTTATCAACAGTCGCATTATCCCTGTCATAATTATCAATCCAATAGGATTTCATTGAAGCCATAGTACCATCAGCTTTCAAACTTTGTATAAATTCATTAAGCTGAGCATAAATAACATTGCCATTAGCCTTTTTACTGACGCCTATACTATATTCAATTGTTGCGATTGGTTCTTCCAAGGCAACCAATGAAGGTATTTCAATTTTTTCAACGACAAAAGCCAGGTTTTCCGTAATCATGGCATCAATCTTACCCTGCTGAATAGCAGGATAAATAGATGATATCTCATTAAAAAATACTGGCGTTGCCCCAGGACATTTTATAGACAGATACTGTTCATATCCTGTACCACCCTGAATACCTACTGACTTGTCATTTAAATCATCAAGCGAAGAAATAACAACATCATTACTGACACTGCTCTGTGGAAGACATGAAAATACAAGGCCAATCAGGCAAAGCGCAATAACAACTGGTAAAATTCTCTTCATATTTTACTTTGCCTCCTTATTTAATCTCGTAATGTTGAGTATATCGACCAAACTTATCGCTATCAGTTTCTTCATAAAAAGATTTAATGTAACTGGTAAACAGCTTGTACTCTAAAGAATTTGTAATAACATCTACAACCAGATTCCAGTCTTTGTAAGAATCAGGTGTAAATCTCATCATTAATTTATCAGTATTATTTTCATATTCTACTTTAGTGTATAGGTTTTTATTATCTTTAAAAGAATACTTTGATAAAATTGCGTAGTATTCTTCATAGGCACCGCAGGCATGCATGATGCGTCTATCATCAACATTTTTTGTTTTGCAGAAGTTATATATTTTATTAATCGCATTACTTATTTCGTTTTCTTCTTTGATAAACAATTCGATTGATGAACTGGTCATAATAAAATCGCGGGTACGATCTTTTTCAGGATTTTTAAAGATTTGTTTTGGGCTTCCTTCTTCATAGATTATGCCCTGGTCCATATAGAAGACTCTATTAGAAATACGCTCAGCAAAATCCAGGCTGTGCGTGACAATCATCATTGTTCTTCCTTCCTGTTTTAACCTGGCAATAACTGCTTCAACTTCAGAAACACTTAATGGATCTAATGCTGAAGTCGGCTCATCAAAAAGAATTATCTCAGGATCTGTAGATAAGGTTCTGGCAATCGCAACCCTTTGTTTCTGACCACCAGATAACTGACTGGGATATTGTAAAGCCCTATCTGCCATACCAACAGAAGCCAGCAGTTCAATAGCCTTATCATAGGCTTCCTGTTTACTTCTTTTTAATAGAACAGTTTGAGCCAGCATACAGTTTTCGACAACTGTTAAATGTTCATATAAATTAAAAGACTGAAAAACCATTCCCAATTTCGTACGAACACGCCTGATATTGCACTTTGGATCGGTTATATCTTCACCATCTATTAAAATATGACCAGAAGTAGGCACTTCCAGCATATTGATACAACGAAGCAATGTTGACTTACCTGTACCCGATGGACCAATAACAGAAATAACATCTCCCTCATTAATAGTTGTATTAACATCAATAAGCGGTGTAGCCATTTCATATTGTTTTTTTAAATGTTGTATTTCAATCATGTTTTATTTCTTTCCTGCAATTACACAATAACCATAGACTATTTTATTATAATTAACTACTGATATAATAACTACATTTTTTGTTTGTTAAAAAACCAGATCTAACTGAAATCTAACAAGGCTATTTTATTAATCGCATTCATCGCGTTTACAAACAATTCTATTGCGTTGTTGTTCGTCGATCATGGGACTGATAGTATGCACGTTTTTCGGCATACATCTGCATATCAGCCTTATGAACTACATCGTCTACATTTCTTTCATTATTATCAAACTTTGCCATGCCACAGGCAATACTGAAGTCATCACATAAATTTCCCTTCCAGGCTTCTGTTTTCTCAATAAGTTTCCGACGCAGTTCCTTTTCATCAAACTGACCATACAGTATGGCACAGAATTCATCGCCGCCAGTTCGATATATATCGCCATAAGGACCAAATACTTC
>DCGB01000064.1:34054-50226 GCA_002314515.1 Solobacterium sp. UBA1789 | reverse complement strand
AGCGATTATAAACACCAGTTAAAGCATCCAGTTCAATAAGCATTTGATTATTGTATTCAACTTCATATTTTTTATATTTTGTAATTAAAATTGAAGTGCCACCAATAATTCCTGTCATACAGAATAAAAATGTATTAACGGAATTAACAAAATATAAATCAGCTTCCTGAACAGTTTTTAACAATAATAAATAAATGACTTCCGTACCTAATTCCAAAGGTATCAGATATATCGGCCGATAACAGAAAACCATAGCTACCAGTGTGAAAAATGGAAGCAGCAATGTTGTACGCTCGGTATATTGGTTATATGCCATTAATACACCCATCATTAATACGGCTTCCGAATATATGAATACCAGGATATCGCTAACAATAGGAAACTTTTTTGACAATACTTCATTCAGCAATAATATCGCCACTAAGGCGCCTACAAGAATATAATAAGCGCTTTCCGGGATAGCAACATTGCCCTTGCCGGACATGATTCCAGCAAAAACAAAACTGGCAGCACCAACAACAGTTACCAAATGAACACTTTTTTTATTGTCTTTGCTGATAGCAGGGCGCACCTTTGCATATATTTCTTTATCGATGCCACCATATAACAATATATTTATAATCTTATTCATAATTTTTATTATTCATCCAAATCTATTATCTTTCCTGTATAACCATTATTGCACAATATTTAGAGTATTACCGCCATAAATAGCATTTACCCAGTATAAGAATTCAGATAACTAAATTTCTTTATAAGCATATGAAGATTAAAGCTTATTAGGACAAAACAGATATCAACATATAAGCTGATATCTGTTTTACTAATGACAATTCAATACAGTTAATTATGTTACTTAGACATTGTCTGATTATCGTCTTCTTCTTTCTTTCTTCTCTTGATAAATACCAGCAGAAGTACAATAAACAATATTGTCATAATAACCCAAGGATGAATCAAGGTTCCTTTTAATATCGTGATTTCTTCCTCTTCCTGTTTATCGTCTTTCTTTTGACTTATATCTTCTGTATCTGTTAATTCTTCTTCGTTTTTATTTCCCTTTCTCTTTTCAGGTTCAGACGATTTACCTTTAAAGTGATTAACAATATTGATTATTCCATCATTGATTGATCTGATAATAAGCTTGCCGGAAACATAGACATTTAGCGGATCACCAATATTGGCATTTGTCTGAATAGTCAGATTATTGCCAGTAATGTGATATCCATCGTTTTCTGTATTTCCAACAATATCTCCATCGCTATTTATGCTGATGTTCTTGCCATTTATAGCATCAATAACTGTTACTCCATTTGTCTGGATATAAATGTTATTGCCACTTAGTGTCAGATTATCAACATCCAGATTCAGAGTATCGGTTGAAGTGCCAATATTGCCATTTGCCATAACAGCCAGCTTCTTGGAAGAAATATTAATATCTTTTGTATCTGCATAAATATTTCCATTAACTTCCAGGTTAACATCCTCACCAGCATCAATACTGCCAATTGTCAGATCAGCATTATTTCTGATATTGATATTTCCCTTAGCCATTGCATCAAGATGACTTGTTTCCAGTTCCAATGGATTATCCTGGTCACCAATATCACCCGATAAAGAAGCAAGTTTTGTATTTATTGAACGTAATGCTTTAGTATTTTCACTCTGCTTAATACTGCCTATTGAAGTCAATTCAACATTATCAGCTGAAATATCATCAACAATCAAATCATCTTTAGAAGAAAGACTGACTAAATTATCAGCACTAGCCGAAATATTAGCCGGAGTCTCAACAGAAAGTGAATGGCCTGTTTCACCAACACTTCCTTTGGCATTAAGTTTAATGTTTCCTAATGCCTTTATTGCACTTCCTGATGAAGATGCAGTGCTGATTGCAATATCAGTCTTAATCTTAGTTGCATCAGCCTGTTTCTGTTTGTCATCTGCCTCTTGCCGTTTTGCTGAAGCTGCAGTTTGAGCCTTATCAGCTTCATCTTGAGCAAGCATTTCTTCTGATAACAGATCATTAACTATTGTTAGTTTTGCATCAGCTGATTTCCTTGCCTTATCTGCCTTCTTTTGAGCACTATCAGCAGCCTTTCTGGCCTTAATAGCCTCCGATGAACCAGGTGAAGACATTTCTAGTGACTGAGCCTGAATTTCAAGGATATCAGCTTCTGCCTGCAGATTATTAGCATTCAGATTAGCCTCATCATATGCCTTTTTAGCCTCAACTACTTTATTAGAAACAATCGCTAAAGCAGCTCGTTTCGAATCAGCTGTTTTCTGCAACAACTCTGCTTCTCTCTTAGTTAGATCAGCCTCTTTTTGTAATGCGTTTGCCTCTTCTTTTAAATCTTTGGCATCAATAACCGAATCATTATTAGCTGATGCAGAAAGAATATTGCCAGCAGCCTTTAGAATTATACTATCACCATCTTCGCTAATTCCTGTAGCCAGGATAGTATCGATGACCATATCATCACTTATTTCTTCAACATTGATAGTATTAGCTTTAATTGATAAAGTACCACCCTTGGTATCGATTTCAAAGACATTTTCTTTACTGCCTAAGTCCTCATTGATATCAATACTGATACTATTGGCCTCAATAGCACTGTTATCTGTGCGCTCAGCTTCTATTAGACCATTAGCCTTGATACTGACATCTCCTTTAGCCTTAACTGCACTTATTGTCAAATCATTAATAGCATTGACATCAATATCGCCACTAGCCTTTATATCACCGACCTGCATATCTCCAAGTCCACCATATGACTTAGCAGTGTTAGAAAGTTCAAAGTTTCCATTAATATCAGCACAAATAATTCCACTTTGACTATCAGCTATCAGTTTCAATGAACGTCCACTGATTAAGAAGATATCTTTTGCCACATCAGCTTTCATTGTTTCTTCAACGCTGACATCCAATGGTTTTTCATCTGTACCTAGACTGCCACTTAATGAAACGATATCTAAATTCCTGGCACTGATATTTGTACCCGCTGCTTCTTTAACATCGTAAATATCACCAGCCGCCTGTAAAGAAACGGTTTTTGAAGAACTAATAGTATCAACACCTAAGTTGCCACTGATTTCTGATAGATAGATATTGCCATTTGTTGAAACAGCATTAACTCTTCCCTGATCATCATTGTCATCAACACGGATCCAGTCATAAGAAGAAGCCATATCAAGTACCCAGATAGTCTTGATATTACCCTCAATATCAACGACATCTTTGCGATATAGACTTGTGCCCACATTACCGATATTGGCAATGACTCTTGGCTCATTAGTTCTTTCATTGACTGTTAATGGCTGATCTTCACTGCCGATATTTTGAGATGCGCTTAAATTGATGTTTTCGCCAGTTATATTAGCCTTAGTACCATTATCTGCGCCATAAATACTGCCATTATTGACAATAATATTTACATCTTTTCTTTCAGAATGAATATCTTTGACTAACAGATCACTATTACCACTAACCTTGACATTGATAGTACCATCATTGTAAACAGCAGTCTTACCAGTACATGTACCAATTTCAATATTGAAGTCACGAGGATTTGTTTCCTTAGCACTTATAGTCTCTGCTTCCTCTGGAATACCATATTCTTTGATGGTTTCCTTCTTTAATGATTCAATTTCATCGCTTGTTAATAGACTGAATAAGAAACTACCCAGGTTATTAATGCATTCTGCAGAATCAGCTAACTGATAAGTTAACAGTTCGCTGACTAACAGAGTTTCCTGTTCGTCATTATCAAGTAGCAGAATCTGATCATATAAACCATTAATTACTGTTGTACTTGTAACAGAGCCTGTTAATACACGATCAAAGTATCCCTGTAAAATAACATCATTCTGTTCTTCAAAGGAATCATAGTATTCATTGACATTAATACTCATCAATAAAGCAAGTAATTCTTCATCACTTAATTCTTTATCCGGATCAGTATAACGAGAATCATTTGGATCAGCATTAACAATTGCAATCAGCTTGTTATAAGTATCTGCTTTATTCTTGTTATCTAATAGAACGCTTATCTCCTGCTCGGTTAAGCAGTTTTCAATATTGATGTTCTTTAGAATGTCTACAACACCGCTATTACCAATTATCTTTACTAATGTTTCGCTATTGATACTTGTGCCCAATAGACTCTTAACATTGTCTGATAGTAAATGATTCTTATAGTCACCATTTACTCTAATAATCCAATCAGCCAGATCCTGAGCATTTAATTCTCCCAATGAACCCTGTATATCCTTATTGACAATATGATTCAGGAAATCACCTTCAAGAATGGTATCTGGATCCAATGGATCTGTGCCACTTGTTTCATTGATCATTGGATTATCACCATGACTAATAGATCCATCATTATTAACTGTCAGTTCAAGTGCATCAATATAAATATCACCAGCATCAACTGCTTTGAAAGTCACTGCCGCTGGAATATCAACCACCAGATGACTAAGTTCTGTTCCAATTGAAGCAGCTGATACCTGGAAAAGAGAATTATTATTGGTATCGTCGTTGTTTAATTTAATAACTGCACGCTTGCCATATTCGCCACAGTCAATGCCACCATTTTCACTTCTGCCAAAGATAGCTCCAGCACTTATAACATTGTTGCTTGTCTTTGTCAGCCATTCATCAAAGTAAATATTGTCATTTGCCGTTAATGTTATATTGGCATTTTCACTATTAACATTACCTAAAATAATACTTCCATCAGCAATTAAAGTAACATTGCTCTTCTTATTAGCAGTGCCAGCAACATTGACGCCATTGTAACTGATATCACCATTACTTGTGGCATCACTATTAAGCGTTACAAAGTCAGGTTCAAGATTCGTCTTGATAATAGCGCTAGAGCCATCTAAAACAATCAGCTTAATACCACTGACATTACCATTTTGTGTGATAATACTTAGATTTGCACCCTGTAATACGGTAGTACTTCCATCACCACCAATAGTCAGATCATTTTCTTTAACCTGATTTCCATCAATAATTTCTGGAATATAAATGTTGGTATCAGTTGTAATTACCAGATTACCCTGTTCATCAGTAAAGACAATTTCTTCTTTAGCTGTAATTTCAATAGGATTTTCGCCTTCACCAACTTTACCGGTCTGTTCTGAATCACTTCCTACAATAGTAACAATATTTACGCTGCCGTTATTACTTGTGACATCACTATCATCATTGCCACCATTGATTGAATCGCCATCAAGCAATTTACCATCGGAGTCCTTTAAGATAATCTTAATATCACCATCACCACTGATATTGGCAATATTGTAAATTGTGCCATTATTAACTGTTGAAGACTTTTGGGTTGTTGGCGCATCATTACTTCTTTCAACGCTGCCATCAGAACCGACTTTGACACTATAGGTACTATCATTATCAGTAACAGGAACAGTGTAATATAAAACACTTTCACCATCGGCATTAGTTCCGCTGGTAATATTCAGATACTCAGTACCATTGTGTTTAATAGTAACTTTTCCACCACTATTAGTACTTGTAACATCGGACTGACTCCAGCCAGCACCATTGCTGGAATAGTAATATTTGCCGGTAATATCTTTAGCAATATTGTCAGTCAATACTTCGATATTGATATTCTGACCACCCAGCATGGTGATACTAGGAGTATTATTGCTTGCTTTTGCAACTTTAAGCAGCTTCTTTGTTGAAGAACTTGTCTTCTTCAGATTAGCAACATTAGTTAAATATGAATAATAATTTGTTCCATCATATCTTGATGCAAAACTGACTTCACCCTTTGTGAAAACGATATTTGTAATTACTGCACTCTTTGTAACATATAACTTATCAGTAATACGGTATCCGCTTTCAGATGATGTGTGCAGTTTTGTTGTTGGAATAACTGTTTCCTTAATCTTGACATCATCGATCTTACCAATAACACTCAATGTCAATGTTGTATCGCCCTTTGGATAGAAATCAGTCTGTCCAAGACGAAGAATCAGATAAGAACTATCATGTGCTTTACCACCAGTACCATATCTGGAAGAATCCGCAAACTGAACAAGAGAATCCTTGTCATATGTTACCGCAACATTAGCCTTAACTACTTTATTTCCATTTGCATCAAGCAGATAGTAATTATTTGAAGTCTTAATGCTTGTAACTCTTTGAACAGTCAAACCAGTCGCAATCAGATTATAAGCACCATTATTTAAACAGATCTGATAATTCTGACCATTATATTTCAATGAATAATTTGTATCATAATTACTGATAACTACCTTACCATTGGCTGTTGGAAGACTCTTAACATAGGCATAAGTTCCGCTAGTTAATCCCTTAATTCGATTATGTTCAGAATAATCAAGAAGATTATAAGTGACAGAATTTACTTTTGTTGCCGTAAAGTTAGCAGCATTTGTTTTTGATATTTCATAGTCCTCAGAAGTATCACTTATTTCCGTACGGATATAAATAGTTAGAAGGGTATTTTTTCCATTTAATATGCTTACATCAAAATCTTCAGTATTTTCACCCCAGGTACCTAACTTGGTAAAGACTCCGCTTGCCTTTGGACCACCAAAGGTCATATTATACTTAACTCTGTAGTAGTAACTGTTATCAAAAGATCCAGTTACTGTATATTTTGCATATTCTTCTGGAGACAGGAAAGCGATGTAATAATCATATTCGGCTTCATAACCCTGTTCAACATATTCGCTATTTGTCAGTACGTCAAATACTACACGATATACATCAATACTTTGTGTGCTATCGTTTTTATTTGTAATCTTGTACTTATAAGTATTTGTATCGTAGGTATTGCTTTCGCCAATTGTAACAACAGTGCCACTGGTTAATGAATTTACATAGAATATCAAACCACCATTTGTGACAAGCTTTAATGTTCCTTCGCTAACAGTAGTAACATCACTAATTAATTCATCACCTGTACTAGTGTGTAGATAATATTTTATATCACCAGCTGCCTCAGTAGCACGGATGATAGTATACGTGCCATTACCATCTAATAGATAGTAGTTACCATTTCCATCAGAATCAACAACAACATCCTTGCCACCGCTTTCATGAAGCAGTTCAATAATCTCTGCTGTTTTCTTGGTATAAGTAGTTGTGGCAGTATTACCACTGGTATTTACATGAAGTACTGTTTCACCATCACTGGTCTTCAGATAGTATAGGCCTTCATATTCAACAACAGTATATTTGTTTCCACTTTCATCAACTGCCTGGAACTGTTTATATGTTGTGTGGTCATTATCTGAAACATATTTTCCACTTGTATAAGTATTTAAATCAAATGTTAAGTTAACACTGGTATCACTGGTTCTAACCTGATAACGTGAGCTTAAAACAGAAGAACCATCGTTAGCACCCGTATAACGGAAGTAAATCTTGCCATCGCTTGCACTTACGGTATATTTGTCACTGAAGTAACCCTTAACATTTGTACCAGAAATTGTATAGGCTTTTCCATTTGCATCATATAAATTCCAGACATCAGTATTTGTATGATCAATTACCATACTTCCTTCTGTTTCAACAATCGCATCATTTCCTTCGCCATAGATTAAAACTGTCTGACCCTGATCATTAACATCAAGTTCTACAAACTGATTATTAATGTTTGTACTATAATGCTCACCAATATAAGTGCTTTCGTTGCTAAGAGTTGCTGCAACACCAGCCATTCTGACATAATCACAGACATAATATATATCATAAACATCAAAAGTACGGGTATTGTATTGTTTGTCCTTGTTTTTATTGTTCTTGGTACCAACCTGAATAGCCAAACCATATCTAGTACCATCGGTAGGTGTTAATGTTCTTGTAAAGCCCTGATCATTGCCAATTGTCATTGACTGAGCAACAGTTTTAACCTCAGTCATATTCCAGTAAACATCAGCCAAACAGTCTTTAATATAAATTAATTTGTCATAATCTGTTTGCGTCATAGAACTTTGGCTTAATAATTCATTTAATTTATTAGTAAATTCTACAGAATTAAGTGTTGTACCCAACGGAGAAGTAACTGCATGTGCTCCAACCATATAACCACTTCCATAATAGAAATAGTAATAATTGTCCTCGACATCATAAAAACAGCCAATACCTAAATCCAAGAAATTATCAAAATGATAGCCTGACCTGCTGTAGAGAGCTTTCAAAATACTGTCTGTATGTGTATTGTAAAGATCGCTTTCCTTAATTTCTTTTGAAACATCTATTCCTGCATAAGTAGAACTTAATAAATAATATTCTTTTGAATTAACCGTTACCTTCACCAGATTCAGTGCAACTGCATCACTATAAGAAAAATGTAAGTAATCAAATTGATCACTATAAGTCCAGCTTGTACTACTATTAGTACCTGAAACGAGTTGATAGAAAGCAATAGTATCACTACTCTTATCCCAAGTCATTACATAATACAAAGCATCCGTCTTCTTAATCGCATCAACAACATTTTTAACTTTTATATCAGAAGCCTTGATATTTGAATTCTTAGTCGGATTAACAATATAGTAATATCTGATGCCAGTGTTCTCATCAGTATACCAGTACTTGAAATATGAGTTCCATTCATATACTGAACCACTACCTGAACTAGCAGATTTTTCCGAAGTCAATCTAACCTGGATAGTATCTAAGTCGCTACCAAAAATTCCATACTTTTCATCACCTGAATCATGAACAAGCCATGCAGCGCTTATCGTACTTAATAAAACTTCAAGGTTTGCACCATCTTCAACACATAGTTTTCCATTCTTTAGATCAATTGATACACCACGGGCAAGACTTAAGGTATCAATCTTACCATCGTTATCTTTATCGGCAAATGTATATTCAGCAATATCAGTTGTCGTACCACTTTCTTCAATACGAAGAACATTGCCCTGACTATCAAGATGGAAGACAGTACCATTTGGAAGCTTATAAATATAGCTTTCTTCCATGGCATTATAACCCGTCAGATAATATGAAAGTGTATCAGAACCATCAACTACATAATTATTCTTTAGTTCAGTAGTTTCGTTTGAGAAATTCAGAGTACCAGGAACCGGTACAACAACAGTTGTACTACCCTTTAAGTTATATAAGTGTTTACCTTCTTCAAATGTAACATTAACTTTTCCTTTTTCAGAACTGATCGTCTTGACTAGATTATCAACACCAGTATTATCTGATTGCGGATTATCTGGCAAAACATCAACAATATGAAGACGAACAGGAGTCATATTGTAATAGATATCATTTACTGCTTCAATTGATACAGTTCCATACTTATCATTATTATCATCGCTGGCAAAAATCCAGCTTGTAAATGGCATATCCTTACTGCCAACAGTTGAAGCGCCCTTAATAATAAAGTGATGAGCAAAAATTGGTGAAACATTACCAACACCCGTTGTTGATGCGATGCTTGAAACACCCTTTACAGCACCATGTTTATCATTTTTAGTCCATTCAAAGATAACAGTGCCATAGCGATTCTGGATAAAACCCTTAATATTAACATCGCCACTTCCAGTATTGCTTACAGAAACAGTAGGCAGATAAGAAGTCTTAGTTATTGCAGTACTACGATGATTATCCTGAACATATACTCTTGGATTAATGTAATTAGCATTTTCTAAAGTAATCGCGCTTAAAACTATTTCCTTATCTGTGCTATTGGTAATATATACACCAGGAAGCATATTCTGATCATATAATTTAGAAATTGAAACGCTCTTAACGCTGTAACTGCAACCATCGCCTGTATTACTATCAGCATTAATATAAGCATAACCCGGCAGATTATTGGCAATACTCTGGAATGTTACAGATGAACTGCCAATAGTCCAGATTTCTTTATCTTTTGGAATGCCCACCTGACGAACAAGAGTTACTATCTTTCCATAACTGTTCTTGTGATCTGAAACATCAATATAAATACCACCAGCTGCATCACCTAAAACTAGCGTCAGATTAGTAGCGGTAGTTATATTTGTACTTGAGAACTGTTTGACTATTTTGTCATCGTTCTTTTCATCTTTAACGATATGAGTATCACGAGAGAAAGCACCACCAGTTGTAAGATTACTGTTAATACGACTATATTTGAAACCATAACTATCAATACTCAATTCAGCACCAGTGTACTTTAGATTATCTACATAAGTGCTGGCAGCAAAATGCAGATTCTTATATTCAACGCGTGCATCACCATCGCCTACGGCATCAAGTTGAGCATGAGCTCTGGCATAGATATTACCATTGCTCTGATAATTTGGTCTGCTTGATGCATAAATCTTAGCTGAATTATGACCGATTATTTCAACATTAATAACATTTAAAGCAGCCACAAAATCCATCTTAAAGTAGTCTTCAGCATCAACATTCGAACCAAGCGAAGCACCCTTGGCGTATGAATCAGCCTTAATATCCATCTGACTGATAGAACTGATTATCTTAACGACAGCTGCTTCAATCTTAGCTGTATTGCCACTGAACACCAATACCGCATTAACATCGCCATTGATAGAAGTATAAGCATAAGGTCTGGTTCCCATACCTGAAGTACTTACACTATTCTTGGCATCAACCGTTTTAACACCAGCGTTTGCTGTAATCTCGGCCTTTCCAAAACGATTCTGAATCGTAACATTATTATAAATTAATGTAGCAACATCAGTATTCAAGTAATCAACAACATCGCTCTTGCCAATACTAACAGCGCCACCCGCATCAATTGATGCAACAGTAGTAATATTATCAAGTTCACCAGCCACAGCACGAAGAATCAGATCACCGTAGTTAGCTTTAATAAATGTATTGCCGCCACTTGCGCTTGTTGCACCAACTTTTAAAGTTGTCTTACGATTTAAAACATTGTAAGCTCTTAAATCATTCTTTTCAAAGAAACCACCACCATCGGCCCAGGTTCTGGCTTCCATATTAGCGCGAGATTCTGCTAAAACTTCAACTGTTTCCTGACCATCGAGTGTACCATTTATTTCAACATCATTGTTTGTCTTAACATCGTTATAACCATAAGTAATAGCGGCATCAACCATGAAACCAATGCTTGTTCCCGTTGCCTTGCTATTAGCACCAGGATTATCAAGAGTCTTAACCGAAATATTACCACCACTTACAACTGATGCACCATTCTTCACATAAGCATCCGTATCATAATAACTATAGGTTGCCAGCTTTGCCGAATTAACATTCAATGTCAAAGAAACAGAAGTTCCCTTTTCAACATTCGAGAAAGCCAGACCCTTATTTTCAGCATAAACTGTTACATCACCACCGGTAACAATAGAACCACCATTAATACCAGCCTTTGAAATCTTGGCAGTCTTGTAAGTTCTGCTGCCTTCACTAGTTGTACTAGGATTTGAATTGACATCGATTTCGCCAATCTTTGCTGTAGCATGTGCCACATTAATAGTCATTGCAGCCACAGTAGCACCGGCCGTTGATTCAGCCTCGGAAGTCGTATCACCCTTACCAATAACTGATAAAGAATCAGTGATATTCATATTGGCATTTTCTGTTTCAGCTACTACCTGATCAAGACCTAAACTTTGAGCTTCACGGCTACCAATACCAACTATGGTAACTAAAGTGCCATTGTTAGCTTTGGCAAGTGCATAAGTCTTAGAATTGGCAAGTACATCAACCTTATTTGCCTTTAACAGATTATTCTTATTTAAACCTCTGATTGCAGAAGTATTGCTACTCTTGGAACTTGCTTCAGCTTTATTTGTTGTAACACCAATTATATTTAAATTAACGCCAGCATTAGCACCAGTAATTGCCTGAGATCTACCATAAACCTCGCCACTATCACTTTCATTGATATTTGATGAAACTGTTACATTTCCAGAAACACTCACGCTACCCTTATAACTGAATTCATTGACCTGAGTGACAGCTAGCTTAGAATATACTTCATTAACCATTACATCTAAGATAGCCGAATTAAAATCAACTGATTTTGCTTCAGAACTTGCCTTAACATAAGCGTTTGTTATAACTTTCAAATTACCAGAAATAGTACCACCATTAATTGATAATTTGTTGACAGCCTCTACATTAGTATCAGCATTTGCCTTATTGGCACTAATATCCAGATAAGTAATAGCAGCACCACCAGCAGGACCAGTTTCTGATAAAGATATTCCATAGTAATCATTTGTTATATCAACAGAAACAGCATTTAAGTCGCCAATCTGAATATCATTACCAAAGATACCGCTAGCCTTAGCGTTTGATACCAGAGCACTTACATTAATAATCGCAACTGTACCATTAGCAGCATCAACATCAGATTTAGCATAACTTTCACCACTATTGTTAGCACTGAAACTGCCTCTTATTGCACTTATATTACCACCATAGGCATAAATACCTTCTATAGCATTTATCTCAGCCTTGGAAACAGAAGTAGTTGAACCAATAATTGATAAACTTACGCTATTACCACTACCTGTACTACCAACAATACTCGTAGCACCATAATGTTTACTATCATGGTCATTGAAAGAAGAAGTGAAACTGATACTGCCTTCTTCACTGATAATAGATGGTCCTTTATTTGTATTGCTGTCACCGATATATACTAAGTGACTGCCATTGACATAAGCCTTAGCTGAATTGCCACAAATTGTAATGCCAGACAAAGTTACAGTAGTAGCACCAATCTTGGCATTTGCAGTAGCCCTACCTACACTTGTTACAATGATATTATTTTTAGCCTTGATACTTCCCTGTCCATTCAATACAGTCTTTGCTTTTGTAATATTGGAAGCCAAAGCAATATTGACTGCAAGCGATCCTATAGAAACATTGACACCACCCAGAGCAGGATTAGTCTTGGTATCAGCAGTTGAAAGATAATCATTCTTAATCAGAATACTGCCAGCATCTATTGTTCCATCACTTTCAACACTGGCCATAAAGTTACCAGCTGTAATGGACTTAGAAACCATAACACCAACGGAAACAGCACCAAGAGTCATCGACTCAATATCAGCATGAGCAGAAGAATAAGCTGCATTGATTACACTTAGTTCATCTGTTAAACTTAATGATTTTGCCTTTACTATAGCATTACATGTCGTATCAGCAATTGCTGTCGCTGTATTGACACCCACAGCTAAGGCGCCAACACCAGCTGAATAAATCTTTGACTGAGCCTGATTCTTATATGTTGTCTTTATTGATCTGCTATCTACTTCACCTGTAATAGCACCAACAGTCGTATTAACGGTTTCATCTTCTAAAACAGACAGATTAGACTTGACTATTAAACCAGCTGCCTTAATTGAACAATCAGTATTAACGCTTGCCTCCTGTATATTCTTAACAGCAGCATAAGCAACAGATACATTAACAGAAGCTGCACCTACAGCAGCACTAATCATTAGATTCTGTGCTCTTGCATTACCAAAGGCTTCAACATCGATTAAACCTGTTGCTTCCAGACTTCCATTTTCTGAATTCTGTATACCAATTACCTGAGCTAAATTCTTGCCAGCATTTTTAGCAACCGCAATATTTAAAGCATTTGCCGAAGAACCAGCAGTACCAGTAATTGCTGTTATTCTGACAAAACTGTCATTTGGTTTATCTGAAGTGCCGGCATTAACCGTAATATTATTAGCCTTAACACCAACACCACTTAAATCCAATAATGCCTTATTTGTCGAACTGATCTTAGCAACATCAACTGTTGCACCAGCAGCCAGCATGCCACCAGCAACAGCAGTCGTTATTAATTCAACATCGCCATCCAATATAGCCTTAACAGTTAAATCCTTTGATAAATTGATACCAATTCCCGAAACAGCTGCTATATTGATGATTTCTGCCAAACCAACAGTTACCATTCCATTAAAGGCAACACCACCACCAGATACACCAATACCTAATATATAGACTTCACCAGCAGTATCACCTTCAACACTGATAGAAGAAGCAATAATATTACCACCATCTGCCTTATTATCTTTAGGAATATCTCCATAAGGAGTTGAACCAATATATGATAATCCTCTAGTATTATTCTTTACGACAACAACAGAAGCACCAATTGCTCCACCGCCGCCGGTAATTGAAATAATATAACCCTTAGCATTAGCACTGACATTGTGTTTAACATTAATTGCTGCGTCTTTAGAATCAATTACAACTGCCTTACCAATATAGTTTTCAACGGTAGTCCGATTAATTGCCACAACTACACCAGCATTAACAGCAGCAGCACCTCCTGCCAAAGTACCAGCAGCAGCTGTTGAATTTGTTGTTGTATTATTTAAAACATTGATAGTTCCTTTGACACCTGAAATCCTGCTATTTTCTGATATTGCTGAAACAGCACTGCCAGAGAAATAGGAAACGGCAGCTGAAACATTAACACCAACAGCACCAGCTGCAATACCAGTATTTACTACAAGTACATCACCATAAGTTATTCCACTTGAAACACTTAAATTATTAGCACCAGTAACATTGCCTAATAATCTAGCTACAGCACTGCTATGTACAACTAATACGGCAGCACTAACACCTACACCTACAAAACCACCAGCAGCTGTTACCGAAATAACACGAATAGTTGATTTACTTTGAACAGGAATATTTAAAGCTTCTAAATCAGCATCATTACCACTATTAACACGATTATTTCTATCCTGGATGCTGGAAAGCTGTTTTTCATCAGCACCAACGATTGCTTCAATATCAATATTGCCTGTTGCTTTTAGACTGGCCTTTGTTTCAACAGTTGCCTCAACATTAGTATTTAAAATGACAACAGTGGCAGCAACACCAACACCAGCACAACCACTAACAGCAACAGTACCACTGATAGTATTGTTGTTAAGCTTGCCATAGCCTGCAACTAAGATATTACCTGTTGCTTCAACATCAGAACCTGTTCCAACTTTTGCCGTAACAGCATCCTTAAGATTTTCAACCGAACTCTTGTTATAAACAATATCACCAGCACCAGTATACTTGCTGTCATTCAAAGTATCACAGCTTGTCAGATCTGTTTTTACATAAGTATCACTATCAGTATCATAGAGATAACGCTGGGTATTTTTATAAGTTGTAGCTGCTTCCTCATCAGAAACTGCAACATACTTACCATTCTTTTTAATGTAGATATTTCCATCACCCTTAACAACATCAGTTGTCTTTTGTGAATCATTTTCATTATCTTCCTGGCCATATTCACCATAATTTTCTGAACCATTCTGCTGACCATTACCTGATAAAATATCATCCATATCTGAACCAGGTTTTTCAACACCTTCTAACGCATTGCCATTACCCTGACCCCAGGCACCATCACTTTGCATCTTTGGATTCATTGCAATAGGATCTAGAGAACCCTTAGCAAAAGCGCTCTTATCAGAAGCATAAAGTGAGAAATTATATTTACCATCATTCTTGGTAGCAGTATAGTACTTACCACCATTCTCATAAATTTCAATAGTCTTTTGTACACCATCTTCAGTGTAATTGTAATTATAAACAGTATATTCCGTTAAAGTTCCATCATCATTCTTAACCGAAACTTTACCATAAAGGGTATCATGAGCATCCTGATCCATCTTAGAACCAGCAACAATAACTGTAACATTTGCGCCAACTGAGGCACTACCTGATAAAGCAACAGTAGAAGTAATTGATGTAACATCACGATTTGATATAGCAGATACTTCAATATCTTTTGCCAACAGCTTATTATTGGAACCAAGCATTGCCGTAACAGTTCCATAATTAACTGAGACTAAAGCTGTAACACCAACACCAGCTGAACCACCCACAGCATTTGTTATAACAACCGCAACAAGATCATACTGGTCATCTGCCTGGATACTAAAGTTACCAGCTGCATAGGTCCAAACATTGTTTTCGGTATAGGCACGAGTTATTAATTTAACGATAATTACATCAATTGTGCCACCAACGCCAGCTGAAGCACCACCAGAAACACCCAAAGCATCAGCAGAAACGACCTCACTGGATGTTGCAGCAACAGCAACATTACCGCCAATCTTATTGCTCTTAGAACCAAGTCTTGCACCTTCAAGAACATAACTTTCAGTATCGTTTTCAAAATAGGTAACGATCG
>DCGB01000064.1:33875-34028 GCA_002314515.1 Solobacterium sp. UBA1789 | reverse complement strand
CGAAACACCTGTTGATGCACCAGCACCAACTGCAGCAGCAATATTATAGATTAAAGTATCATCATTAGCCTTAACATTAACATCTCCTGTTGCATTTACTATGCCACCAAGAACAGCTAAGGTCTTATTCTTGAAATAAAGAACACTGACATC
>DCGB01000064.1:22047-33839 GCA_002314515.1 Solobacterium sp. UBA1789 | reverse complement strand
GCCCGTACTACCAGATACACCAAAAGCAACTGCCAGTAACTTCAGATCATCATTATTATTGGTAGTGATATTAATATTACCAATTGCCTCAATGCTTCCAGCACTTCCTACGGTTGCCTCAACATCCTTCTGGGCAACCAATACAACAACAGTAGCACCAACGCCAACATTAGATGCTACAGAAATAGCACCAGCAAATTCAAAGATGACTGTATCATCATTACTTTCTATGTGAACATCGCCGTCATCGGAAGAATCGCCTTCTTTATGACCAGCTGAAATATGAACTTCGCGTCCAATATTTGTTTTAATTCTATTCTTTGCAACAACCGTTGCGATTGTACCGCCAACTGCATTCTGACCAGCAGCACCAGAAACCAATGCCATTACTATTTTTTCAGAAGCATTAGAACCAATATAAACACCCTTCTTGCGTTTTTTGTTTTTGTTCTCACTATTGGTATTGATTCTCTTGGCATTAATAGCGGATTGATCATCAATAATAGTATTTACATCATTATTTAATACAAGAGTACCAACGCTGGCGCCAACACCCGTCTTACCACCGGCAATACCCAAACCAAAGATATAGATATCATCCTGTAAATCAGCAGCAATTTCAATAGAACCATCAGCACTGACATTAGAACCACTACCAAGAATAACAGTAACCGTATTCTCAGAAACAAATACAGGAATTGTACCACTTATTGAAGTACCTGATGATACACCACCAGCAATAGCAATTATGACACTGGTATCATCACCTTTTGCGTTTATTGTAATATCTCTTCCAGCCGATAGTTTTACACTTCCATATTCAGCATCACTATCTTTTTTACCATTAAGTTCCTTACTTAAGTCCTTCATGCCCATAAGCACAGAGGTTTCGTGATTTAAAACATTGACAAGAATTGTTGCACCAATAGCAGCATTCTGACCACCAATAGATAAGGCAACAGCAACTTCAACCAGCAGGCTATCACTTAAAGCTTCAATTGTTAAATCATTTGACGCCTTTATTACAGCATTTTCTTTTAAAACAACGCGGGCAGTTGTATTAGAAATCAGTACGCCTAATGCACCGGCAATTGTTGTCTGTCCGCTTGGAGCAGCAGAAGCACTACCTAAAATATTAATAAACTGTTCGCTCTGTTTACTTGCAATATTTACATTGGCCTTAGTACTTTCGATACCAATTGTATCTTTCTTGGCACTACCAATAATAGTTCTGGCATCAGCTTTATTAACAACAACCGCAATAGTACCACCGGCTGCTACCTTGGAGTTACCACCTGCTACTGATAAACTTGCCAGGACTCCATCCATATCAGCAGAACTCAAAAGTATTACATCATCAGCTGCTTTAATAACAGCATCATCGCCAACAACAACATAGAAAGTATTATTACAAGCAATAGCATTAATTGTACCACCTAAGGTAAAGCTGGACTGTTGGGCACCAGAGGCAATAGCCGCTGCTACAGTGACAACAACAACATCTGCTTCACCATGGGCAAACTGGCTATAAGAACCATTTTCAATAACGATAGAAGTATTATCACCAACTTTAGCCAATACTTCATCCTCATTCAACAAGAAACCGACTGTTAGACCAACACCAAACTTCGAAGGTGCAGCACTTAATGATCCGGCAAGGATACGAACATTTGCATCATTGCCCGCATTCATAATCATGCCCTGAGTATATGTTTCGGACTTACTCTTGCCATTTAACAGGCTATAAGTAATATTGCTTTCAACTAATTTTGAAGAAGCATCCTTTTCATAAACACGTTTATTGTATACATAATAATTCTTACTATCTGTCTTCCAGATTTCATAAGTTACATCATTAATCTTTTCATTATCATTTTCTTTATGAGTAGCATCAAATACATCGGCTGTAAAGCCAGCATCACTCATTCTGCCGATATTATCTTTTTCAAATACTTTTTCATTTAAAACATAGTATAAATTACCCTTACTATCTTCATAGATCCGGTATTGTGTGCCATCCAATTCGATATTTACATTGTTGCCAATAGTAGCAGCAACATCGTTATAGAAGAAAACCATGGCAATTGAACCGGCAACAGAAGCCTTGCTTTGAGTTGTTGAAGTATTGCCCATAATTGAACCGGCAATTGCTTCAACATAATAATTTGTTGAACTCAGGAAATTCAATGCATCAACTAAACCTACTGCCTCACTGGAAGAAACATTGATATCCAGCTTGTATGTTTTATCAGTTCCTGTCTTATCTAAATTTACAAAACCCTTATTTGCCTTAGCCTTTTCTTCATCTTTTAGACCAGAAGTATCAGTTACAAAAGTACTTAAACCAATGGCACTATCATAATCACCGATATCTACTCTTTCTTTTTCAGAATTAATTACCAAACTGCCAGCATCTATTTCGGTAAAATCTGCAATGTTAACAACAATTTCATCCTCAGCATATACCAATGCAAAAGCTGCACCTACACCAACATTAGAACCCTTAGAAACACTAACTCCACCAGCTCTAAGTGCAAGCTTACTCTTATTTGTTGAAGATACTGTGATATCATTGCCAGTAATCTTAATATGATCATCAGCGGTATTTGTATCCTTGCCAATTAAGACCTTTGTCTTAGCATTTTCTCTGACTATTGCCAAAGAACCAGCAATTGAAACTTTACCCGTACCACTTACAGCACCTGCTAGAGCCTGTGATGCCAGCAAACCACGATATTCATCATCCATGTTCTGACTCATTTGAGCCTCAATAGAGATATCGTTATCTGCCGTTAAATTATCTTTGATTTCGACAACAGCCTCATTCTTATCAACACTGATTGCTACACCAGCAGCAATAGAATTGGAATTCTGGGCCATACTCATGGCAAGACCAGTACCCAATGTCTTGAAATTGTCATGATTAATTGCATCTATTACGATGCCATCAGCATTAATATCTTTAGCTACAACAACAGTTGCCTTATGTCCGGTAATATTTAATCCAACAGCAGCTGCAACCTGGAAATTCTGACTATTTGTTCCACTAACCGAACTTAAATTATTGCCACTTTGTTTAGAAGCACTTGAATTTCCTGTATTTGCCGTATTAGCAGCTGCACTTGTACTTGAACCTTGAGCATTCTGACTACGGAGTGCATTTGAAGAAAGTGATCCATTGGTTGAAGCATTCTGACCGCCATTTGAAGTATTGTTATTTAAAGCCTGATTAGCGGTATTTTGAGTATTGTTTTCCTCTTTTTCTGCTTCAATACCAAATAATTCACCCGAGAATAACTTATTGGCATTTTCTTCTGTTGTTTGAACACCCTTAGCAGCCTTATTCAAATAACGATCAATATCAGCACCCATTGCCGTAGCAATAGCCTCTGAATTATCTTTAGCCAAAACACTGGAAGTAATCTCAACATTACCATCACTGCTGATAGAACCCAATACTTTTGTTGATACATTAGATTTTGTAATATTAATAGCTACACTGGCGCCTACAGCTGTCGTCTTACCCGCTGCAAAAGCACTGGCCTTTGTCAGCGTTTTAGCTTCTTCGATTGCCTTTATGACTACATCACCATTAACGGTCAATGATGCACCCTTGCCAATAATTGAATTAAGCTTCTTATCAGCAATTGTTAAGGCAACAGCCGCATCCAAAGCAACATCAGACTTGGTCTGTGTCTGTGCTCCATTTGATACCGCATTAAGTGGATCACTACCGGCAACACCAGCAGTATTAGTATTTGAAATATCACACGAATTGATTGTTATACTGCCTGCTTCAACTGTTCTATTATCGCCAATACCGGCTTCTACTGTGTTATCAGCAGAAGTCATGGCAAAACCGGCGCCAACACCAATAGACTTGCCAGCAGTAGTCTTGTTTTGTACTGAATCAGCTGTTCCAGCAACAAAACTTGCAACAATAGTAACCTCTGATTGTGGCATATAGAATAAATATGCAGTACCACCATCAGCATCAATTATCGAACTATCAGTTGTTACAATATACTGTATTTTGTCTCCTGCACCAGACTTATATTTATAGAATAACTGGTCTAACTTATAACCATTTTCTGCCTTAACAATTAAAGTAATTCTGTCTTCATATCCGGCAAATAAATTATATTTATTAGTTATAGAATTCTTGTTTCCATTGAGATTCAGAACCTTTATTGTTCCAACATTACCACTTGTACCCTTTAAAGTATAAGTATTGCTGTAAGTTCCATCATTATTATCTTTACTTACAACTTTTTCATTAACAATAGTAGTGCCATCGCTATTTACGGTCTTAACCTGGTAAGCACCAATAAAGGAAACAGAAATTTCCATTGTTGTACCTTCTTTGATGCTGAAAGACTTCTGCTCACCCTGACCAAGTTTGGTATTGATATTAATGCGATAGATTGTATCTTTTTCATCTTCGGTAATTGTTATACAATCGACCAGAATAGTGAAATAATTATCTTGTTTATCATATTCATCAGTCAAAATGATATCAGTTGAAAAACTGGCATTTGCTGTAGAATACGAAATCTTGTAAGACTTATTCTGTAACTGATAACCCTCATCTGGCTTAAAAGTAATAATCAGACTATCTGTCTTAGTAGTAACACCCTCATTGGTACTTGTTTTTGACGTTGAACTGATTTCGGCATGACCATTATCATCCCAAATAACATCAACCAGACTTGATGATGCGCTATTTTCTGAACTGACAAATGTAATATAAACATCCAGTTCGCTGTCATTCTTAATCGAAATATTACCAAGTTCTGCATTTGAAATAGACCAGGCATTAGCAGTTTTATCAATAGTCGGTAAAGAGAAACTATTATTAGTAATATTTATTGTCTTGGTCTTCTTCGCATCTACTGAAGAGTTTCCATCATAGTAAGCAATTACAACGCCACGAACCGCCATGTTCTGATCTGGTGTAATTGTCACTTTATTATTATCATCAACTGTAGCACTTCCGCCATTATCAACATGAATCTTATAATCACCAGCTTCAATAGTACTTGCCTGAGTTGAAGTGGTATTACCGGTAGTTGTATCGTTGGCACCGGCATTCTTATTGGCATTTGCTCTGCCTTCACTGTCTTCTGCAGCTGATGCAACTGTATTTTCCTTTTGATTGCCGACTGCTTCAACTTCTATTTCCTGACCAACAACAATTGAACCAAACTTATCAGAAGAAACAGCAGAAATAATTGCGGTTGTTTCGCCATTTATAAAAGCCAATGAAACACTTCCGGCAATAGCTAATTTCTCAGCACTCGCACCACTTATTGTTTCTGTAGAAAAACTATGCGATGGTTCTTCATCTTCTATTTCAAGTTTGACACCAAGCCAGCCGGTTAATTCATCCAAAGCACTATTTGTTAATGCTCTTCCTGCCTGTTTCAGACTATTAACAATATTTGTTTTGATTGATTCACCAAGATTATTCTTAACAAATACTTTAAACTGGCTGACATCAACCATGCTATCAGTTAAAGAGCTTGCAGCATTAGTGACAATTGTTGTTAGAGAATCAGTAACTAACTGTCTTACCTTAGCAGCATTTGTTGTCTTATATGCCTGAATATTTGATGCAAATTTAACACCATCCAATACCGGAATATTAGCAAGATAACTATTGGCAATACCCGTAATCTTACCAACCAAAGCATCAGCAACCGTTAATAAAATACCACCTTGTCCAACAAAGGCATTCTTTACACTTCTAATAAATTCTGCTTTGGATGTTGTTGGTTCTACGCCACCTTTTACTTTTGTAACAAGTGAATTTAATAGTGGGGTAACGACCTTAGTTGCATTATCAAAAATGGTATTTGAAACAAGTGTCCAGCCTTCAGTCCTTAGATAATTGTAGATTTCAAGACCCAGACCCTTCCAGATAGTCTTTGCATCAGCATCACTTACATCACAGCTGGTAATAAACTCATTGAAAGTATCCTCCATCTTATTTGGAATAGATGTAAAGGAATTAACAAACTTATCAATGTTTTCCTTAATCTTTTCATAAGGATTATTTTCAAGAAGATTTTCTAAACCTGTTCCTTCAAGTAATTTATCTAAGGCAGAATCAATTACCGTTGTAACGATATTTGCGATGGCTTCTTTGCCAACCAGATCAGCTAGATTTAAAGCGTCTGCAATCTCACCAACCAGATTCTCTACAGCCTTACGAATTAAACCCTTTAACCAGCCATCTTTATCATTACTCTTATTAGCACTTTCTTCAGAATCATTATCTTCAATAATTCCAGCCTTGACCTGTAGATGTTCAGCACTAATAGAAGAAGTTCCTATTAAAGCATTATTTTTATAGTTAACAATATTGATTGCAACCGCAACACCAACACCAATCTTACCCTGACTTGCAGAGCCATTGGCAATAATGGAATTTGTATTTAAAGCATTTGAAATGACATAAACACAGCCATTTTCCTGACCTACTTCATCTTCACCTTCAGCAACTATATTTAAACCATTTCCAATTTCTGCGCTGGCATCATTATCCTGAATATTCAAAACAAAAGCAGCCGCAACATTAATAGAACCTTCACTGGTTGATGAACTTGTGCGCTTCTTTGCCAAAGCACTGACGCTTGAATTTGAAGTATTATTTGTATTAACAGATTGTGCTATATTACCAGCACCACTTAATGCATTAGCAGCCCGCCTATCCGACTCCCCATCAGCAGAAGAGCTGTCGCTATTGCTCGAAGCACTGGAATTGCCTCTAGCCGTAGCACCATTAGCACCTGCATGTGATGTGCTGCTCAAATTATTTCTGGCAGTAGTTCTAACCCTTATATTCTTAGCATTTACACTTCTTGATAATTTTGCCCTGGTTGAATCATTCAATACCGAAATAACAAAACTGCCACCAGCTGCTACGCTATCACCAGCAGCCTGAGCATCTGCCAAAAGTGTACGATTACTATTGCTTGTTGATAAAATACTGACATTATTGCTTACTTTTAAGCCCTCACTTGCCATACCAAGTTTTGCTAAAGTATCTACACCCGCTACTGCCAAAGCCAAAACTGGAGTAACAGAAATTCCACCAGAACTACCAGCAATTGCCTTTACATTATTGATTTCACTGGAAACAGCTGATATTTCAGCATTGCCCAGTTTAACATCTTCTTTATTTTTGATAACGACACCATCTTTTACTTCTGCCAAAGCATCAACACCTGTAACAGAAACAGCAATACCTGCGCCAACGCCTAAACTTGATGCCTTCATATTTCCTGATGCATCAGCGATATTATCAAATTTTGTATTATTAGTAGACTTAACACTTAAATCACCATCACCTAAAGTGATAGACTGACATTTATTAATAGTAGCTTTTGCCTGATCAGAAACAACCAGAACTGAAACAGCACCAGCAAGACCAAAACTGCCGCTTGAATAACCCGCTTTTGTCGAAACAGCAGCAGTTACTGGTGTTTCTTCACCGGAAGTAGCAGTAACAGATAAACCATTGGCATCGATTATTGCATTTTTGACATAGGCATTATTTGACAACGTAACAACATTGACACCAACTGCTGCACCCAAAGAGAATGTTGAAGCAGTTCCACCAGACTTAGTACTAGCGCCAATAACAAATTCAGCATCAATAAACAGTTTTGCACTCTGCTGATTAGTCAAAGTAACAGCAGGAACAGTAACAGAATAAGTTCCATCATTATTAGACTGGGCAGCCACCTTTGTTTCAACATTATCAACAGCAATTACCAGGAACACACCAGCATTCTTAACTTTATAACCACTGTTTGGTGTTAAAGTTAGAACCACAGTATCACCAGCATCAGCCCTTGCCGATTTAAGCTCAACTTTACCATTGACATAGTTTTCTCTTAAATTCAATTCATAATACTTGTTGCTGACATCAGAATCAATAGTAAATGTTAATGGATTTTCCGATGTAGATACATTGTTTCCATCATAATTCAGATAATATGGAAGCATGAAACTCCATATACCATTAGTTAAATTTGCCGTAATGTATTCAGTAGGATCATTACTATAGTAAATATTTGCATTTGTGATTTTTTTGCCTGCAGCTATAGCCGCATCACTTAATTTGAAACTGATAGTATCACCAGCTGCTGCATTGCTAACATTACCTTCAATAACAACATCTGAAACATCTTCATCTTTAATAGCCAATGTATGAATCTTACCCTTATAATCAGCAATAATCGTAACTGGTGCTTCTGGCATGATAAATTCTGCCTTGTTATTGGCATCAAGTAAAAGGGTAGTTACAACTGCTTCAGTGCTTCCTTCTTTTGTATAAGAATATGAAAGTTCAACACTTGTAAATGAAGTGTTGCCCTGAGCTGCTGCCACAGTTACAGATACTTTTTTACCAACCTGTGCCTTATCGCTATATGTCTGTGTAACATCACTGACTGTTACAACACCAACGGATGCCGGATTAGCAGCAACCTCACCATTCTTTTTTATTTGAGTTGAAATTGTCTGATAGTTTTCATCAAAGTATGCTCCAACAGTTATTGGCGTATTTTCAGCAATATTTGCAATTGTATTGAGATTTAAGGAATAAGATCCATCTGCCTGCTTAGTTAATGCGAAACAGTTTGGAGTTATTTTTCCAGTTAAAGGATCTTTAATATAGATAGCTGCATATACACCTGTACAATTTACAGAAGCTGTTTGATTTTCAATTGGATAAACAGTATGAGGGGTAGTTGTATCAACTTTATAACCTGTTCTTGTCTGAACATCAAATACAAATAATTTGCTACCATATCCACCACTCTTTTTAGTTACCACACCATTGCTGGTAGCAGCAATCTTCAATGTATTAGCAGAAAGATATTCTCCCTGGATTGGAATAATGCCAGTTGGTGAATACTGAACATTGAATTCAACAGTTGTTCCTTTTTTAATTGCTAAAGTTGAAAGATCAATTGTATATGTACTTGCTGCAGCATCAAATACAGCTGTAGCAGTTGTAGGTGTTCCATTAGCTGTTGCATCTGCTGCAATATAAGTATAAGTAACCTTATCAGCCGTTAGAGCATATGGAGTATTTGAGACAATCTTTAGAACATATTTACCCTTTTCGGTATCGCTCTTTTCTCTATCCAATGTCAAAGCAACATCTCTAGACTCGCCAATATGAACAGTGTAATTTAAAATATCCTGGGCATTTGTATTTTGGGCAACCTCGTGTGCAACTTCCTGGCTTTCAGGTGCAGCATCATCTTCTGTGATTGCTGAACCATCAGCTTTTACTATTGAACTATAAGAAGCATCCGCATTGATATTTAAATTACCACCTGCAGTAATACTGCCGGTTGAATCGATATAAGCATCATTATTTGTAACATTAACACCTATCGCCAAAGCACCACTAAGCTGTGAAGATGCAGCATCTTTTGTAACCGCTTCTTCCGCCTGACTACCAACTGTAGTAGAAGTTTTTAGACCAAAAGTACCAGTAATAACAATACCATTACCCTGAACTACACCAAGTGGAACTGGTACATAATATTCGCCATTATCATCCCTGGTAATAATATATGTAACATCCTTAACAACTGAAACATAATATGTTTTGTCTGTTGGAATAGAGTTGCCAACAACCGGTGCATTTGCTGCTTCCTGTTTTACAAAATTATTATTTTCATATAAATAATAATCAACTCCCATCATAAAATTCTTATCAGCTGTTTTTTCGTAAGCCAGTTTATAGGTAGCAGTTAAGGAGTTTTCACTGATTGTATATTCTTTATGCGGATTAACTTTAACGACAAAATTCTTGCCAATCTTAGCAAAATATTCATCATTTTCGTTTTCTTTTACCAGATCAATAAGAATAGAACCAACTTTCTCATAATAAGTGGCTATCTCATCAACATCAAAATTTTCAGCACTGATGGCACTATATTGACCAGTAGTTACATCTTTTTTATAGTATGTCTTGCTTTCATCCCTGGCAGCATCCTGTGTCAATTTATAAACTTCATCATCGCTCAGATTTACCGTGACCTTACAATCGCTATATCTGCCATTTTCACTTTGACGATTATCAGCAGATGAAGGATCACTACTGCCGCTAAGGGCATTGTTAACAGTATTAGTTACACCGCTTGTTGAGTTTATGCTTCCAATCACACCATTACCGGTTTCAGCAACACCCTGGACAAATGTTGCTTCGATCTTAACATCATACTCAACCATTTCAAAAGAATAAGTGATAGTGCTATCTTCGGCAACACTTTCCTTTTTTAATAATCCATTTGTTAAATCTAAAACAGTATAAGTTGCATCGCCACTCTTTAAATATGATACTTTAACATTTTCAACCTTGTAACCTTCATTTGGTTTTAGAGTGAAAACAACTGGTTTACACTTTGTATAGTAAGCAATATTGGCAGGAACTTCCTGTTCTGCTGTGACTGTTGCCAGAGTATAAGCCTTTTTATTATAGGTATAATAATTAACACCCGCTTTAAAAGTTTCGCCTGCTGTAACAGATTCATAAACATTGGCACTGGCAGGAGCAGTAATAATGCCATTGTCAGCACTTGCAATTGTAACCTTATGTGCTTTCCCACCCAATACTTCGGCAACGCCCTGAACCTTACTTACAACCTGGGTAGTCAAAGATTCAGCAATTTTATCAATAATGCCTGATAACATGGTTTTTAATTTACCCAAAATGCCACTTACTGATTCTTCATCGCCATCACCATCTGCAGCTGGTGAAGAACTTGCTGCCACCGAACTGCCACTGGTATTTGATAATGATAATATTGATATATCTCCCTTAGCATTTAAAGAAGAAGAACCCGTAACACTGGCATCGCTATCCTGAACATTGACTTCAATAGCTACAAAACCGCCAACTGTACCTTCCTGTTCACCCTTAGATGCAGAAGCATTTGTTACACTGCTGCCATTTGCCTTCAATGTTATGTCTTTGCCAGCTGTTAAGTTCGAAGAACCTTTGACACTTACATGGGCATCATTAACACCAATTGAGACAGCAATAGAAAGTGGCAGACTGCCTGTTGAAGCATTTGCAGCTATATCAATACTGGAAGCAGCATTAACTGAAATATTACCACCAGCATTTAAACTTGCGTCTTTGATCGTAATATCAGCTTCACACACTGCCAGGACAAAGGCAAAAGGAATAAATACTTTTGCCAGTGCCTCATTACTAGCCACCATCTGTGTTAGAGATTGAGCATTTAGAATAATATCAGCATCAGAATTCAAACTTCCTTCAATTGTTATTTTTGCATTACCAACTTTAATATTGATCAGATTAAGTCCATCATCTCTGCTGCCAATAAGATCAAGAAGCTGATGAGACTGATTGGAAATTGCATTTAAAACAATGGAAGCATTAGATTTAATTGAAGCTGTCTTATAAATATTAATAGAAGCATCTGTCTTAAAATCACAAATACTACCACTCATTTCTGTATCCAAACCAGCTGTTGCCAGAGTCTGATTCTGTTCTATCTTATATAATTCATCACTATCGCTTGCATTAACAGTTAACGAAAGAACATCTACGCCACCTTTAACTTCAAGTTTTTTACAGTTAATAGTTACATTAACTCCAGGCATATTGAAGTTGCCATAAGTTTCAACACCACTAAATTCATCCTTGGAATAGCTTCCAAGTTTCACTGTATCACTTCCGGCATCAAGCAATAAATTAGTTAAGAAAACATCTTTTGTATCCCATGAAGCAGTTAATG
>DCGB01000064.1:1304-22033 GCA_002314515.1 Solobacterium sp. UBA1789 | reverse complement strand
TGCATCATCATAACTGCCACTATATTCATAATTTACAAATGAAGAAATACTTCCATTATTTAAGTCCTTAATCTTCACTGTCTTTTTATTTGTTAAAGAATCAGAAAAGATTTCAAAACCAGTTAATGTTACCCACAGATACTTATCTTTTGCCACCAGCATCTGTATTTGTGAAGCACTACCAAAAACATTATTGTCATCATTAAATAAAACACCTGTCAGATAAACAAAATCTTTATCATCATCGGTTTTATCTTCATCCGCAAGAATTGTAACGTTTTTGAATCCATTATAAATAGATGTATCAACAGTGACACTATCACCGCCAAGACCCATATCTACTTTTATATTTTTACCTGATTCCTGTTTGGCATCAGGACCTGCACCAAGGCTTACGCTATCATCACCTTCACCGGTTTTAATATCGGCTTCTAATACACCGTTTTCATGAATGATAACAACATTGTCGTTACCTTCGCCTGTATTTATATTTAAAGTATTACTATTTTCATGACTCGTATTAACGGCATTTTGAATAGTCGAATATTGTACATTGTCATCGCCATCACCAGTATCTATGCTTATATTGCCGTCATGGCTGCTTGCCACCAGAACATTATCATTACCTTCGCCTGTAGTAACATTTATTGTATTTTTGCCTTTATTGGCAACATTTACTTCATCATCATCTGAAGTACCATAGTAGCTTAAGCCTCCACCAGAAACATTAATTGTATTTTCAAGTGTCAGATAGATGCCTGCAAGACATACCTGTATTCCTTCAATATTAATATTTCCATTAACTTTTGCACCACCACCTGCATCAGCAGAAATAGTAGTCTTATCAATTAATGTTTTTCCTTCTGCTTCTTCAAAAGCATCTTCTGCTAAAATATTGAAAACAAAATCATCTTTCAATGTTACGCCTGATTTTAACAGAGAAGTTGAAATATTTATATCACCATTATATTCACCAGCTGAAACCTTAATGGTTGCTGATTTAGATTTATCATCTACACTATTTAAAGCATCTTTTATTGCCTTCTGAATAGCATTTTCTGATGTTGTCGAACCTATCTTTGTATAGATAGTAGCACCAGCTTCATCCTGACTGCTTTCGCTCTTCCAGTTAGTTATGCTATCAATATCTGCTTTTTCTATATCATCTTCATCAGTTAATATATTTTCTGTTCCCGTAACGGTAATTTCTGTTGCTGTAACTTTTGCTGTTGGATCTGACGGATCTTTATCATATGTTTTAACAACAGTGACACCTGCGATATCATTAGTCTCTTCTTTTGGTTCAGTGACCTGATTCTCGCTATTGCCTTCTTTTTCCAGTTCAATAAAAGAAGCACTGCCTTCTGGTATTTCATATTCAAAACCATTGTCAGCATTATCTTCTGAATCCTGAGTTTCGCTTGTATTTGCTGAACTCTGATTTACATCTTCGGCATAAACCTTTTTAGTATTAACGACCAGTACCAAAAGACAGATACAAACAATAAAAAATGTCTTCTTATAATTATTGAAGTCAAGAAGTTTCTTTAAAGGATTCACAAAATCTACATTTATCTTTTTCACTGGCCTGTTTCCCATATCAAATTCAGACAGAAATTAATATAAGGTCTCATATAAGATATTATAATATGTGATTTTTCCTTATTTATATGTTGCTTTTAGTATGTTTATATACATTTTTTAGTATATATATTTCCATAAAACAATTGTTGCAGACAAAAAAACCAGCTCCTAGGAACTGGTAATTGCTTATTATTTTAATACCTGTTAATTGGTGGATTAACATATTCCGGCAATGGACAGATATATTTTCCACCATTTTTTTCTTTGACCTCTTCCTTGGCATCTTTAATAAGTTCAGGCATTCTGGCGGTTTTAATACTAGCCAAAGCCAATATTTCACCAGCCCTGATCATAGCCCTAAAACCAATATCTGAAGCACTGAATGCTGTATTCTGCCAGGAATGTTTTGGTGTACCCAATCCTGCTGTTGCCATATAGAGGTTTGCTGTTGGCGCAACATAAGAAACATCGCCGACATCTGTAGAAGCACTTTCATATTTATTTTCATATGGATTATAGCTAAAGACATCTGAATGCAAAGGCTTTTCCAGCAAAGAAGAGATATTATCCATTGAAAATTTCATTTTCAGTTCATCTCTTATATTCGTCATTGTCGTTTTATTGTAAGTAGACAGGAAAGAAGAAGCCAGATTATAATCCTCTGCTGACCACTCTGGTGCACCATATTCTTTTAAAGCCTCTTCTAAAACTGGCCCTAAAGTCCTATTGGCAACATAATCAGAAAAGGCCATTGTTATTTCATATTCCATTTTGGCATCAGTCATCAAAGCTGCACCCTTGGCAACATTGACAATTCTGGCAAATAGTTCCTGCATTTGTGATACCTTTGGAGCTCTGACTTCATATTTGATAGTCGCATGAGCTGGTACAACATTTGGAGCCGTACCACCGGCATTGGAATAGGCATAATGAATACGCGCCTGATCAATCATATGCTCACGCAAATAGTTACAGCCGACATTCATCAGCTCAACCGCATCCAAAGCACTACGACCCAATTCTGGTGTACTACCCGCATGAGAAGCAATACCAGAAAAATGAAAATTGGCACCCATTATGGCAACATTGCCAACCCCCGACACCTCATTATAAGTTGATGGATGCCAGGTATATATAAAGTCAACACCATTGAAATAACCGGCTCTGGCAATAAACTGCTTACTGCCAGCTCCCTCTTCTGCCGGCGTACCAAAGACCATAACTGTTCCATTTTCCTGTTTTCTTTCCAGAAATTCCTTAACTGCTATTGCAGCCAGAACCGTACCAGCACCTAAAAGATTATGACCACAGCCATGTCCGGCATTCTGCCCCTCAACCTTAGTCTCAAATACCTCGCAGGCCTTTTGAGATAAACCATCAAGGGCGTCATATTCAGCCAGAAAACCGATATTTGGCTTACCGCTTCCTACCGAACAGGTAGCCAGAAAAGCAGTCGGAATATCCGCAATACCCTCTTCAATCCTAAAACCCTTATGCCTCAATACCCGCATAATCGCATCCTTAGACCTGTATTCGTTATAAGCCAACTCAGCAAAGTCCCAGATATCCCTGGCAAGCTTAGTTATTTCATCCTTATTTTCTTCAACAATCTGACTTATCAAATCTTTATCAGACATAATATTTCTCCTTTTATAGTATCTTGCTTAAAAACCTAATGGTTGATGGATCCTTAGGCGATGTAAAAATGACATTAGGTGAACCCTCTTCTTTGATAACGCCATCAGATATAAAAATAATGCGATCACTGACTTCCCGGGCAAAAGCCATTTCATGTGTAACAATAACTGTCGTCATGCCACTTTTAGCCAATTGAGCAATTATCTGCAAAACCTCTTTAACCATCTCGGGATCCAAAGCACTGGTTGGCTCATCAAATAACATCACCTCAGGATGCATTGCCAAAGCTCTAACAATTGACAAGCGCTGTTTTTGACCACCTGATAGTTTTTTTGGATATTCATAAGCCTTATCTTCCAGTCCAACTGATTTAAGTAATTCCATAGCTTCTTTTTCTGCTTCAGCCTTACTGATCTTTCTTTCCAATATCGGACTCAAAGTAATATTATCTAAGACTGTCAGATGTGGAAAAACATTAAAATTCTGAAAAACCATGCCAATCTTCTGCCTATACTGTTGAATATTGATACTTTTATCGCTGATATCCGTATCATTAAAATACACTTTACCAGCAGTTGGTTTCTCCAGCAGATTCAAACAACGCAGGAAAGTTGATTTGCCACCACCACTTGGACCAATGATAGAAACGACCTCACCCTTATGAATGCTTGTTGAAATACCTTTTAAAACCTCGAGCTTACCAAAGTTCTTAATGAGGTTCTCTGTTCTAATTACTTCATCAGTCACTTTCTTTCAACTTCCTTTCCAATATCTTAACCAGCTTACTTAAGGCAACATTAAGCATAAGATAAATAGCACCGGCAATACAAAGTGATTCCAAAGCTAAAAAAGTTGCACTGGCAACCGTCTTATAACCCGTTGTCAGTTCATTGATAAAGAAAACAGAAGCCAAAGAAGTTCCCTTGATTGTCGAAATAAATTCATTACATAAGGCTGGCAGAATATTCTTAATAGTCTGAGGAAAAATAACCTTTAAAAAGACATTGGCTTCCGATAAACCCAATGAACGCGCTGCTTCCCATTGACCGATATCAACAGCCTCGATACCAGCTCTGATAATTTCAGAAATATATGCTGAAGCATTAACAATAAAAGCCACAACAATAGAAGTTGTATCCGATATTTCAAAAGGCAGCATCTTTGGAAACAGCAGCCAGAAGAAATATAACTGAACCAGTGCCGGCAGACCCCTGATTACTTCGACATAGACATCACTAATAATGCGTATAAGCTTGTTTCTGCTCATACGCATTAGGGCAATAATAATTCCAAGTATAGTACCGGCAAAGACAGTTACAATGCTCATCCATAGGGTACCGCCTATACTTCTCAGATAGACGAAACCATATTTCTTAAGTATTTTAATAATCTTTGTCATTGTAAGATTTATTCGATTCCTAAATCAGCAGCCTGAGCCTTTGCTTCTTCAAACCACTTGGCGATATTGCCATTATCCTTATTATCAGCAATTACCTTATTAACAACTTCCATGAGTTCAGCTGTATCCTCTTTAGGACAGGCAACAACAACACCATTCATATTTGGATCAACCGTAAAACGGAAATCTGGAACTGTAAGAACATTGCCATTAGCCTCAGCATATAAAGCTGCCGAATTAACTGAACAGATACAGACATCAGCGCGACCTTCCTGAACTGCCAGATAAGCATCAGTCATCTGATCAAACAGTTTTAATTCCTTACAGCCATCGGCAGTAATATCACTCTTAAAAATACCTTCCTGAACAGATCCTGATTGTGTAGCAACAACTGCATCCTTTAAATCATCAATAGAATTATATTTATCTGCATCCTCAGCTCTAACAATAAAACCATAACCGGCATCACTTTCCTCATAAACATTAGACAGATTCATATTTTCACTTCTATCCAGATTATAAGCAATTGCACTAACAGCCATATCATAAGAACCTGTTGTAATACCTGTTAAAACAGCTGCAAAATCCAATGGAACAATCTCCAGCTTAACACCGAGTTCAGCAGCAATAGCCTTCATTAACTCAATATCAGCACCCTTGTACATATCATCACCACTTAAACTTGGATCAATAAATTCATAAGGGGCAAAATAAGGTTCTGTCGCAATCTGAACAACACCTCTAGCCTTAATAGCCTCTAAACGATTAGCAGGTTCAGCAATTACATCATCATCCTCTGCTCCTGAAGCACAGGCAGCTAAAGAAAACACAAACAATAAGCACAACATAAGAGTAATAATCTTTTTCATATTCAAATCTCCTAACAATACAAAAATGATTATACTTTAGTACGCTAAAGTTGTAAAGTACTAATTACAAAAAAAGAGAGAAATTTAATTCTCTCTTAAATAACGATATTAACCATCTTGCCCTTAATGACAAAATGCTTCTTAATCTCCTGACCATCAACAAAGCGAATAACATTCTCCTGCTTTAAAGCCATCTCATATAATTCCTCATCACTTGCTGAAGACAAGGCATTGAAACGGGCACGCAGTTTACCATTGACCTGGACAACTACTTCCTTTTCATCCTGAACCAGCTTTGTTTCATCATAAGTCGGCCAAGCTGCATAAGCCAATGTTGCCTCGCCTGTATAATGCTGATACATTTCCTCACAGATATGTGGAGCAATTGGTGATAATGCCTTAATGAAACCAATTACCATATCCTTATTAACCTTCTTGATACGATAACACTCATTAACAAAGATCATCATCTGCGAAATAGCTGTATTGAAACCTAAAGAATCAATATCATCGCCAACTTTCTTAATCGTAAAGTTATAGACATAATCAAGTTCTGGTGTTGGCTCATCCTTAATATATTCTGGAGACTCCATAACAAGACGCCATACTCTTTCAAGCCATCTTCTGGCACCCTCAACACCCTGAGTTGACCATGGCTTACTAGCCTCTAATGGACCCATAAACATCTCATAAAGACGCAAAGTATCAGCACCATATTCATTGACAATATCATTAGGATCAACAATATATTCCGGGAAACGCTTGCCCATCTTAATACCATTGGCACCCAAAATCATACCCTGATGAACCAGCTTCTTAAATGGCTCCTTAACATTCAGATAACCCTTATCAGCCAGGAAATTATTCCACATACGGGCGTACAGCAAATGACCAACCGCATGTTCAGGACCACCAACATAGAGATCAACCGGCATCCAGTGATTCAATAATTCCTTATCCGCAAAAATCTCCTCATTTTCCGGATCAATATAACGCAGGAAATACCAGGATGAACCAGCAGAACCCGGCATTGTTGAAGTCTCACGCTTACCCTTAAGACCATCTTTTTCATAATTCAGCCAGTCCTTAGCTCTCTCCAGAGGTGAAGCACCAGATTTAGATGGCTTATAATCATCCAGATTAGGCAAAACCAGTGGAAGTTCATCATCACTCAAAGCAATCAATGAGTCATTTTCCAGATGAACAATAGGAATAGGCTCACCCCAGTAACGCTGACGGGCAAAAATCCACTCTCTTAAACGATATGAAACCTTGGCATCACCACATTTATGTTCCTTCAGCCAGTCAATCATCGTCTTAATTGCATCTTCCTTATTCATGCCATCCAGGAAGCTGCTATTGATATGCAAGCCATCCTGAGTATAGGCCTCTTCTTCAACATTGCCACCAGCCAAAACCGGAATAATCTCTAAACCAAACTTCTTTGCAAAAGCATAGTCACGATCATCATGAGCCGGAACAGCCATAATAGCACCAGTACCATAAGTAGCCAAAACATAGTCAGAAATCCAGATTGGAATCTTCTTGCCATTAACCGGATTAATTGCATAAGCACCAGTAAAGACACCAGTCTTATCCTTATTTAATTCGGTACGCTCCATATCTGACTTACTGGCACAAGCCTTCTTATAAGCATCAACTGCTTCCTTCTGTTCCATTGTTGTGATTTCATCAACCAGAACATGCTCAGGAGCCAGAACACAATAGGTCGCACCAAACAAAGTATCAGCCCTGGTTGTAAAAACTGTAAAATCCTTATCAGTATCCGCAACCTTGAAATTAACACTGGCACCAATTGACTTGCCAATCCAGTTACGCTGCATTTCTTTTGTTGATTCTGGCCAATCGATATCATTTAAACCATCAAGTAACTTTTCCGCATAGGCAACAATATCAATGACCCACTGTTTCATATTCTTACGAATAACCGGATAACCGCCTCTTTCGGACTTGCCATCAATAATTTCATCATTAGCCAAAACCGTACCCAGTTCTTCACACCAGTTAACCGGCATATCAACACACTTAGCCAAACCCTCTTCAAACAGAAGTTTGAAAATAAACTGCGTCCACTTATAGTAAGATGGATCACAAGTTGAAATAACGCGATCCCAGTCATAAGAAAAACCAATATTCTTTAACTGACCCTCAAAGGTTGCAATATTATCTCTGGTAAAACCATCAGGATGATTACCGGTATTAATCGCATACTGTTCAGCCGGCAAACCAAAAGAATCAAAGCCCATTGGATGCAAGACATTATAACCCTCCATACGCTTCTTACGGGAAACGATATCTGTTGCCGTATAACCCTCAGGATGACCGACATGTAAACCATGTCCTGATGGATAAGGGAACATATCCAAAGCATAAAACTTCGGTTTAGAAAAATCATGAGCGTCACATTTGAAAACTTTGTTTTCCGCCCAATAAGCCTGCCACTTTTTTTCGATCTTCAGATGATCATACATAATAATATCCTCCAAAAAATAAAAAAGGCAGTCACAAGGTCGCATAAAACGCGAGGTACCACCTTAATTTATTACTCCTGCTCTTATCGCGAGCACACGCTTAATCACCATATTAAACGAGTTCATCTGCTTTCATCTATTTCCTTACACCAAACGGAAACTCTCTTCAAAAATACTTACAGACTAATACTTTTAACGATTACTACTTAATGATAATGAGAAAAAGACCTTTTTGCAATAAAAAAAGTATGACCGTGTCATACTTTATTTAATTGTTACAAAATCATTTAAACCACAAACCTTAAAGAGTTTTTCAACATAATCATTGTACTTAACAAGTGAAGTTGAACCACGCTTAATTAAAGCCTGATAAACCGCAATAACAGTTCTCAAAGCAGCAGGTGAAAGGAAATCAACTTCCGATAAATCAAACTCTACGGAATCACAGTCCTTAATAGCCTCTTTGATATCATTATCAAAGTCTTCAGCATTTAAGGCATCAATACCACCGCTGATCTTATAAGATAAAACCTTAGCATTCAGCTTCTTAGTGAAAACAGCCTTACCTTCATCCTCACGTCCATCATCAACCATGGCAAAGAAGAAATCACGCTTAAACTTGGAATCAATGATTCTAACCGGCTTAATCTGATTAGGAATTGTACCCTGAATAATCATCAGATCACGATATAATTCATTAGTCTGATCATATAAATAATTTAATAAAGGCTTGGCAATTTCCTTATCACGTACTTCCTCAAAGAAATCCGGTGAAACCTCACCCATCTTCTGCTCAAGAATTGAACGATATTCTTCCTTCTTATCCTGTGGAGCTCTTCTTTCAAACTGAGTAAACAGAACCATACCTGCTGGCTGCTTGTCATAATCAACATATAAGGCATAATCATCAATATGATTACCAATGACCTTAGAAGTTTCATCTGTTGCCCAGGTGAAATCATTTTCTGTCATCTTTTCACCTGCAATCGAAACCATCTGACTCTTTCTGAACGCAAACTCAACCAGTGGAATATCATTGTAATAACCAGTGCATCTGATAACATCCTTGATACGATAACGATATAGACCTGAATTATTAGTCAAAACCATTTCATATTCCTTACCAGGTTCCAGCTTATCAAAAGTTGTAATATCCTTTGGATCATCAGTCTCAAGTGGAATAAATTCATAATAACCACCATTGATGATTAACATATACTGCGTCTGCTCTGGTCTTCTTGAACAGGCAAACATACCCTCAGAAGCACCATAGACATGATAATCAAGGGAAATCTGATCACCCATATATGTCCGCATCTTTGCCGTAAATGGAGCAAAAGAACCGGTGCCAATAGCTACAATATCCACCAGATTTGGCCAGATTCTAGGAATAATCGGTGTATCAAAACCCCTGGAAAATTCATTTTCCAGTTCATCAGCACGCTCCGGATCAGCCTCCATCATATCCTCAAATTTCTTTCTCAGATGATCAGGAATAACGACATCCTTATTAATCTTACCAACGCGGATATCTTCAACAAAAAGCTTCCAGTTATTAGTCATAAAAGTCATGATATCAATAATATGCGTCATGAAAACGGTATTGATAAGCGCCAGATCTCTTTCTCTCAAGGCAAAAAGAATCTTCAGATAACGGCAATCCATCTCCTCCTCAGGAAACATGATCTCTGTAGGCGAAGTATTAACGATATGCAGACTATCCTTAACCTCAGTAACAGCCAGACCAGAAATAACACCGGCATAAACACCATTGGAAAGCTTCTTATTACGAACCTCCAAAGTATCAAAGCCCTTAGTCCTAGGCATCCGGCTATTGAACTTTTCCTTCATATAGTTATCACTACCGGCATAGAAACGATAGACACTATAATCACTATAGATATCCAGCAGGAACTGAGTAACCGGCAATCTCTTCTTCTTACCTGAAGAACCGGAAGTAATGGCATAATACTTAATTGGACTGGAAGTAATTAAATCCTTCTCATTATTTTCTATCATTCTCTCAATATAAGGCTGATAATCATCATAATCAGAAAGCGGAACTAAACGCTTATAATCCTCATAAGACTTAACCTCATCAAAATGATATTTTTTACCATATTCTGTATCCTTATTTGCCTGACAGATAGACACCAGTAAGGCATCAGAAACTTCTCTGGCATGTAAAGAATCTGCATCCAGCTGTGCTAAAGCCCGATTACCACGATCAGTCCAATCCTGAATCTCATCGTAAGTTTCTTTTCTTGTTACCATAATCATCCTCCATATACAAAAATAATACTAAACCGTTGTTTATTATATCACTATTCACTCCCAAATAATACAAGTGCTAGAATTAATTATATGAATCCCTATCCCTATTCCCTAGACAACAAAAGATATCAGACCTTTAACTACTATCTAAAAAGTACCTATGGCTGCAAAGTTGCCAAAATAAGTCTTGATGGTCATTTTACCTGTCCCAATCGTGATGGCACCAAAGGCTATGGTGGCTGTATTTTTTGTTCAGGAAAAGGATCAGGCGACGCCAACCCGCATATTGGTGAAGAAATTCAGAAACAATATCAGGAAAACAAAGAAATTATGGACCGCAAATGGCCCAATCAGAAATATATCCCCTACTTTCAATCCTTTTCCAACACCTATGGACCCCTTTTAAAAATCAAAGAAATGTTAAAAGACTTCATCACCATGGACGAAGTCGCCGAAATAGCCATAGCCACCAGACCCGACTGCCTGGATGATGAAAAAATTGCCTATCTGGATTCGCTATGCCAATACAAAACTATCTGGCTGGAAATCGGCATCCAAAGCACCAAAGGTGACAGAAACTATCTTAATCGTCAATATGATTTTAATGATGTCAGAATTCTCCTGAATAAACTATCATCAACAAAAATCAGAGTCTGTCTCCACCTCATCAATGGTTTACCCTATGAAACCAAAGAAGACATGTTAAATAACATATACGAAATCAACAAACTGTCTTTTCATGCCCTTAAAATTCATATGATGCAGGTTCTAAAAGAAACAAAATTAGCTGAAATCTATAATTCAGAACCTTTTCCTATTATCAGTAGAGAAGAATATATTGACATCGTCGTCAGTCAGCTCGAAAGATTAAAACCCGACATTATCTTACAAAGGCTGACTGGTGATCCTCTGATAAAAGAACTCATAGTCCCCGACTGGGTCCTTAATAAAACAACCATTCTCAATGATATTGATAAACTCATGAAAGAAAAAGATACCTGGCAGGGCAAATATTATGAACAATAATACTTTTATTCACAAGTATCTCAAGGGTCTTCCACTTGATGATAAATGTGTTGTCGATATGACCTGTGGAAATGGTAATGATACTTTCTTTCTGGCAAAACACGCCAGAAATGTCTATGCCATCGATATCTCCAAAGAAGCAATCATCAGAACCAGAGAACGCTGTAAAGATTTCAATAATATCATCTATATCAACGATGACCATCAGAATATTGATAAATACATTAAAGACAAAATTTATCTTTTTATTTTTAATCTTGGCTATTTACCTGATTCATCCTCTCAATCATTAACCAAAGCCTCAACAACACTCTCCGCAATTAAAAAAGCCATTGAACTATGCAATGGCTATCTTGTTATATCCTTTTATCGGGGACAGGAAGGCGGAAAAGATGAATATTTACGCATCAGTAAATATCTCATTGATAACAACATCCTCCCAATAGAAACATATCGGCAGTATCGTCATGAAAACGAGCCTTTAACAGCAATATATAAACTGAATCAGAAAAACCAGTAAACCGGTATATCACTGGCAGTCATACCCAGTTTCTTCTGCATATTCATTGACTTTTCATTACCCCAGACAACCTGACCAAAGGGAATGAAACCCTCTTTTAACATCTCTTTTATCTTATAAGCCTCCAGATATGATCCATAATGAGACTTGCGATATTCTTCAAGAACATATAATAAACCCATACTGCCTTCAAGGTGCTCACCAATAAAGCCCACTCTTTGACCATTTACTTCACCAATCAACAGCTTCTTACGACCAACAATTATTTTTATTTCTTCCTCATCAAGGCTATCATAATTATCGGCAATAAATCTGATATCATCATTATCAGCCACTCTGACATGCAGATCACTTTCTGGTAAACTGATATCTTTTTTTAAATAGGCAAACTGCAAACAATCAAGGCGCTTATTAAAATGAAAGTGTTTTAGAAGCACATCTTTTAAATCATCACCAACAACCGAAAACAGATGATAATGTCTATCCTGATGTTTCAACATCCACTCTTCGCCCTTTTAAATATTCGATGTCGAAAGCAGATAGCCCTCACTTACTCTATCATAGACAAAAATACCCTCATCATCCTGTTCAAGGATATCGGCTGTACCCGCATCAAAACCATCTTAATGCCTAAATTTTCAATTTTATTGATATCAATCATACTCAAAACAACTCACTATCGCCATAAGCGTCATTGTCAACTGCTCATCTGCTGAAACACTGGCCTCATTATCACCCTTCTGTAAACCATAGTCACCAAACTGCGAATGATTGCCACCATTAATGACCACTTCAAGATGCTCCCTGGGCCACAGAAGTCGTAAATTATCATAGACATCCTTATCAAGACAGCCGTCATTACTGCCATAAATAGAACAATAGACCAGGTCATCAGGAATTTCAATAGTTGAATATGATGCCAGCATGATAATACCATCAAAAATATCGCTGTTTTCTGCTGCAAAAGCCGATGCAGCAATACCACCAAGTGAATGACCAGCGATAAACCAGTGGTCGTAATCATATTTCTTTATCACCGAAGCAGCCGCATTCTTATTAAAGATTGCCAGCTGAAACGGCATCTCAATCAGAAAACAGTCATAACCACCTTCTGCCAGTTTCATCATCAATGGTGCATAAGCCAGATAATCGACCTTCCCGCCAGGATAAAAGATTATTGCCTTATCCTCTTTTTGACCATCAAAAAAATAAACATTTCCTGCTTTTTCAACTCTGACCTTATCATTACCCTCTAAGGCTTTCTTAGCGATATCGCCACTGCGATAATAAATGTTGTCAAAAACCAGAAGTAAAACAAATATGAGAAAAATACCTATACCTGCTGTCGATAAAATAATTTTCTTTTTTTTCTTATCAACAGCCTTCCTGCTAAAAAAACAACGGGATATATAATAGGAAAAACCAAAAATAATAATCAATAATGCCTGTCCCAACAGAAAATACTTCATATTACACTAAACGATTAACGTCTCCGGATGTGAATAGACAAATTTTATATTCTTATGAGGATTTATCAGTAAATTAAGAATTGCTTCTTCTTTGGTACCCATTCGTGTATCCATAACAAGCTTACGATAAGGTTTAAAACCCAGTTTTTCCTGAACACGCTTTGACTGCCTGTTGAAAACAAAATAACCACAAGTCAGAAAATCAAGATCACAGTCCTCAAAAAGATAAGTTATTACAGCACTAACAGCCTCAACCATCAAACCCTGACCCCAGTAATCCTTACTCAGAACATAGCCGATTTCCCGGCCCTGATAATCAAAGAATTCACTCAATTTGTCTTCCAGACCATATTGTTCAACACCAATTGAACCAATTACCTTGTTGTTTTCCTTTAGACAAAGGGCAAAAGTTTTATCGCCTTCAATAAACATATTTAAAATAAAAAGACTTTCTTCCTTGTTTTTATGATGATACCAGCCAGCCATTTCTCCTACTCCCTCAACTTTGGCATATTCATAAAAGTCATCAAGGTCCTTTTCCTCAAAAGCCCTTAATATCAATCTTTCTGTTTCAATTGTTTTTCCTTTAATAAAAAATTCTGCATTCATATTTCCTATTATAGACCACATTAAGAAAAGCTCCCTCAAGGAGCTCTCTTTTTTAGTGTATTTAATAATTATCAGCACAATAAATAGGGGGATGCGCTGGTAAACATCTATGTTTACGCTTTTATGATAAAAAACAGAAAACGTAAAAATATCAAAACAATATGTAAAAAAATGTACTTAATTATGTTCTACAATAAAAACATGAATATAAAAAGAATTGTTATCCTGCTATTAATCGTTATTAGTATTTTGTCTTTTAATATTTATAATGCCCTCTATATCAATCCTCACAGTTTCAAAACCCGTCAGGAAAGTATTGAAAGCACAAAAATTGATGATATACTGATCGCCTTTATTTCTGACTTACACTACAATTATTCATTAAATGATGAAGACCTGAATAAAATCAGCGACATTATTACAAACTACCAGCCTGATGTCATCGTCTTTGGAGGTGATCTTATAGATCATTTATCAACAAATCCTCTAAGCGAGGAAAAGAAAGAAAAGCTGATAGAATTCCTCTCATCACTAAAAGCTGATGATGGTAAATATGCCGTCTTAGGAAATCACGACCTGGATAATGAAATGGTCAAAGAAGAAGTCATTAATATTCTTAAAAACAGTGACTTTAAGGTATTGAATAATGAAATTACTCGCATCTACAACAAAAAAGGCAAATACCTGAATCTGATTGGTCTGGAATCCTCTCTGTTAGGCAATCCTGATGTCACCCTTCTATCACAATTAAGTAATAATACCTACAATATTCTCGTCAGCCACTGTCCTGATCTGATAAGTGACATTGACAACGAAAATATTGATTTAATGTTATGCGGTCATTCCCACGGCATGCAGGTATATCTGCCATTAATTAACTTCTTTTATCGGGAACCAGGCGCAAAGAAGTATTATCGGGGACAATATCATATTGATAATACACTTCTGGATATCAGCAATGGTCTGGGTACCACAAAAAAAGACATCCGCTTTATGGCAGATGCCGAAATTGTCTTATATCGTTTCTAGTTATTCATCAGTTCTTCAATATCTGCAACTTCTCTAATTACATCTTTTGCCAGATCGGTACAGCCGTCTTTAGTGATCAATAGATCATTTTCAATTCGGATACCGATTTTTTCTGCATTGATATAAAGACCAGGTTCATTGGTAATAACCATGCCCTCTTCCAGTGGCAGACCTAAATCAACATCATGAGTATCCAAACCAAGCTGATGAGAAACACCATGGAAATAATATTCCCGAACATCATCTGTTAAACCATGTTCAGGTAATACCTTTTTATAATATTCAACAACCAGATTATTCAGATCACGAGTTGTAATACCTGGTCTGGCATTTTCTTCAACCAGCTTCTGGGCATTTAAAACAAGTTCATAAATTTCTTTCTGTCTTTCCGTAAATTTACCATTGACCGGGAAAGTTCTGGTAAGATCAGCACAATAATGATTATATGTTGCACCTAAATCACATAAGAAGAGTTCGCCATCTTTCATCATTTGATTGTTTTCAGAATAATGAAGAACAGTGGCCCTTTCACCTGAAGCAGCAATAGTCTTAAACGCATTCTCGTTGCAGACACTCTGAGCTAAAGAAAAATTAAAGACACCTTCCATAACCATCTCATTCATCTCTGGTCTTATTGTCTGCATCATCTTAATAATGCCCTTGCGGGTTCTATTAATAGCCTGGGAAATACAGGCAACCTCATAATCATCCTTAATTAAACGCATCTTAGTCAAATGAGGATAGACATCCTTGACTGTTAAAGCCGGATAAACAGCCTTAAGCTTATTAGCCATCCTAATAGCCTCTGACTCATCCTGATCATAGCAGTAATGCCATAAATCCAGATAACAGATAAAATCATCATAACGACGACCAAAATTCATCATTCCTGATAGAAAATCATCAAGATCTCCGCGGTCTTCAACATTCTTAATACCAGAAATATTGCTGGCTTCTTCCTTACTCATACGACCACCAACCCAGCGGGCCAGATTTTCATCATAAGGCAGAATAAATAAGGACTCCTGATAACGGCCATTGAGATTAGCTATCATCAGAACCATATCTTCCTTTTCCAGACCTGTCAGATAATAGAAATTACGATTGACCTTAAAAGGATAAGACTCATCTTCAGAACACATTTTTGCCTTACCGGAAAAAATCAGTAAACAATGTCTGTCTGCCAGTTTTTTAGACAAAGTCTGTCTTCGATTTTCATAAATATTCATACATCTTCCTCCTCTAGAACAGCTCTTCTTCTTTATCACGATAAGAGACCATTATAATCTCCTCGTTCTTTACACATTCATCGACCAGACTCTGCCAGTCAAATTTTCTTTCCAGATATTCACAATGATCAAGTTTTGGCTTTGTTACTGGATTCTTGGGATCAAAAATGGTACAGCAGTCTTCAAAAGGCAAAATAGAAGTCTCATAGGTATCAATCTTTCTTGCAAGATCAATAATCTCAATCTTATCAGCCATACACAAAGGACGCAGAATCAGAGTATCACAGACCTTGGCAATAACACCGATACTCTCTGGTGTCTGTGAAGCCACCTGACCAATAGATTCGCCATTAGTGATAACTCTTATTTTGTTGTTTTTGGCAATCTGATCGGCAATGCGATACATCATCCTTCGCATAATCGTAACTGCATAAGGTTCATCACAGTTATCATAGATTGCCAGCTGCAGATCAGTAAAAGGAATGACATGAACTCTGATCTGTTCCTGGGAAACACTGATTTTCTTGGCCAGAGTCAAAACCTTATCTAAAGCCTGCTTTGAAGTATATGGCATTGACGCAAAGTGAATACAATCAATATGCAAACCCCTTTTCATCGTCAGATAAGCCGCAACCGGCGAATCAATACCGCCCGACATCATAACCAGGGCCTTACCATTAATACCCGTTGGATAACCACCGGCTCCTCTGACTTTTTCATCCATAATGATGATGTCGTTATTCTGAACGACAATATAAATAGTCAGATCCGGATGATGAACATCAACCTTAATATCCTTATTTCTTAAAATATGGCCAGCAACCTGGCGATTAATATCATCGCTATGTAAAGGAAAAGACTTGTCAGCTCTTCTGGCTGCTACCTTAAAAGTCTTATAATCTCTCTTATTGGCAAGTTTCAAAGCCATTTCCTTGACTTCTTCCATATCTTTTTTGACTAAAATGGCACCAGAAAAATAACTGTAACCGAAAACAGAACCCAATTCTTCAGCAATGACATCATAATCTTCACCATTAAGCTTAATAAAAAGACCATCATGTAAAGTCTTATATTCCAGCTTCTCATGATCAGCTAAACGTTTTTTAATATTACCGGAAAGACACCTGATAAAATCCTTACGATTCTTGCCTTTGGTTGATAATTCACCATAACGGACAACAATGTGGTCATATTCAAAATTAAGCATATTTTTTAATGATCTCCTTTATTGAATCAATGAAATAATCAATTTCCTCTTTGGTATTATGATGATCAAAAGAAACACGAATCGCATGGTCATCATCAATGCCCATTGACTTCAGTGTTCGATTGGATTCGTTCTTTCTTGAACCACAGGTCGACTTGGAAGAAACCATGATATTTTTCAGATTCAGGGCATTCAACATGACCTCTGAAGTCAAAGGTGTTTCAATATTAATCAGATTATAAATAGCACCCTCTGGAGAATTGATTTTAATACCCTCAACTTCCTTGATACGCTCTTTAAAATAAGCGCCGAGTTCCAGCATATAGGCATGATACTTATCCTCTTCTTCCAAGGCAAGACGCAAAGTTTTAGCTAAAACAATATTACATAAGGCATTGGAAGTACCACCTCGAATACCACTTTCCTGCTGGCCACCATTAATCAGTGGCAAAAGTCCAACATGACGCTTCTTAACCAGAACACCACTGCCCTTTAAACCATGAATCTTATGAGCAGAAAAACTGGCCAGATCAATATCCTGTAAATCAAAAGGAATCTTACCAACAGCCTGAGTTAAATCACAATGAAAATAAAGACCAGGATAGTGCTTGATTAATTCCTTGATTTCCTTAATATCATTGATAATACCAATCTCATTATTAACAGCCATGACTGATACCAGTAAGGTATCTTTTCGGATAGCCTTCTTAAGCTGATCAGCACTTATTTGACCACTCTTATCCTCTGGCATTAAATAAGTCACCTCAAAACCAAAGTGTTCTTCCAGCTGTTTAAAGGCATTATAAGCAGAAGAATGTTCATAGATTGTTGTTATTAAGTGTTTACGCTCACTTTGATTGAGACACAGACCCTTGATTGCCAGACTATTGGCCTCAGAAGCACCAGAAGTAAAAATGACCTCATCCTTATCAACCTTTAACAGTTCGGCAATAAGGGCCCGGCTTTTTTCCTGCATATCATAAATAACGACGCCATCATCATAAAGGGCATCGCTATTACAGTAGTATTTATCTAAGAGATCCTTATAAGTCTTTAGAACCTCTTCATGTAAAGAAGTGGTTGAGACATTGTCAAAATAGATTTTTTTCACTGATTATTCTCCAGTATCTTATCTTCTGCATGCGGGAAAAGGGTTTCCATACAGTTTATAGAAATTTTCATTGCCTTAGTATATTCACCATTTAAATAATAGAATTCTGCTTTTGACAGTTCCTGGTCAATACTAGGATAAGTTGAACGGTACTTGTTGCCAAAAACAATGGCATTTTCAATCATAATATTCATGCCAACAATATTATTGACATTGTTATAAAAACTATAGATAAATTCACGTGCATCACCAATGACCTGATTCAGCTTGTCGACATTCAAAGGAATCTCCTTCAATAAAACGCGAATATCTGAAACATAATCCCAGCCCTTCTTTAAATCATCATAATAAGATTCGCTGATAGTTGGCAGATGATGTTGTTTAACCTTGACCTCAACTTCATTTAAAATAAGCTGATACTTATCAAGCTGACGCTTAGCCCTCTCTTCATCGGAAGTATTCTTATCAATTTTCTTCTTATATTCCATCAGGGCCTTGCAATCAGTATCTGTATCATCAAAAAGAACCTTGACATCAGTCAGAATTATCGAAGCCGGACGCAGATTATCTACTATATCCTTATTTAAGGAAATATAACGATCCTGATAAATCGCATTCTTTGTCTCCTGTTCCAGCAAAACATCATTTAAATCAGCCAAATCAAAACGCTGTGATTCTTTGGCATAAGAAATCTGAATGTAATTATATAGATTTTTGAGTTCTGTCAGATTCTTGACAAGCTCCTGAATCAATGTCTTCATATCCACATAATCCTGTGACTCTTTTTCAAAAGCCGCCAGCAGTGATTTTAAGCCTTCCTTAAGACCAGCAATACGCTCATTTAAACCAGCAAGTTGCGCATCAGCCAGTAATTTAGACATTAAATTCAATTCGCTGTCATATTCCTTCAGCTTATTTTCGGCATCAAGATGTTCAAGATAAAGACCTCTTTGTCTGATTAGGGCATGCTGACGCTGAGCCTCATCCAGTAAAGAAGGCAAAAAGCCCTTGATTTCTTCAATTAATGATGGAATGACAAGCTGTGATTCCTTAATTTCATTAATTCGTTTTTCAATATCTTCCAATGCTTCCTGAGCTGAACTATAATCATTGGCATAAATATATTCTTCTGATTGAGAAAAGAGTTCTTCAACAGCTTCCAGTTTTTTAATCAGTCCATCATAAGTTATTGAAAGAGTCTGGGCATTGTCATTAACACTCAAACGGACTTCACGATAGCTTTCCTTTAAACGGGCCGAATATTCCCGCTGTTTGTTTTCCTTAACAGAAAAACTCTGGAGAAATACATCAATATCACAGACTTCTTTTTCGGAATCCTCAATATTTTCACTGACAATGGTAATTGCTTCCTTGGCCTGTCTGAACTTCCTTGAAGCAACAGAATCTTCAATAGTATCTAAAAGACTGGCAATCTGATCGATATGTTTCTGAGCCTCCAGATATTTTTCATAATATTCTCTGACAACTTCACTGGTTTCATCGCTTCTTCTGGCCATAGCCTGGGCCTTATTGAGTTTAAAGGCCAAAGGATTGGTTTTGATTACGTTAAAACGGACATAAAGATCATCAATATCTTTTTTTAATGATGTCTTACGGATATTATTGATCAAAATGGTCACAATAATGACCAAGGCAGCACACAAAACAGCAAATATGATGAGTTTGACTTTAGTATCCATGGTAACCCCCGAAATACATATTAATTTTACTCTTAATATTTAACCTTTTCAATTGACTAGGACTGTCTATATTTGATATATTTATAAAGCACTAGCAGCATGTAAAGTTTCAGCTCCAGCGTCAATACCCTTAATGGGAGATCAGTAGCCGAGCGCTTAGGCGAAAAATCGTATATTGACACTCACTGAAATGATTTACACCTGTAGCCTATGTGAAATAAGGAGGAAATATGGCTAGAAACACAGGTCCAGTATGGCGTATCTCTCGCCGTCTTAACTTCTCCGTTCTGGAAACAGGCGAAGAATTAAGCAAAAGAGCTTACATTCCGGGACAGCATGGCAGTCCTACCAAGAGAGTCAAACAGTCTAACTATGGTCTTCAGCTTGCTGAAAAGCAGAAGATCAGAAACATGTATGGCTTGAACGAAAAACAGTTCTACAACACTTATCTAAAAGCAGAAAAGATGGAAGGTGTTGCCGGTACTCACTTATTAATCTTATTGGAATCCCGTTTAGACAATCTGGTATACCGCTTAGGTTTTGCCAGAACAAGACGTGGTGCCAGACAGTTAG
>DCGB01000064.1:0-1238 GCA_002314515.1 Solobacterium sp. UBA1789 | reverse complement strand
TTCAACTATCGAAGTTAAAGAAAATTCTCGTAACATGGCATCTATCGGCGAAAGCTTAGAAGCTAATGTATCATTCAAAGACTTTGTTGAAGTTGATAAAGACGCTCGTAAGGGTAAATTTGTCAGACTCCCTGAAAGAAAAGAACTCAATCCGGAAGTTAACGAATTGCTCGTTATCGAATTCTACAACAGATAATCAATTGTTTTTCAACCTGTCCCTTGGGGCAGGTTTTTTATTTACCATTTGAAAAGATAACGAATCAGAGAAGCTGTATAAGGTTTAAAATGCTTTTTCCAGTAATGAGCAGCCGTTGGATTATAAGACTCATGGTCAACACCCAGATAGACAATACCCTCATTCTTTAACACCTTCTTTACATAGGCCAAAAGGTCATCCATAATACCCTGACCACGATAAGAAGGGATGCAATAGGCACCCTGGATATTCAGCATATCCTTTCTCCAAGTCAGAAAATTTTCCCCATCCTCTGCCACATCCAGATAGGCAAGTATCTTATCATCTTTTAAACAGACAAAAGTTCTGCGATCNNCCCTTTTCAACTCTTTCCAGCCAGCGATTCATATCTTCATCTGTTCCCTGCATAAAACAGGGGCTCTTCTTCAAATGATCATTTAATTCAATACGCAGATTCCTGATACCTGGAAACTGCGAAACATCAAGTTCCCGAAAAGACAAATCCTTGTTTTTTATATCTACATCATCAATTACACAGATCTCATCCACACATCTCTTTCCAAAACCGTAGTCAAAAAAGGCTCGCTTACATTCATCATCATGTTCATAAACTGAAATACCATTTACTACAACATTTTTGGCATACAAGTCTTCAGCCAAAACCTGATAAATCCTTTGATAAATATCAGCTCTATTTTCTTTTATAGCCCCATGTCCGTTAATTGGCACAAAGATACACAGACTATCATAGGTATCAAACAAACCCTCAAAAGGTCCATAATAGGCCATATAAGCAATGACCTTTTCTTTTTCAATAGCCACAAAACCTCTTTCGTGTTCACAGAAATATTCTAATTCTGCTACTTTACTGATCTCAGGCAAATCCTGATTGATTATTCTTTCTTCTTCATAGTTCATAAGTGCCAGTTCATGAACTTCATTCAGATACTCTTTTGTTAAACGTTTGATTTCCATCATATTGCCTTTCGTTGTTTTGTTAAATTAAAAACCTGGTTGTGTAGTGCACCGGCAAAGTTGGACC
>DCGB01000024.1 GCA_002314515.1 Solobacterium sp. UBA1789 | reverse complement strand
GACTGGTTAAGAGAAAAGGGTATTGCCAAATCAGTAAAAAAACAGAGTCGTATTGCTGCTGAAGGTTTATCAAAGGCTGTTGTTGATGGCAATAAGGCTATCCTGGTTGAAATTAACTCTGAGACTGACTTCGTTGCTAAAAACGATCAGTTCTTAAAGCTTGTTGATGATGTTGCTAAGACAATTCTGGCTTCTGATGTTGAAAATAACGAAGAAGCATTAAAGCTTGTTTGTGATGGCAAGACTTTAGAAGAAATGTTTATTGATGCAACTGCTACTATCGGTGAAAAGATCGTTTTACGTCGTTTCAACGTTTTAAAGAAGGCTGATGATGAATTCTTTGGTTCATATATTCATATGGGTGGTAAGATTTCTGCTGTTGCTGTTTGCAAGGGTGGCGATGCAGCTTTAGCAAAAGATATGGCTATGCAGGTTGCTTCAATGGCTCCTTCATATGTATCAAGTGATGATATGCCTGCTGAAGTAGTTGAACACGAACGTGCTATTCAGACAGAAATTGCTAAGAATGATGAAACTTTAGCTGGCAAGCCAGAAAAAGTTATGGAAGGTATTATCAATGGTCGTATTTCTAAGTCATTGAAAGAAATGTGCTTAGTTGATCAGGAATATTTCAAAGATACTTCTTTGAAGTGTGGTGCTGTTTTGAAGTCTGCAAATGCTAATGTCACATGCTTTGTCCGTTACCTGGTTGGTGAGGGCATTGAAAAACGTGAAGAAAACTTTGCGGAAGAAGTTGCTAAACAGATGGCTTAATAAAAAAGGACTTTTTGTCCTTTTTTTCTAATGGAGGTTATATGTACAAAAGAGTATTATTAAAACTTAGCGGCGAAGCTTTGAGTAGTGGAAGTGGACCTTTTGATTTTAACATTATTGATGATGTAGCCAGTCAGATTAAAACAATGGTCAATAATGGCGTTCAGGTTGGTATCGTTGTCGGTGGTGGTAATATCTGCCGAGGCCATCTTTTTGAAAAACTTGGATTGGATCGCGAACAAAGTGATTATATTGGCATGCAAGCAACAGTTATGAATGCCCGTGTATTAGAAGTTGCTTTACAGAAACAGGGTATAAAAGCCAAGACATTAACAGCCTTTGGCGTACAGGGAATTGATGACTATGATGTTGAAACTGCCAATAAATTATTAGCTGAAGGGTACACTTTGTGTTTTGGTGGTGGTACTGGCAAGCCTTTCTTTTCTACCGATACTGCATCGGCTTTAAGAGCTCAGGATATGAAGGCAGAAGTAATTCTGATTGCAAAAAACGGTACAGACGGTGTCTATGACAAGGATCCTAATAAGTATGCTGATGCTGTACGTTTTGAGGAAATGCATTTTAGTGATATAATCGACTTAAAGTTACAAGTAATTGATTTGGCAGCTGCCGAGATTTGTCGAGACAATAAGATTGATGCCTTTGTGTTTGATATGGCGGGCGAAAACAATATTGTTAAAGCAGCTCTTGGTGAGGCAACTGGCACCGTAATCAAATAGGAGGATTTATGGAAATCAAAAAAATTGAAGAGAGAATGAATAAGTCTATCGAACAATTTGAAAAGAATTTAACCAAGGTTCGCACTGGTCGTGCAAATCCAACAATGTTAGATAAAATCGAAGTAGAATACTATGGTTCACCAACACCGGTCAATCAGATTGCTTCTATTTCCATTTCAGAAGGTCGTACTATTGTCGTTAAGCCTTATGATGCTTCTTCTCTAAAAGATATTGAAAGAGCTATTAATGCTTCAGATTTAGGATTACCACCAATGAATGATGGAAACTTAATTCGCATCACAGTCCCTGTTTTGACTGAAGAAACCAGAAAAGGTTATTGTAAAGACATTGCCAAGATGGCTGAAGAAGCTAAAGTTTCTATCCGCAATATCCGTCGTGATGGTAATGATGAAATCAAAAAAGATAAGACTATCCCTGAAGATAGCGCTAAAGACCTTCAGGATCAGATTCAGAAGTTAACTGATAAAACAATCGAAAAGATTGACAAAATAGCAAAAGACAAAGAAAAAGAAGTAATGACAATTTAACATGAATACTTTAGAACATATTGCCATCATTATGGATGGTAATGGCCGTTGGGCTAAGCAGCGTAATCTGCCACGGACCATGGGCCATAAAAAAGGTGTTGAAAAGGTTCGAGAAATTGCCATATATGCAAATGAGTTAGGACTAAAGTGCCTGACTCTTTATGCTTTTTCGACCGAAAACTGGAAAAGGCCTGAACAGGAAGTTAATTACCTGATGTCTTTGCCAAAAGTCTTTTTTTCATCTTATCTTAAAGAATTAATGGCTAACAATATCAGGGTTACGATGATAGGTGATTTAAAAAGGATTCCTGAAGAAGCCAGAAAGATTTTTACTGATGCCATTGAAAAGACCAGCGGAAATACTGGTATGATATTGAATTTCGCACTTAATTACGGTGGCCGCGATGAAATTATTCGAGCATGTCAAAAATATGCTCAGGATTATAAAGATGGTATAACTTCAAATCTTGATGAAGAGACTTTTAAAAATTATCTGATGACTTCTGATTTACCGGAAGTTGATCTGATGATTAGAACTTCAAATGAAATTCGCATATCCAATTTCCTTTTGTATCAGCTGGCTTATAGTGAAATGATGTTTGTTGAAACTTTCTGGCCGGATTTTTCCTGTCAGGATTTAGATAAGTGTATTGCCGAATATCAAATGCGAAAACGCAATTTTGGAGCAGTAAAATGAAAACCAGAATTATCAGTGCTATCGTACTTGTATTAACCTGCATTCCACCTTTTGTTTTGGGTTCTTTTTATCTGGATATTCTTTTGTCATTAATTATCTGCTGCGCAGCTTATGAAGTTAATGGTTTGAATAAAAAAGGGAGAAATCCATTTCTTTGTTTTCTAATGGCTTGTTTTGTTTTGGCGATTACAGTAGGAGATCATTATTTAAATCTTGATCCGATGTATGATTTTGCCATGATTATAGCTTATTTGTTAATACTGATGACAATAACAATCTTTAAAGAAGATCTTTCACTGGATCTTAGTGCCGTAATGTTTACGATGTCGATTATTATTGTTTATGCCATCAAAACTATCTATCTTATTTATGAGAGATATAGTGCATCGCTCATGTTGTATATCATGATAATTGCCCTGATGTGTGATACTGGTGCTTATTTTGTTGGTATTAAATTCGGTAAACATAAGCTTATTGAAAGAGTTTCACCAAAGAAAACAGTTGAAGGAGCAATTGGTGGTTATGTTATCAGTTTTCTTGTTTCCTTTACTTTTGCTTATATCTTTAAATATTTTGGCATGGGAATTACTTTGTGTCTGGCAAGTTCTCTGATTCTGCCTTTTGTATCGATGGTTGGTGATTTATTCTTTTCACTTGTCAAAAGATATTATGGAATTAAGGATTACTCTAAACTTATTCCTGGTCATGGCGGTGTTTTAGATCGTGTAGATTCAGTTATTTATTGTCTTTTGACTTTTTATGCATTGGTGATTATTTTATGAAAAAACTTTTATTATTAGGTGCCAGTGGTTCAATTGGCACTCAAACGATTGATGTTATTCATCAGCATCCGGATAAGCTGGAACTTGTTGGCGCTTCGGTAGGCAAAAACAAGACTTATCTTAAAAATCTTCTGGAAGAATTTTCTTTAAAATTTGTTTATTCTGTTGAAAAAGATGAGGAATTAATCAGTAAATATCCTGAAGTCCGTTTTTATTATGGCGATGATGGCTTGGAAAAAATCGTTAATGAAGATGAATATGATGTTTTGGTTAATGCCTTGGTCGGTTTTACTGGTTTCAAGCCAACATTATGTGCTATTAAAAAACATAAGGATATTGCCTTAGCCAACAAAGAAACGCTTGTTGCTGGTGGTGATATTATTAATGCAGCTTTAAAAGAAAATAATGTTAAATTATTTCCAATCGATTCAGAACATTCAGCAATCCTGCAATCCATGCAGGGTCATAACCCTC
>DCGB01000074.1:4218-4404 GCA_002314515.1 Solobacterium sp. UBA1789 | reverse complement strand
AATCTGCAATGTGGGATGGAAATATAAAAGTCATTACCGGTTTAAGAAGGTCAGGGAAATCTACACTGTTATTTGAACTTTTTTTTGAGTTTCTGATTTCAACTGGCGTAAAGGAAGAAAATATTATTAGGCTGGAGTTGGATAAAAGAAGGCATTTTGTATTCAGAAATCCAATAGCGCTTTGCG
>DCGB01000074.1:3945-4149 GCA_002314515.1 Solobacterium sp. UBA1789 | reverse complement strand
TTTTTATTGATGAAGTCCAAATGGCAAAAAGGACTGTTGTAAAGAACGAATATGGTTCAGATGAAGTATCCATTTATGATATGCTCAACGAATTGAGGAGTTATAAGAACCTGGATGTCTTTGTAACTGGAAGTAATTCCAGGATGTTGTCAAGCGATATTGCTAGTGAATTTAGAGGTAGATCAACTCAGATTCATGTTTATC
>DCGB01000074.1:3439-3916 GCA_002314515.1 Solobacterium sp. UBA1789 | reverse complement strand
AGGAAGTCTATGGCTTTTATGGTGGCGATGAAAAAGCTGTTTTAACAGAATATATGCGATTTGGCGGTATGCCTGAGCTTACTTCAAAGAAGTCGGATAGGGAGAAGATGGAATATCTGAACAATCTTTTTTCTGAAGTCTATATCAAGGATTTGATAGAACATGGCAAGATTCAAAGGGAAGATGTCTTATCTCATGTACTTGATTTTCTTGCGTCTTCGATCAGTTCATTAACAAACCCAGGTAATATCTCAAATGCGATTGGCAGTTCGCTAAGGGAAGACATTGATCGCAATCTTGTAAATAGCTATATTGAAAAACTAAAGGATGCCTTCCTGTTATCGGAAGCTAAGAGATACGATGTGAAGGGAAAGGCATATTTCAGTTATCCAAATAAGTATTATTACAGTGATATCGGTCTTAGGAATGCAAGACTTAATTATCGACAGTACGATCCTGGTCATATTATGGAAAACA
>DCGB01000074.1:0-3352 GCA_002314515.1 Solobacterium sp. UBA1789 | reverse complement strand
GAGATGGAAAGAATCTTCAAAAAGAGATTGATTTTGTTGTAAACGATATGGACAGAAGAATCTACATCCAAAGTGCTTATGAAATGAGCAAGGAAGAAAAAATAATTACTGAGTTGGATTCTTTTGTTTTAACAGGCGACTTTTATAAGAAGGTTGTTATCAGGGATGATATCCCTCATCATTTCTATGATGACAAAGGTTTTCTGCACTGCAGTCTGCTGGATTTCTTAATGAATAGAGTGGATCTGTTTTAGCACACAAATTGAGAATTCACCTTAAATAATAATATATAGAATAAAAGAATCATTACTTCTGGCTTTGTGATGATTGTATAAAAATTTTTATCTGCATACTTTATTTTCTTTGTTTAAATATTGCGTTCCTTTTTTTGTAAAATATGTGAATATATGTCAATAAATGCTAAGAAAAATTCAGCATTGCCGTGATAAGATAAAAACATGATTAGGTTTGCGGATTTAAATAGTAGTCAAAAAGAAGCAGTTATTGATGAGTCTAAACATTTAAGAATTATTGCCGGTGCCGGTAGTGGTAAGACGAGAGTTTTAACTATGCGTATTGCCTATCTGATTGAGAAGATGGGTGTTTATCCCAATCAGATATTGGCAATAACTTTTACCAATAAGGCGGCTAAGGAGATGAAGTCGCGTATTGATGAGATGTTGGGTGATGAGGGTCGTGGTACGTGGATTTCGACTATTCATTCTCTTTGTATGCGTATTTTGTCTGAGGATATTGATGTCATGGGTTATCCCCGTAATTTTACGGTTATTGATGCCGATGATCAGCGGACTATTTTAAGAGAGGCTTATAAACAGTTGAATCTGGATAAGAAGGATTATCCTTATGGGGCTATGCTTGATTATATTGCCAATAACAAATATGCAGATGCTGATCCGGATCTGGCTTTAAAACAGGCTTATGGTGATGAGAAGTTAATTAATAAGGCTAAGGTTTTTGCCTATTATCAGAAGCGTTTAAAAGAAGTCTATGGTTTGGATTTTGATGATCTGATTTTGTGGACTACGCATATGTTTGCCCGTTTTCCTAAGGTTTTGGAAAAGTGGTCTAAGCGTTTCCATTATATTCATGTTGATGAATTTCAGGATATTGATAAGGAACAGTATTTATTGATTAAACAGCTTTCAACGGTTCATGATAATGTCTATGTGGTGGGAGATCCTGATCAGACTATTTATACCTGGCGAGGTGCGGATATTAATATCATTGTCAATTTTGATAAGGATTTTAAGGATACTAAGACCATTGTTTTAAATGAAAATTATCGTTCTACAAACAATATCTTATCTGGTGCTAACTCAGTTATTAAAAATAATAAAGAAAGACTNNAATTATCGTTCAACCAATAATATTCTTGAGGGTGCCAATAGTTTAATCAGGAATAATAAGGCCCGCTTGCCTAAGGATTTATTTTCCAATAAGGGTGCTGGTCAGAAGATACAACATAAAACTTTATTATCAGAGACTGCTGAGGCTAATTATGTAGCAATGCAGATTTATAAGTTAAAGAATCAGGGTTATCAAAACAGAGAAATTGCGATTCTTTATCGTTCCAATTATCTATCAAGAGAAATAGAAAAGGTCTTTATTGAGAATCATCTTCCTTATGTTATCTATGGTGGCATTCGTTTCTATGAGCGTATGGAAGTTAAGGATATTCTTTCTTATTTAAGACTGATTGTTACGGGTGATGATCTGGCTTTTCAAAGAGTTATTAATCAGCCAAAAAGAGGCATTGGTCAAAAGACTGTTGATCAGATTTTTGAAATAGCCCAATCTAATGGTATTTCCATGTATGAGGTTATTAAACAGGGTCTTTATGCCAAATCCCAGAATACATTAGATAACTTTGTTCATATGGTTGAAAAATGGCGTAAGGATCGTGAGGAACTGACACTTGAACAATTAATGGAAGAAGTTTTAAATGATTCAGGTTACAGGACAATGCTGGAAAAAGATGATGAGGTTGAAAGAATAGAAAATATCAAGTCTTTGATTGATGATATTAAGGATTATGAGGAAAGTTATCCGGATTCAACCTTAGAGGATTATTTGCAGATGATTTCCTTATATACGGATAAGGCCAGTGAAGATGTATCAGATGCGATTAATCTGATGACTATTCATGCGGCTAAGGGTCTGGAGTTTAAGGTTGTCTTTGTCGTAGGCTTGTCAGAGGGTATTTTCCCAAGTGAGAGAACAGTTTCTGAGGGTATTAAGGGTCTGGAAGAGGAAAGAAGACTGGCTTATGTTGCCTATACCAGGGCAATGGAATTACTGTATTTAACAGAATCCAATTCTTTTTCCTATGTACTTAATTCTGCCAAGTCAGCAAGTCGCTTTATCAGTGAAATCGATGATAAATATATTGAACATCTGGATAAAAGACCTAAGAAATCGGCAATCTTTGATGATGAAGTAGTCATTGTCAAAGAAAAGCAGGAACAGCCAACAAAAGTTACTTATCGCAATGGTGATAATGTCGTTCATAAGGTCTATGGTGAGGGTGTAGTTATTAAGAATGATAATGGTATTTTATCAGTTGCCTTTGCCCATCCAATTGGTATCAAGAAGATTTTTGCGACTCATCCATCAATCAGGAAGAAGGAAAAGAATGAATATAACTAAGGCTAATTCTCATGATTTAGATTCAATTATGTCTATTGTCAATGATGCCAAAGCTTATTTGAAATCACAGAATATCAATCAATGGCAGGATGGTTATCCAAATCTGAATTCTTTTAAAGAAGATTTAAAAAATGATCGTCTATATGTCTTGAAAGATGATGATGAAGTTATTGGTCAGTTTGTCTTAGTTACCGATGAACCTACATATAAGGTTATTGATGGTAAATGGTTAAATGATGAGGACTATGTTGCGGTTCATCGTATTGCCATCAGAAATGATAAAAAGGGTCAAAACTGTGCCGGCTTTATCTTTGACCACTTAAAGAAACAATATTCCAATATTCGCATTGATACCCATATAGAAAACATGTCAATGCGCAACTGTCTTTCAAAGAATAACTTTACTTATTGTGGTGTTATCATTCTGGCAGATGGCAATCCCCGTAATGCCTATCATTGGACAAAAAACTAAGTCAACAAGTTATAATAATATTAATAAATACCGAGGTTTTAATATGAAAAAAATAATTATTCTTATTGTGACTATGCTGTTAATGCTGAATCTTTCAGCCTGTGGTCATTCAATTAAGGATGATCTGGAAATCAATGAGACACCAGCTCAAACATTATCAGCAACATTAAAAGAATATGAAGATCCTAATGGCTGAAAGATTCAGCATTAACA
>DCGB01000028.1:389-4298 GCA_002314515.1 Solobacterium sp. UBA1789 | reverse complement strand
TTTAAACTTTATGATACTTATGGTTTCCCTAAGGAAATGACTATTGAATCAGCTGAAGAAAAGGGTCTTAAGTGTGATCTGGAGGGCTTTGAAAAGTATATGAACCGCCAGAAAGAAATGGCAAGAAATTCGCGCGATGTTGAAGAATCTATGCATACACAGTCGGAAGATCTTTTGAACTTTGCTGATAAATTCCAGTTTACTGGTTATGAGAATAATACTGAAACTGCCAGATTACTTGCGATTTTTAAAGATGGTATCAGGATAGATTCTTTAGATGATGAAGGTGATATTGCCTTTGATAAGTCCTGTTTCTATGCTGAAAGTGGTGGTCAGATTGCCGATAGCGGAAGAATATTCAATGACGAAGTCAGCTGTCTTGTCAAGGATGTCAAGAAAGCTCCTAATGGTCAGTTCCTGCATCATGTCATTGTTGAAAAGGGCAGTTTAAAATCAGGAATGACTTTGAATCTGGAAATAGATCTTAATCGTCGTCAGCTGATCAGAGCTAATCACTCTTCATTACATCTGCTTCAGAGTGCTTTAAGAAGTGTTTTGGGTGGTCATGTTGCCCAGGCTGGTTCTTATGTTTCTGCTGAATATGCCCGTTTTGACTTCTCTCATTATGAGAAAATCAATGATACTGATCTTAAGAAGATTGAACGTCTGGTTAATGAATATATCTGTGCTGCTACACCTATCACTACTGAAGTACTGGATGTTGATGAGGCTAAGAAAACTGATGCTATTGCCTTGTTTGATGAGAAATATGAAGATAAGGTTAGAGTTGTTACCATGGGCGATTTTTCAAAAGAATTCTGCGGTGGTACTCATGCCGGCAATACAGCAGATTTAGCAGTATTTAAGATTGATTCAGAGGAATCTATTGGTTCTGGTATTCGTCGTATTCAGTGCCGTACCAAGCTGGCTGCCTATGATGAAATGATTGCCAATGAAAATAAACTTGATGATATTAAAGAAGAACTTAAATTAAAGAATGTTGATATGATCATGGATAGAATCGTTGCCATGAAAGAAAATATATCAGCTTTGGAAAAAGAAAAATCCAGACTTCTTGAAAGAACAATGAATCTTGATGCTCAGTCTTATTTATCTCAGGTTAAACAGGCTAAATTCCCTTATATCGTTATCGAAACAAAGGATATGGAATACAATCTTAAGGATTTTGCTGTAAGCCTGAAGAATAAACTTGATGGTGGTCTGGTTTATATTCTAAATCACAACGAGGACCGTTTACAGTTTGTCTGTGCAGCTGATAAGAATGCAGTTGATTTAGGAGCCAATGCTTCTAAACTGGTTGCTGAAGGCGCTAAAATGGCCAATGGCAAGGGTGGCGGAAAACCTGAATTAGCTCAAGCTGGTGGTCAGGATATTGGCAACAGCAAAGAAATAATCGAATACATCGAAAGCACAATTAAAAGCCTTTAATATAAGGCTTTTTTTTCGTAAAATATAAGAAGGAGGAATAACAAATGGCACAATCTAGTACGATGTTATTTAACTCAGAAGAATTAAAACGCGAAAACATGAAACAGCTTTTAAAATCTGTTTCCGAATCATTAAATGAAAGAGGCTATAATTCCGTAAATCAGATAGCCGGCTATTTAATGTCCAATGATCCCGCATATATCTCAAGTTACAAGAATGCCAGAACTGACATTCAGCAGGTTGAAAGATACGAGATTATTGAAGAACTTGTTCGCTATTATTTAGAATCGAAGTAGGGTAGTTTAATGGATAATAAAATTTATATAATTGATGATCAGGGTCGTGAAGTAGAAATGAATATTCTTTTCACCTTTGAAAATAACGATAAAAAATACTGTGTTGTATATGAAAACAGCAATGAAGATGAGCTTTATGCTTTCTATTATGATGATGAAGGCAATATTTTCACAGTTGATGATCCTGAAGAACTTGAAATGGTTAATGAAGTAGTAAGTGCTTTTGATGAGCAGGAAGAAGAAGATGAAGAAGACGCGTAAATTTCTCTTAATTATTTTCCTTCTAATTCTTTTGATTTGTGCAGCAGCCTTCCTTTATCTTAAAGAAAGTCTAAGTCCAGTCAGTAAAGCTGAAGACAAAGCAATTTTTACTATTGAAAAAAATACCTATGGTAAAGATGTCTTTATGTCTTTGGCAGATGAGGGTTTTATTAAAGATGGTAAAATTGCCTATTACTATTCCAGATTTAAATTAGAACCCGATTTTAAAGCGGGCTCATATGAAATTGATAAATCCTGGGAATTGGAAGATATTGTTGAATATCTTTCGGATTCCTCTAATGCCATCATAAATGCGGTCAATATAACTTTCTATGAAGGTGACTGGCTGAAAGATTATGCCCGTTATCTTTCAGAAAATACCAATCTTGATTATGAAGATATTTTATCTGCCTGGTCTGATGAAAACTATATCCGTTCTTTGATGGCTGATTATCCTTTTTTGACTGAAGATATTTTCAACGAGAATGTTCGATATCCATTAGAAGGATATCTTTTCCCTGATACTTATGAAATATATAGAGAAACAACCATTGATGAAGTTACCCGCAAACTATTGAATCAGACAAAAAAGATCTACGATAAATATGAAGAACAGTTTAACAATTGCGAATTAAGCATCAATGAAGTATTTGCCTTGGCATCAATTGTTCAATATGAAGCTTCCAATTATGAAGACATGCAGATGGTTGCCTCGGTTTTCTATAATCGTCTACACATCAATATGCGTTTACAGTCATCCGCAACTATCTGTTATGCGATTGATCTGGATGTTGATGATGATTGGGTTGAATGCGAAACCAATGCTGATTACGATTCACCATATAATACCTATCTGTACTTTGGTATTACCCCTGGTCCGATCGTTGCCCCGGGCGAAGCAGCTATCAGAGCAGTATTGGAACCAGCTGAAACTGATTATTTATATTTTATTGGCGATGCATGTGGTGATCATTCAGTTTATTTCTCTGAAACCTATGCCCAGCATCAGGCCCTTGTGGAGCAATATCTATGGTGTTATTAAATAAACCTGTTATCATTGGAATTACCGGCGGAACGGCCAGCGGCAAGTCTTCAATGGCTCGTAAGTTATATGAAGAGTTTAAGCATAATAATTCAATAATTATTGTTAAAGAAGATGATTATTATAAGGATCAGAGTCATTTAACTTATGAAGAAAGATGCTTAACCAATTATGATCATCCACTGGCTTTTGACCATGATTTGCTGATAGAACATCTGGATAAATTAAGCAATGGTGATAAAGTTGAAAAACCGATCTATGATTTTACTGTTCATAACCGTTCGGATAAAACTGAAATAATTGAACCTACTGATGTCATTATCCTTGAGGGTCTATTTGTCCTGGAAAATAAAGATTTACGTGACCGCTTAAATATCAAGATATATGTCGATACCCCAGCTGATGTCCGCTTCATCCGCAGACTCAAGAGAGATATGAAAGAAAGAGGTCGTTCAATGGAATCAGTTATGGAACAGTATCTTACAACAGTAAGAGTCATGCATGAAGAATTTATTGAACCGACCAAAAAGTATGCTGATATCATAATTCTTGAAGGCTCACATAATGTTGTTGCCATGGATTTATTAAAAACCAAGATTTATAGCATTCTTAATCAAAAGATGATATAATCACGCAGGAGGCGAATATGGAAGAAAAATTTTATGTCACCGAAGAAGGCCTAGCTGACCTTAAAGAAGAATTACAAACTCTTATACATGTTACCAGACAGGAAGTTATTGATGAGTTAAAATCTGCTCGTGCGCAGGGCGACTTATCAGAAAATGCTGACTATGATGCTGCCAGAGAACATCAGGCTCAAGTTGAATCACGTATTAAAGAACTTGAACATATGTTAAACAA
>DCGB01000028.1:0-276 GCA_002314515.1 Solobacterium sp. UBA1789 | reverse complement strand
TTGAAGCAGATCCATTAAATGGTAAGCTTTCAAATGTTACACCATTGGCCGAAGCAATTCTGGACCAGAAAGTTGGTACTGTTGTATCTGTTGAGTGTAATAAGCCTTATCAGGTTAAAATCAACAAAATTATTTAAAGGAATTATTAAATTAAAAAATAAGAATAAGGATGATGAAATATATAATTTTAGTCCTTATTCTTTTTTTATCCCTATTTTTAAATTTAAATATATCTTTTTATGATGAAAACAAAACAATTGATGTAATTGTTGATGA
>DCGB01000099.1:6705-9516 GCA_002314515.1 Solobacterium sp. UBA1789 | reverse complement strand
CACATATAAGAATCATAATTTAAGTTATATTCCTGCTTGAAAGTAATATCCAAAGAATTATTACGATAATCACTGTAATATAAACTTAAATTATATAAATGACGAGGTGAACGGATATAAACAGTTGACTTAGCAGCCTTTTGAACAGTTGCATAACGGTCATAGATAGCACGACCAAATAATGGGTTAACCTCATAGTAATCTGTTGTCTTATCAGCACCAGTAACCTGAGCTTCAACTCTAACTGAAAGCAGATAATCTTCAGTATCAAGAACAGCAGCATTATTATACAGAGACTTATTGAAATCAGCTGGTAAACAACGGAACCAGTAGTCAACATTATCATTAGCCTTACCCTCTAAGCGTGTAAAGCTTGTATAAGCATTATCATTTAAATAAACAGTAACATTGGAAGCATAATCCTTAGTATCACCAGTATGATATAACAAAGCATAACCATCCATTAATACTGGAGTATCATTTCTCAAAGTATCAATAGAACCCGGTCCATAGAAACCATACTGATCAACACCACCAGATTTACCATAATATTCAAAATAAACCAGACGACCAGGCTCAAATTCCAAAGCACCCCAGTCACCATAATGATCAAGTTTAGCCAAAGAAGGATATGGATAAGCACCAATTGTCAAACCCTCAGAAAGCTGATATTGAGTAGTCTTATTAACATTAGTCTCTGAAGAGAAATAATTAGTACCGCCATTCAATAAAGCAGACATTGTCTCCAAACTTCTGAGCTGAGAACCCTTTAGATATTCAGAACCACCGATATGATTACCATCACCAGTTGAATAATAAACATTCTTAGTCTTGGAAGCCATCTTAACTGTTGAATAAGATTCATCAGCATAATTATTCTCACCAATCAGTGAAGTGTAATCAAATACAGAATAAACATAAGCCAAAGAAGTAACATTACATGGTGTAATACCACCAACAGCCTTAGCCTTATTCAAAAGGAAACCAACAGAATATGAATAAGCAATTTCGCTTGAAGAAGTACAATAGGCAATCAAACCACCAACGGTATTAGCCTTGATATAGCAGTCAGCATAACAGCCATCAACCTTAACATAATGGCCTGTACCAACTAAACCGCCACCATACTTGTCGCCATAAAGAACAGTAGAAGCAGCAGAATCATAAATAAAGAGATTACCACCAGCAGTACCAACTAAACCACCGACATTATTACCCTTTACCCAAGTATCAGTTAAAGCTGACTTATCCTGTGTCTCTTCTTCGGTTAAATGAACCTGACAATTGCGGATAGTAACATTACCAGCTGTATAACCAGCCAAAACACCAACATCGCTACTACCATAGATAGTAGAATCAATCATGACGATATGATCAAGTAAAGTACCATCAAAAGAAGCAAATAAACCGGCATTGCCCTTGGTATCAATAGTGATATTAGAAATGCTGGAAGCAACTTCTATTTCAGTATTATTAATATCATCTTTATATGTATAAACACCTGTATAAGCAGTTAAATAAGNNNNAATAAGGATTATTAATTGGATTAAATGTACAATCATTATAAACAGAAGTCCAATCAGTAGATTCAAAGTCAATATCATTAGTCTGAACAGCTCTTTCAATAATAACCTTGCTACCCTCAGAATTAGCCTTACTTAAACCAGAAGTACCAGTATTTAAGTTCTGCAAATGACGGCCACAGGCAATATAAGCTGTTGACTTACTGCTGCCTTCAGCAGTCTTGATCTCTGCAAACAGAGAATTGGTAACTGCATGGTTAGAACTTGGAGATAAAGCTGCATTATCAGAAGCAACTGTAACCTGGATATCAATATCTTCACCAGGAACCAGTTCATATAAGCTATATAAATCATTAAATGATTTGCCACTAATTAAACTATCAAGTGTATAAGAAACTGTGCGGGTCGTAGCACCATAACTCTGTCCTAAAGTAACACCGGTAGCAATTACAGCTGTCTTACCAGAAGTTAAGCCAGTGATATTTGCCGATAATTGAATATTGCTGGAAGAATAAGCTTTTGGAATACGAGTGATAAAGTCAACTGTTAATTCTTCGCCATTTTTGACTTCAACGAAACAAGACAAATCATTGCCTGTATCGCTATATAATTCATTACGATCACCTGCATAATAACCTACGCGGCCATCATAATCATCAATACGTTTTTTCTTACTAACACGCAAAATGCCATTTGCAACTTCATTAGTATAGAAATTAGCAACATCAGTTGTTGAATCATATGGTTCAGCAAAGAAAACTGAATAAACAATACCTGTATAGATATCATATTCAACAACCCAGTTCATGTTATAAAGATCTTCTTCGATTGAACCAACCGGGAAAATCTGTCTCTTCAAAGACTCTGAAGAGTTAGAAGTGATATATGCCAAAACATGCTTATAATTGGCATCATATGCTGTTTGCGCATTGGCATATTCTTTTTCAGTAGACTTAAACCAGTCAGAAGGAACAGTTTCAACATATTTAGTATCTGTTCCATTGGCAGCCAGCTTATAAGCTGTACCACTGACTTCCATTTCAGTCAAACGATCCTGAGCGCTGACATACATAATCTGTGCCAAAGAATCCAGTTTTGACTGTCTAGTGTTTTTGATAATCGCATTAATAGATACGATAGCGATGGTTGAAAGAATGGCGATAATCGCAACCGTCAACATCGTTTCTAATAATGTGAATGCTTTTCTGTTATTCTTCCTCATATCCTTTCGTCCCACACATATAAAAAAATGCATACCTATATAGGTTAATTATATTCCTTTAGAGAG
>DCGB01000099.1:5930-6639 GCA_002314515.1 Solobacterium sp. UBA1789 | reverse complement strand
CATAACTATTTACATAACCAGCTGATGGCGTCTTCGAAATTTCGATTAATGAAATCCCACTCATGAGCACCAGGAACAATCTTAGCTGTATAATTAATGCCTGCTTCCTTATACTTTTCTTCTAACATGGCATGAGTTTTTCTGATTGGATCATCCTCACCAGTACGCATAAAGATTTCTGGGAAATTGACATTATTCTTTTTCATCTCATCAATCAGCCAAGGAATATCCTTATTGGTATTATAAGCTTTTTCCATTGGACCATAATGAGCTTCAATATATCCTTTATTCTTTGGAAAAGGATCATCATATGATGCATCAGGCTTAAAAAACAGTTCTAAAGACGGTGCAAAAGTAATAATCTTGGAAAAAGTATCAGGATTATTTAAACCATTATATAAAGAACCATAACCACCCATCGAAAAACCACCAATAAAAGTATCCTCACGCTTATCACTTAAAGGAAATAAAGTTCTTGTCTTATTAACAAGCTCTTCACCGATGAATTTTCCATAAGAGGCAAAAAAATCATCCCTATCCAGATAATAAGAATTCTCACCTGAAGGCATAATAACTGCCAGATTATACTTCTCCGACAACTCCGCAATCCTGGTATGCAAAGGCCAGGTATACATATTATCCCGAAGACCATGTAATAAATAAAGTGTCTTGAACTTCTCGCCATCGGGATGTGGATAAAGCTTGGAAT
>DCGB01000099.1:5663-5871 GCA_002314515.1 Solobacterium sp. UBA1789 | reverse complement strand
GTGAACGCATATTATTAACTGTAATAAAAGCCATAAAGCCCTCCTTTTATTAAATAATAATTTAAAATCTGGCTGAAAATGAAAAACCCTCGCCATTAACTCTAGCTGTATCTGTCACAATGACAAATGCATTCTTATCAAACTCTTCAATAATATCAATAAGCCTCTTATGTTCCTTATAAGAAACAACACAAATAATGACCCGCTT
>DCGB01000099.1:0-5631 GCA_002314515.1 Solobacterium sp. UBA1789 | reverse complement strand
GTAAAACCACTCTCACCATTAATGATTGTTGTACCTCTTTCCATCTTCTCATTAATAGCCTTAGAAATCTCATCTGCATGATCGGAAATAATCTCAAAACGCTGGGCGTTCTTAGGCTGATAAATCTTCATCATATAATCAATAGACATTGAAGAAACATAAACCGCAATCAGACCCATTAAAACCGCCTCCAGATTATAAATCCAAAGGCCACATAAAATAGTTAACGCATCCGTCACCATTACACAACTTGATACATCAAAACCAAAATACTTATTAACAATCAAAGGTGGAATATCCATACCACCAGTGGAAGCACCCTGACGGAAAACCATACCAATACCCACACCCGAAATAAAACCACCAAAAATAGCCGCCAGCAAAGGATCAACCGGCGAATCCGAAAAAATCTTTGAACACAATAAAACAAAAAGCGGATAAAAAACCGAAGACAACAGCGTCTTCATCAGATAATCTCTACCCAGAAACAAGAAACAGACAATTGTAAAAACAGCATAAATAAAAACAATAATCATCTCCTCGGATATATTCGAAATAAAAGGCTTCATTAAAATAGCTACACTCGAAACACCACCAGATAAGATATCATTAGGCAAAATAAACCTGCTGACGGCAAAAGCCAGCAGAAAATTACCAAGTATAATTAAAAAAATTTCTCTAATCTTTTTTGACACAACTATATGTTAACATATATTATATTTTTGATAAGAACAAGCCAAAAAGCTCTTATCAGTAAATTAAAGAAAGAGAGAAAAACAGAAATGAAACTTGTTCTCGCCATCGTCTCTAACGACGACAGCTCAAGCGTATCAAAAGCATTAAACAAAAACGGCTTCATCGTCACCAAATTAGCAACAACCGGCGGATTCCTAAGCTTAGGAAACACAACAATGATCTGTGGATGCAATGATGACCAGGTTGAAAAAGTACTAGGAATCATCGGCGAACAATCCAAGAGAAGAACACAGATTGTACCAGCAGCTGCACCATTCAGCACAAACGATTTCGTTTCAATGCCAATTGAAGTCACTGTAGGTGGCGCAACCGTCTTCGTACTGGAAGTTGATCAGTTCGTAAAAATGTAATAAAAAGAGCCAACGGCTCTTTTTTTGATATCATAGATTAGGAAACAGGAGGCAAATATGTTAAATAATTTCCGTTATCATCTATATACTGATTTTATCTTCGGCGACGACGCTGAAAAACACGTTGGTGAAGAACTCACAAAACTGAATGTCAAAAAAGTCATGATCATCTATGGTGGCCAGTCAGTTAAAAAAATCGGACTCTATGACGATGTCATCTCTCAGTTAAACAAAGAAGGTATCTCCTATGTTGAATTAGGTGGTGTTCAGGCTAACCCACGTTTATCATTAATCAGAAAAGGTGTTGAACTAGCCAAAAAAGAAAAAGTTGAACTGATTATTGCCATGGGCGGAGGCTCAGTAATTGATACATCCAAAGCTGTAGGCATGGGCTATTACTATGATGGCGATGTCTGGGATCTCTCAGCTAATCCAGGAAAACGCAAAGGCATGTTACCAGTAGCCGTAATCTTAACCTATCCAGCTGCCGGATCTGAATCATCAAAAGGCTGTGTTGTCACCAACGACGACAGCGTACCATATGTTAAAGCCAGCATCTCCGGCAGTCCATTTGAAAGACCAATTCTGGCCTTTGAAAACCCTAAACTTACTTTCTCATTAAACGAAAGACTGACTGCCTGTGGTGTAGCAGACATGTATGTCCACATCTGGGAAAGATACTTCTCACCAATCAGCTTTGGCTCCATGGACTACTTATGTGAAGCCCTAATGAAAGCATTGATTGAATTTGGACCAAAAGTCCTGGCTGAACCAGATAACTATGAATATCGTGGAGAAATCATGTGGATTGGAACCATGGCTCACAACGATACCTGCGGAAATGGTCGTCCTCAGGACTGGTCAACTCATGGTCTGGGTCATGAATTATCAGCTTTATATGACACAACACATGGTGCATCCTTAACCATCATGGGACCAGCCTGGATGAAATATGTCTATAAAGACAATCTTGCTCGCTTTGCCAGATACGCCAGAAACGTCTACGATATCAAAGAAAGCGATGATGAAAAAGCAGCTCTAGCCGGTATTGAAGCAACCAAAGACTTCTTCCATAAATTAGGCCTGCCAACAAGCCTTGAAGAAGCTAAACTGCCTACTGATCAGCTGGCACATATGGCAGCTCAAGCAGCCAGAATCAAAGGCGGCAAAATGGGCATCATGAAGTCATTAAAAGAAGAAGATAATCTGGCAATCTATAATATTGCCATCAAAGGCTAATCAAAAATTACAAGATTCAATCAAGGCATCCAAAAATGGATGCCTTTTTTTAATGAAACACCTTATAATAAATAGAATAGGCACAAAAGGAGACGACATATGGAAAAAAGCAACAAAACAAAATTCTACTTCATATTAGCTTCATTCTTAATCGGACTCACAACCTCAGGAACCATGTATGTATCAGCCTACCTGAAACTGCTTGGACTATCCAGTGCCAAAGTTGGCCTCTTTACCAGCTTAAGATCTGTCATTGGTATCTTTGCACCATTAGTCTGGGGTGTCTTTTGTGATAAATTCAAAACAATTAAAAAACCCTTTATTGTCTGTCTGATATTTACAATAATTCTCTTTCCTCTAATACCAATATCCGAAAACTGGCTAATCGGTTCAGCCTTTGCCATGGCCCCATGGATGACCGTTTTTGTACGCTTCTTCTATCGTCCACTTGATTCCATCATGTCGTCATGGACTGCTCAGATGCGTCGTATTAATCCAGATATGGAATTTGGTAAGATTAGAATATTCAATTCCCTTGGTTCAACTCTGGGTGGCATTATCTACACTAATCTGATTGGCTACTTTACAATTAGAGTCGGTTTCTATGGCGTTGGCGTCTTTGGCCTCTTGGTCTTACTGATTGCCCCAAAAATGCAGGATGCTATTCCCGAAGGAAGTCGTCGTCTTTCTTTTAAAGACCTTCAGCTTGGTCAATTATTAAAAGATAAGCGCATTGTCTGCTTCTATATCTTCTATATCTGTACCGGCATTCCAATGTGTACATCAACTAACTTTATTGCCTATTTATTAGATGACATTAATGCTGCCAGCTCTACTTTAGGTATCTTATCAACAATCAGAGCATTCTGTGGTATTCCTCTATTATTCTATTCAGGAAGAGTCTTCAGAAAGTTTTCACCACTATCCTGTGCTCTTGTCACATCGATAATCTTTGGCATCGGTGATTTCATCTATTTTAATGCTCATAGTGTTACCACTGTTTTAATTATTGCCATTGTTGTCTATCTGGCATCTGGATTAAGAAATGCATCATTGGTAATGTATGCTGACTATCTGGCACCAGAAAAACTAAGAAGTACCGTTCTTATGTTGGGAGGAACCATGATGGCCATTGCCACCATTATCTCCTCAACTGTAGGCGGCTATATGATAGACTCCATGGGCATAAGACCTTATTATATATTCTCTGGTGGTATTGCCCTATTTGGTGTCATCTTCTTTGCCCTCTTTATTAGCTCATATAATAAAAAACATCCAGAAATTAAAGAAAAAGATTAATTAAAAGCTGCGATTATTAAATTTACAAGTTAACAAAAAGGCATTCAATAATTCGAATGCCTTTTTGTTAAACCAGTCTTTTCTTCATCCATTTACCAGAGCGATAACGCCAGATAAAGAATATGATACGACAAATCCAGTCAATAAACATTGCCGTAAACACACCGATTAAACCATAGCCCAGATATTTGCCAATAACATAAGAACCGCAGACACGGAAAAGCATCATTGAAACAACAGAAACCGTCATGACAAAACGGGCATCTGCTGAAGCACGGAAGACATTGGCAAACGGAAAACCGGTTGGCCACATGATCGAAGTAACAATCAAATGATAAATGATACATTTTCTTGCCAAATCAAGAGTCTCAACAGACAGATTATATAATGGAAGAATTAAAGGCAGGATGCAGAAAATAATAGCTGTTGCAATCCACAAAACATAATAGGCAACCCTTAACAGTTTCATTGCATAATATTTAGCCTGCTCATAGTCATTGGCGCCAATACAACGGGAAACAACCGTTAACATTGCCAAACCAACAGCCATCGGTGCCATATATTGCATTGAAAAAACATTACTGCAAACGGCATTGGCCGCAATCGAAGCAGTACCAAAGAAAGTATTCAAACGGGCAACGAGTAATTTGCCCAATTGAAACATACCATTCTCTAGACCCGAAGGAATACCAACAACCAGAATCTTGGAAATATTATTTTTATCAAAATTCAATTGACGATAATTATCAACATAGAATTCACCATTATTATGACTGGAAAGCTGCAATAAAGTAACAACGCAAGCTGTAGCACGGGCAATCAAAGTAGCCAAAGCAGCACCAAAAACACCCCAGCCACAGCCAAAAATAAAGACAGCATTCAAACAGCAGTTAATGACATTCATAATAAAACTATTGGTCATTGAAACCTTAGAATTACCAATAGCCCTAAATAAAGCAGCACCAGCATTATATAAACCGATAAAAGGATAAGACATTGCTGATAATCTAAAATAAACTCTGGCATTAAGCATTACTGCTTCTTCAACCTGACCATAAATAAGCTGTAATATAAAACCATTAAAAATCAAAGCAATAGCCATAAAAGAAATAGATGTTACAGCCACCACCAGTAACAACTGCTTTGCTGAATTACGGGCACCCTCATATGCTTTATTACCCAGATATTGAGAAGTTAAAACCGCACCACCAGTTCCCAATGCTGAGAAAATCTGAATAATCAAAATATTAATCTGATCAACCAAAGAAACGGCCGAAACCGCTGACTCACCAACATTAGAAACCATTAAAGTGTCTGCAAAACCAACAGCAATTACCAGAAACTGCTCAATAATCAAAGGAATAATCAGCTTCTTTAAATCCTTATTAGTAAATAACATAGTCCTATCTCCCAACTTTGTTATTATATATCTTTTAAAATAAAAAATCGTCTTTCGACGATTTAGAAACCTTTTTTACCAAAGTTAAAATAGAATATTGAAAATAAAACCGGAATTACAATTGCTCCAATAACACAAGCTGCCAGCAACCAGTAATTTTTAATTAGACCAAAATAAATAACACCAATACCACCTAAAAAGAAAGTAATACCAAACATGATATGTGAAGCCTTCCAGGCCTTATCTGATGCCAGCATCCAAGGAAGATTCAAAGAAAAACCATGACCCTGTTTAGCACGCCAGACAAACAGAGAATAAAGAACCATCAGGAAGCCACCAAAGCTTGATAAAATGACCATAAAATCCACGCCACCGGTATATGCATTAACCAAAGCATATCCGGCAACCGTTAAAGAAATAACCGGACAAACAAAATAGAAAGCCTTCAAAGAACTCTGTTTGTCAACATTTTCCTCATTATTAATTTCCTTTGTTAATGAAAATACAGCAACAATATTCATCACAAGACAAATAATCGGCAAGCGAACAAGCGGCCAAGTCTTCTCAATTGAATTAATAATAGTTCCA
>DCGB01000023.1:861-4335 GCA_002314515.1 Solobacterium sp. UBA1789 | reverse complement strand
ATCGAATTTAGCTTACTTATTGAACGGTGCTGTGTTAAACGCAATAAACATACCTGCATCATGGGCCTTTTTCAATAAGTAAGCTAAATTCGATACCTCATTCTGAATCAGCAATAAATCGCCCTTGGAAAAGTCAGCTAAAGTCTTATCAATCTGTTCGTCAGAAATACGATGATTAGCTCCACCCCAGGTAATAATTCGATTCTGAGCCTCAACGACCTCAATAATGGCATGGCCAGTCGGATATTCTTCATCAACATAAAGATAAGTAGTATCAACACCATATTTTTCCAGATAAGTCTTCAATTCATTACCATCTTTGCCAATACGTCCACCATGGTAGACATTAAAACCGCCTTTTTTCAAAGCAATCGACTGATTGAGACCCTTGCCGCCATAATTCTTGTGATAAGAATCAGCACCCAAAGTCTCTTTCGGCAAAACAAAATGACTGGTGTTATAAACAAAATCATAATTAAGTGAACCAAAACATAAAGCCTTCATTCTTCAACCCCTCCTTGCCATGGGCAATTTGATACATAACCAGAATCTGTTACTTCATCAAAAAACAGACAACGATTATCATCACGAATATTCAAACCCGAAACAATGGAATAATAATCATCAAGCATACCCAGACCACTCCAGGAAATAAAGACATAATTGCCATCACGCATTATTACTTCCATCATATTTTCATCATAAGAAAAAGAATAACGATGAATTTCGGATATTTCATTAATAACTTCTTTATCAATCTGTTTAAAACCTTTTTCAATCAGCTGTAACTGCTCATCCGTATAACCCTCAATTAACGGCAACTTGGCAAGCAGATACTGTCTATCTGATGTCAAAGGCACTCTTGAATCATCTTCCATTAAAATAACTATACTGCCATTATCATACATATATGCCAAAGCCTTATTTTCAACTACCTTAATAACAACAACATTGTTTTCAATGTAACTGACTTCTGCCTTCTTAATAAAAGGATCCTTTTCAAGTTTCTTATTCTTTAAAAAAGGAATATTCAAAAAAATAGAAGCATTTTCATTAATACCACTGACACTAATGATATCTTCATCACTTAAATAATAATTACCTTCGATTGAAACATGATAGATATGAGAAGCTGGCGAAAAAAGATAAAACAATAAAAATACCACTAAGCCTGAAACAATCGCCAAAAGAAACATCTGATGTTTGTCCTTTAAAAAGCTGGTCCGGCGATGGGCATCCTTACGCTTATTCAAATAATAATTCTTTGATAAGATATCCTTTTTTTCCATTAACAGTTAAATTTCTCCACTTCCATGATCAATTTAACACCATATTTATCTCTAACCTTATCCTGAATTTCATAAACCAGTTCAAGATAATCCTCAGCTTTGCCATTATCATAGTTGACAATAAAATTTGAATGTTTATCAGAAACCATGGCACCACCGAATTTATGCCCGCGATAGCCAATTCCATCAATAAGTTTCCAGGCAAAATCATTATCCGGATTACGAAAACAGGAACCAGGACTAGGCATATCCAAAGGCTGCGATGCCCTACGGCGTTCATATCGCTCTTTCATCAGATCGCTTATTTCCTTACTATCACCCTTTTTCAGCTTCATTCGGCAGGCAATAATAAACCAGTGAGGATGTTCCTGAAAAATCGAATAACGATATGCAAATTTCAATTCATCCCTATTCATTGTCACAACCTCATCATCCTTCAAAACGACAACTTCCTTAACTATCTGTGACATATCTTTTTTATAAGCGCCGGCATTCATATAAACCAAACCACCGACAGTACCTGGAATACCTGAGGCAAATTCCAATCCGCTTAAACCCTCTTTGGCTAAAACCTGCGAGAGATAAGGCATTAGAACCCCTGCCTTGACATATACTTCATTATCATCGATTTCGTAGTCATCAAAATGTCTTAAACTGATGACAACACCATCATAAAAACTCGAACCACACAACATATTGGAACCATTGCCAATAAGCTTAAAAGGAAGACGATTAGCCTTTAAAAAACGAACAATTTCCTTAAGTTCAGCAAGATTATAAGGCTCAACATAATGGGCAATACCGCCACCCATTCGCAAGGTAGTCAAATCCTTAAAAGATCTATCACTGCGATAATCGCCATGTTTTTCCAAAAATTCTTTAATCATAAGCACTCCAGTTTTTCAATAATATCTTCACAGACATGGCTATTGCCCAGCTTCGTAGCATTATCAGCCAGCTTTTGACGCAACTCGTCATCTTTCATTAACCTGTCTATCTCATTCTTTAGATTTTCAGCGTTCAGATTCTTTTCCTCGATAATAAGTGCTGCCTCATTATTAACCAAAGCCATGGCATTATGATACTGATGGTTATTTGGCACATAAGGCGAAGGAATCAGAATAGAAGCAATACCAATGGCCGCGATTTCTGTTAAAGTTGTTGCCCCTGCCCTTGATACCAGCAAGTCAGCATTCTTCATAACACCAATACCATCAATACGTTCATAATATTTTAAATAATCACACTTTTTGATATGTTCATCAACATAGGAATAATAGGCTTTTCCCGTTGCATATATAATCTGATAAGCACCATCACACAAATCAAAGTATTCCAAGAGGACCTTCATAATGCTTTCAGAACCCAAGGAACCCATGAAAATAACTACAGTCTTTTTTTTGGGATCCAAGCCCATATCCGTAATAATATTCTCGTCCTTGATAGCCGAAAAAGCCTTGGAAGCCTGTGGATTGCCTAAGAAAAAAGTCCTGGGATTTCTAAACTGTTTCAAATTATCCGGATACGAAGCAATAATCAGATCAGCCCTCATATCCAAAAGACGATTAGCCCTTCCAACAAAAGAATTCTGCTCATGTAAAACACACTTCAAGCCCTTCTTTTTAGCCGCAAACATCAAAGGAAGCGAAATATAATTGCCAAAGCCAATAGCCATATCATAGCCATCAACAAGCTTCAGACATTCAAAATAGGCCTTAAAAATTGAAAAAAGCGATCTGAGTTTTGCAAAAAGACCGCCCATTGTTGAGTATACGTTTAATCCATAATATTTATAACCCTTGGCAGGTATAAGATCCTTTTCCATGCGATCCAGACTGCCAACAAAAAGCAGCTCATGACCACGTTTTTCCAAAGCTTCAGCTAAAGCCAAAGCCGGATAAATATGTCCACCGGTACCACCGGCTACCATAATTACTTTCATTAGTTTATTGTAGCATATTTTTATACTTCAACATCACTATGTAATTCTGCCTTCAAGCCATCCGCAACCTTCAAACCACTGACCTTAAATGGTACTTTTTCGCCAATTAAGTAAGTGATAAACGGGTTGATAAAAAGAATGATAAAAAAGAAAATCAGCCGTTTAATCAGTAAAGATAAAGAAAAAGCACATAATACTTCCCTTAAAAAATAATAAACTGCAGTATTCAAAAGAGTATAAGAC
>DCGB01000023.1:0-856 GCA_002314515.1 Solobacterium sp. UBA1789 | reverse complement strand
CAAAAGAGTATAAACAATTAATATTAAAACAAAATATGTAATCTTCTGCCTGAAAGTCATAATTAAAAACTTACCTTACAATGGATGACCTTTCCTAGTATTTTAACTTCATCTTCTTTAAAACAGCGGTCAGGATATTTATCATTAGCAGCCTTTAATATAATCTTTCCCTGATCATAGGCCACCTTTTTAATAGTTACTTCATCATTGTCAATCATAAAAACACCGATTAAATCAGGCTGTAAATAACACTGTTTATGAACATAAACAATATCGCCATCGCAGATTCTGACATCCTTCATCGAATCGCCCTTAACCTTGAGATAGAAATACTCGCCAGCCTCATATTCATCATTATTGACATATTCATAACCCAAAATCTCCTGATTGGCATATAAGTCATAACCAGCCTTAACCTCACCAACAAGAGGAACCTTAACCATCTGACTGCACAAATCCTCATATAAAAGATGATCAACATCAACATCAAAAATACCAGCCAATGCTTCAAGCTTGGAAACACGGGGATAAGCAGTACCATCTTCCCACTTCTGAATAGTTGTAAAAGACTTATATCCCAGCCTGGCAGCCAACTCATCCTGCGACATATTATTACTGCGACGCAAATAACGAAGATTATCTTTGAAAGCCATAGTCATCCTCCAATTTAACTTATATCTAAATAGTAACTTGTACATTAATATTTTTCAAGTTATAATATTAGTATAATTAAATTCAACTAACTACAAACACCATGAAAAAATATGTAGATGTCATCTCTTTAAACGACCGCAATGGTAATATCATGCCCCTATTTCTTATCTTAAAAGATAATAAGCGCATACCTATTATCAAA
>DCGB01000052.1 GCA_002314515.1 Solobacterium sp. UBA1789 | reverse complement strand
TATTCAGGATGTTTATCAAAGATAATAGAAACAGAATTCAATACCTCTTCTACTGCCTGGATATATTCAGGCTGATAAGGATATTTCTTTTTGACATCCTCAATAATTCTTTCAACATATTTATTCATTAGATATACTTCCTTTCAACTCTATCACTTATGCCGCAGACGATTTCATAAGCTATCGTATCTGACATTTTAGCCAGTTCATCAGCTGTTAAACAGTCGTTCATTAATATTACTTCATTTTCTCTTTCAATATCTTTAATATCTGTAACATCGAGCATCAGCTGATCCATACAGATATTACCAATAATCTTAGCCTTCTGGTTATTGATTAATACATAGCCTTCTTTGCCAAGTCGACGTAGATAACCATCACCATAGCCTATTGGAATTGTTGCCACCATCGTATCTTTATCACAGGTATAATTCAAGCCATAACCCAGTGATTCACCTTTTTTAACGACTTTAATCATACTGACAATAGTCTTCCAGCAGACTATAGGTTTTATGCCCTCTGGCAGTTTATAAGTATAATCAGGTTTTAAACCATATAAGATAATTCCCAATCTGACTAAATCACCATAAGCTTCATATTCAAGACCACCGCAGCTGTTCTGATAATGGATATGTTTAATATTCAAATCCTTGACACTTTCAGTTATATTCTTAAATCTTTGAAGCTGTAGCTGACTGAATTCTTTATCACTTTCGGCAACACATAAGTGCGTAAATAAACCCTCAAGTTTAAAACTGTCATGATATTTGCGAATAAAGTTTTCGCAATATCCCCTGTCATTACCATCGATGCCTATTCTATGCATTCCGGTATCAATCGCCAGGTGAGCTCTGATTCCCTTATTCTTCAACATTTCAGCATGATTTTCATCTGCAATAGTTTGAACAATATCATATTTAATCAGATCATTACTATCAGTTTCTGAAGTATAACCCAGTATCAGTATTTCACCCTTAATGCCATTTTCTCTTAATCTGATTGCTTCATTAATGCAGGCAACCGCAAAATACTTGCAACCGGCTTTTTCCAGAATTCTGGCAACTTCAACAGCGCCATGACCATAGGCATTAGCCTTAATGACCGCATAGATATCCTGCTTTTCATCGAGTAGAGATTTATAGATTAAATAATTCTTTATTAATTGTTTTTTATCTATTTCCAGAGTGGATCTATTCATAAAAATACCTCTATATTATTTTACATCATTGACAAATGCCTGCAAAATAAGTTATTTTATAAACAATAAAAAAATTATATATAGAGGTAGCGATGCAGAAGAGTAAGAGAAGGAGCCGGCAGGCAATGAATTCTCCCAAAGGCAACCATCGCCGAACGACTGAATAGGCATATTCAGCTCGTGGGGTTATAGGAAAGACTTATGACACTCCTTCGAAAGAAGAGGCGCTATTACAAGAAGATCCCTGTTGGTCATATGTGATAGCACATATGATTTTTTATTCAGAAAGAGGTCTTCATATGAAGAAATTAATCGCAATTTTATCCCTGTTCCTGCTATGTGCCTGCTCTAATGCTGAAAATGATGAAAATGTCTTAAGAGTTGGTATGGAATGTAACTATGCCCCATTTAACTGGACACAGATTGAAGAAGGTCCATCAGCAGTTCAGATATCTGAAGTTGATTATGCCGATGGCTATGATGTCCAGATTGCAAAATTATTAGCAGAAGATTTAGGCAAAGAACTTGTTATTGTCAAAACTGAATGGGATGGTCTGATTCCGGCCTTAAATGCCGGTCAGATTGACTGCATTATTGCCGGTATGACTGAAACACCAGAACGTGCCAAAGAAGTTAATTTTACCAGCCCATATTATCAGTCTGAAATGGTTGTAATAGTGCGTAAGGATTCTGAACTGGTAAATATTACTGATATTCAGCAATTAAGTGGATATAAAGTACTTGGACAGTTAAATACTACCTACGATGAGATTATTGATCAGATTGATGGTGTCGTTCATTTAACACCGCTATCAACCTATCCACGCATGATACTATCTCTGACATCCGGCGAAGCTGATGCCATTACAGCTGAATTGCCTGTTGCCCAGGGCGTTGTTGCCGCTAATCCTGATTTAACTATCGTCAGCTTTGAAAAAGGTTTTATCGTTGATACATCTGTTTCTATTGCCGTCGCCAAAGATAATACGCAATTGTTAAATGACCTGGAAGCATCTCTATCAAAAATATCCCAGGATGTCCGTAATGTTTTAATGTTGGATGCTACATCTAATCAGCCGGCGGTTGAAGAATAATGTCATTATCTAAATGTCTGGAAATTGTCCTTAATTACTGGCCCTCTTTTCTATTGGGCATTAAGACAACTCTGATTATTTCCTTAGCTGGTACTATCATCGGTTTACTCATTGGATTAATGGTTGGTGGTTTTAAAGCACTAAAGTTTGATAAAAAATCACCTATCAAAACAATAATTGACTCCTTCATTACAATTTATATTGAAATATTCAGGGGTACACCGATGATGGTACAAGCTGTCTTTATCTATTATCTGGTATATACCAATATCATACGCTGGGATAAAATGACAGCTGCCATCTTTGTAATTTCTATTAATACTGGTGCCTATATGTCAGAAATTATTCGTTCTGGCTTAAATGGCGTTGATAAAGGCCAAGAAGAGGCAAGTAGATCTCTAGGTATGCCATATTGGACAACAATGTTTTGTGTAATTATGCCACAAGCAATTAAAAATTCAATTCCAACAATTTTAAATGAATATATCGTTAACGTTAAAGACTCATCAGTTTTAAATGTTATTGGATTAACAGAATTATATGCAAGCGTTTCTATTGCAACTAATAAGAATTACTTTAAAGTTGAAGGATATGTTATTGTCGCAGTAATTTATTTATGCTTAACATTACTTGCTACATTAATTGTTCGTATTATTTCACGTAAGCAAAATGGTGAAAAGGCATTTGTCTTCCCATGGAGCCATGCAAAAAAGGCGGTGAACTAAAATGGAAAATAATGTTATTTCAATTAGAAATTTAAAAAAGACATTTGGTGATAATACTGTCTTAAAAGATATATCATTAGATGTTAATAAAGGGGATGTAATTGCAATTATTGGTCCTTCAGGTAGTGGTAAATCTACTTTCTTGAGATGTATTAATCGATTAGAAGAAGCAACAGGTGGACAAATTATATTCCATCATGAAGGAAAAGATTATCGAATTGATAACTCTGATTTCTTCTTAAAAAAAGAAATTAAAAAAGAATACAAAAAAGCATTGAAAAATGTTACAAAAGAGCAAAAAGCTGAATTAAAAACTAAGTATAAAAAAGAAACTAAAAAAGAATACAAAAAAGCATTGAAAAATG
>DCGB01000051.1:3168-5235 GCA_002314515.1 Solobacterium sp. UBA1789 | reverse complement strand
GATAGTCGCAATTGCTTAAACTACCCTCTTCAATATATTCTTCTTCAAATTCTTCGAGTCTTTTTAGAGAATGCATATCAAAAATCAGGCGGCCCTTATCATTTAAATGACGATAACAGGATTCAAAGAACTTATCTAATTCATCCTCACTTAAATAATTGATACTATCAACAATACAAAGGATAAGATCAAACTTCTGATTAAGATTGAAATCTATCATATTCAAAATGCGATATTCACCATTAAATCGCCTTTTTGCCACTTCTTTCATATCTGGTGATAAATCAGAAGCAATAACCTTATAAGCTTTTTTTTCTAATATAGCAGCCATCACACCTGAGCCTGATGCCAGTTCCAGGACAGTTTCAAATTTTTCATTTTCAATATATTTAAGCCATAAAGAAAAAGCTTCTTCATCGCCAAGAAGTTCATCATAAAAATAAGCTAAATGGGTATAGGAGTTTATTGGGACATTATCAGATCTTTCCATAGACCCTCCAAATCATATTTTGTTCTTTCATCATCATAGAAAACATGGCAAACTACCGATCCCAGGTCCAAGAGAAGCCATTTGGAATCATCGCCCTTATCAATATTTTTAACATCATAATTATGTTTGACCGCTTCATCTTCAACAGCTTCAATAATCGCTTTGGCCAGACGGCCATTACGTGCAGAACCAATGACAAAATAATCTACAAAAGGACTGTGTTTACGAAAATCGATAACAACAAGATTATCAGCCTGCTTATTATCCATGGTTTCGGTAACAATTTTCAAGAGTTCATCCATTAATATTTCCCTCTTTCAAATAGTCGGCGACATTTTCTTCAAGCTTATGAAAAGCTTTGTCTAAATCAATAAAGGCCATTTCGACAATATCATCATCAATATGTCGTCCTTCTTCTCTTTTGTCGGCAATATATATTATTTTAGCCAGCTTGGCATTAGACTCGCAGATAGTGTGATTATAGATTGCATTCAATACATCTTTATCATTAAATCCCAGTTTTTCTTTCAGATAATATTTTGCCGTGTAGGAATGTTTAACGCCCTCAGGTGCATTCAGTTTATCTTTGTCATAGTATTTAAGATATTCATCCTGCCACTGTTCAGGAAATTCTTTGCTTATGTCATGTAAAAGACCCGCAAGATAAGCCTGATGTATATTGACATGATGTTTGATAGCTAATTCCATTGCCAGTTTGGCCACACCTAAAGAATGTCGGAAGCGTTTTTCTGACATATTGGTTCTTACCAGATCACTTAGCAGCTGGTCATCATTTAAGATAAAAGAGCGCTGTTTACTATTCAGTAAACGAAAGTTGTCAATGGTGTTTTTCATGGCAGAATAATTTTATTGTCCTTAGTACGCTTGTAGAATACTAGAGTACGGCCGATTTTCTGAACCAGTTCGCAACTGCAGCGTGCACAGATTTCTATGCAGATTTCATTTATATCAACGCTGCAGGTTTTTAAGATTGAGACTTTTACCAGTTCACGGGCAATCAGGGCATCAAATATCGTTTCATATAAGCCCTCGTTTAAGCCATCTTTACCAATCTGGAATAAGGCTTTTTCTTTATTGGCCAGACTTCTTAAATATCTTTTTTGTTTACCTGTTAACACTATATATTTACCTCACATTTATACGTCTTTATTTTACTATATGTATAAATATCAANNATCTTTTTTGTTTTCCTGTTAACATCAGATTCTTACCTCGCTGTAATAAACATCAATTTTATCGTAACAATATAGGCGTATATCGGCTTTACCATTAATGCGGAACATGCCCAGACCTTTAATATAATAAGCTTTATTATATTTAATTCTCTCTTCTTTCTTTTTCCAGGGCTCTAATTTCAGACTGATATTATTCTGATTATTATCATAATAATCCTTTGCCTTATCTTTTTTACAACGGTGAATATCAACTTCATCACTGATAAGGAAATTAATTGAAGCCCTATTTTCAGGAATTATATCCAATCTGATTAAGCCCTCAACAAAATAACTTTGGGGTGAGTATAGCTGAAATACTTTTGTTTTCAGGGTTTTTATAGG
>DCGB01000051.1:0-3159 GCA_002314515.1 Solobacterium sp. UBA1789 | reverse complement strand
AAAAGAGCTTTAATTTTATCTTCTTCAATATATGAAAGGATTGAACCCTCGTCTAATAAACCTGGTGTATCAATAAAACAATATCCCTGATAGTTTATTTCGTTATTGGCGATGGTTGTTCCAGGATAAGGAGATACGGTTAAATCATTATTGCCAATCAGACGATTTATCAGTGTTGATTTGCCAGCATTAGCCCTACCGGCAAAGACAATATTTTTATTATTCTGTTTCGCTAATATTGAAAAAAACAGATCATTAAAATAAGGATCATGACGATAAGTCAATAAAACATCGAATAGATTTGGCCATTTAATTTTATTAATGATTTTCAGATAAATGTCATCAAGTTTATCATCGTTGACATTACGTGGTAATAGATCGGTTTTGTTGATAACAAGTATGACTTTTTTGTCAATAAAATATTCTAAAAGTTTGTCCTGATCAAGATAAAATGCATCAAAGCAGTCAACAATGAGCACAAATATGGCATCTTTTTGTTTGTTGTAAGTATCAAGAATATCATTATTGTTTGGCTGTGCCTGTTTCAAAAAGGAAGTATCACCATAGTGAGACAAACGAAAACAGCGTTGACAATAATCCTGGTCAAGACTTAAACAATATCCTTCTTTTTCTTTATCTTTATCCTGGAGGATGATACCACAGCCCTTACATTTTTTCATTGATAATTTTCTTAAAGATATACCTTTCTATTTTGCGGTTGATAATTGTTTTATAGCTGTCCTTTTCGACAAGCGGTTTTATATAAAAAACCTTCAGTCCCATTCGTCGGGCACCAAGTACATCAGTTATCAGCTGATCACCCAGACATAATATCTCATCTTTTTTTAATTTGTTTTCTCTGATTATCCGCTTATAGACCATTTTAAGGGGTTTAAGAGCGAAAGAATAAGTAGGAAGTGAAATACTATCAGCAAATTTTTTGACCCGCCATGGCCAGTTATTTGAGTAAATAATAATATTGAATCCAAGTTTTTTCAGATAAGCTGTTTTTTCTTTTGTTTCTTCATTAGCGACATTCTGATAATAAGGAATCAAAGTATTATCAATATCAATAATAAGAGTCCTTATTCCAGAGTGATAAAGCTTTTCAAAATCGATATCATTAAGACTGTCGTAGAAAGCATCAGCTTTAAACAATGAACTAATCATGAGAACAGAGCCGTCTGATCAAAAGGCTCATCTTCTTCCTTTTGATAATCAGCAGGTAAATCAACAATCATGACTTCTTCAATATCGTTCAGATCATCCTGAACAAAGGAATAAGGTACATTGATTTTAAGCGGATTAGAGAAATTGGAATCAGTTGAAAGATATGCAATGGTAGAAATTCCCAATGTTTTACTGTCACCATCATTTATTAAAAGGCTTGTGCCTGGTGATATCCGACGGGCATTGATTATTGTCTGATTACGGGTTTTCAAAACCTTAAACAAACGTGATCCTCGACTGGCCCGATTTGTAAACTGCAGATCACTAAACTTCAAACGCTTAAACAATCCATCATCACTCATCAAGAGAATTGAATCATTATTATGACGATTTGCCAAAACAGCTGCTGCCTCATCATTCTTTAAAGTAATAGCTGTTACGCCCTGGGCCTTACAAGCCAAATCAGAAAGTACCCTCGAACTATAGTAGTTATAATAACCTTCTTTGGATATTACAAGCAGATCATCTTCATCGTAACAAAGGGTCATTGAAACAACTTCATCATCTTTCTTTAATTTCATAGCCGTCAATTCCTTGCTGGAACGTAAGACATCCCATTTAGGCAAAGATGATTTTTTAATCTGACCGCTCTTTGTCAGAGTGACGATATAAGCATAAGTATCAAAACGTTTTACAGTGACAGCACCAATAATTTTCTCATTGTTTTCCATTTTGATATATGTAGAAATATGTTTTCCTACATCCTTAAATTTACATTCATCAATCTTGTAGACTGGCAAATAAAGATAATTACCTTTATTAGTCAGAGCAAGAAGAACATCCAGAGTTTCACAATGTTTTATGCCAACCAGATAATCATCATCTTTGGTAAATGGCAGCTGACCTGGATTGGCATTATAAGCCTTCGGCGAAAAACGTTTGACATAGCCATCTTTTGAAAGGCAGATATAGGTCTCTTCATTAGGAATCATTGCCAGTTTATCAATAACAATTTCCTCAACCTCTTTTTCAATAGCTGTCTTACGTGGACGGACAATTTTTTCATTAAGTTCTTTCAGTTCTTTTACCAGAACATTATTTAAAACATCAGCTGAAGAAATAATACTTTCAAGTTCAGCAATCTCTCTTGTCAGAGTGGCAAACTCTTCTTTTAATATTTGAATATCCGTAGAAGATAAACGATATAAACGTAAATTTACAATAGCCTCAGCCTGTATTTCCGTAAACAAAAAGGCTTTTATCAGATTATCTTTGGCATCTTTCTTGTCCTTTGATTTGCGGATGGTTTCAATAACTGAATCCAGAATGGACACAGCTTTAATTAAGCCTTCAACAATGTGCAGCTGATTTTTCTTTTTATCACGCAGGAAAATACTTCTATTTAAAACAACTTCACGACGATGATTAATAAAAATATCCAGCATCATTTCCAAAGACATCAGCATTGGACGATGATCAACAATGGCAATATTATTGTAGGAATAGTTGATCTGCAGATCTGTATTCTTATAGAGATAGTTTAGAATAGCTTGAGTGTTGGCATCTTTTTTGCATTCAATGACAATGCGCAGACCATCACGTCCTGATTCATCACGAACATCAGTTATTCCTTCAATATCCTTATTTAAATAGATATCTGATATCTTTTTTACCAGTACTGATTTTACAACTTCATAAGGTATTTCACTGACAATGATGGAATCAGCTGTTCTACCCTCTTCAATTTCACATTTTGAACGCAAAACAACTTTGCCCTTACCGGTTTTAAAAATTTCCTTTAAAGAATCCAAACCCTGAACAATACCACCGGTTGGGAAATCAGGCCCCTTAATAAAGTTCATCAAATCATCCAGGTCTGATTCAGGATTAAGTATGCGATAAATTGTGGCATCAACAACTTCATTAAAATTATGTGGTGCAATATTTGTCGCATAACCAGAAGCTATACCCGTTGAACCATTCACCAGC
>DCGB01000136.1:5135-6007 GCA_002314515.1 Solobacterium sp. UBA1789 | reverse complement strand
CAAAACATAATCTTACATGACCAGCTGATAAAGGTCCAAAGAATTCATCTGAACCAGGAACTAAGGCCAGATTAACTTTTTCTTTCATGAAATCAACAAATTCATCTGCACTTAAACCTGTCTTTTCAATATTGATAAAGGTTACATAAGTAGCCATTGGTTTATTACAGCTTAATCCCATCTGATGAATGCGCTCATAGACATAATTGCGATTATCCTCAAGATATTTTACAAAATCATCAACCCAGTAATAGCACTTATCCATAGCAGTCTTACCGGCAATCTGTGACAGAGAAGAAATACCACCTACAGTTGACATGACTTTAGATATTTCAACTATTTTCTTAAAATCATCTTCATTCTTACAATAGATACAGCCAATTCTTAAACCCGCCAAACCAAAAGATTTGGAAAAACCGGTAACCGATATGACATGTTTAGTCAGTTCATCTTCAAGATTATTTAGACTGTTAAATTCGGCATCTGAATAAATGATATCTGACCATATTTCATCATTCATTACATAAAGATTATATTTATTGCATAAGTCCAATATTAATTTTAAATCTTCTTTTCGATAACAGAGTCCTAAGGGATTATGGGGATTACAGAAACATATCATTCTGGTTTTTTCTGTTATAAAAGATTCCAGATTGCTCAAGTCAATAAAACCATCTCTTACTACAGCTGGAAAGCGCACATCTTTGGCACCAGCAGCTCTGACAGCTGTTTTAAATAGATAATCAACAGGATCAAAGACGATGGCCTCATCCCCTTCTTTCAAAAAAGAACAGGCAATAATATCCATACCTCTGGCAGCAGAATCAATAGGTAAAATCAGTTCTGCCTTAATATCTTCATTTTTTCTTGAA
>DCGB01000136.1:4864-5081 GCA_002314515.1 Solobacterium sp. UBA1789 | reverse complement strand
AAAACCCAGTTTTGGCGTATAACAGAAATAACCTTCATCAATATAAGCTTTTAAGGCATCTCTTATTTCAAAAGCACATTTAAAATCAGGATCAGCAGCCGTTAGAGGCAACATACCCTCAGGCAGTTCAGCCCAGCGATAATTAAAAGCCTTCTTTTTTAATAAATCCAAATCAATATTTTTACTATCAAAACTCATTTTAAGTGATTCTCCATCT
>DCGB01000136.1:0-4806 GCA_002314515.1 Solobacterium sp. UBA1789 | reverse complement strand
TAAAGGTTTGCCACTTCTTGATAACTCATGATTCTCACCCTTAAAACCACATAAACGGGCCTCAATGCCTCTAAATTTTAAAGCAGAATATAACTGCAAAGCCTCAGGGAAAGGACAACGGAAATCCAGAGTGGATTGAATAAATAAGGTTGGCGTATTAACCTTATCCCAATACTTGATAGGTGAACGATCCCAGGACATCTTTAAAAAATCATTATCCAATGGAACACCATTTTCATGAGTGACATCAAAAGAATAATCTGAATAGAAGAAATCGGCAACACGGTTGGAAATTGAACGCTGAGTAGCAGCACATTTGAATCTATCAGTCTGGGTAATAATCCAGTTAGTCATATAACCGCCATAAGAACCACCCGTAATACCTAATCTTTCTTTATCAATCTGCGGATACTTCCTTAACACCTCATCAACAAAAATCATAATGTCATCATAATCCGTAGCTCCATAATGTTTGAGATAATTGGCAAACTCATTGCCACGACCATCAGAACAATGCGGATTACAGAAAATGACAAAATAACCCAAAGAAGTCCAGATCTGCATCTCGTGGAAGAAAACTTCACCATAGGCTGTCTTTGGACCACCATGAATATCCAGGATACAAGGATATTTTTTATTCTTATCGTAATCAATTGGCTTTAAAATAAAACCTTCAATATCATCTTTGTTAAAGAATGTAATTTTTTCAGGTCTTGCAACATAGCAGTCTTTCAGTAATTCTTCGTTGATAGCAGTAAGCTGAATCATCTTATTATCTTTATATTCATAAACTTCCGGTAATTTCATATCATATTGAGAAATTACTGCAAACTTTCCATCTTTAACAGACAAATCACAGATATCACCTTCATGATTGCTGATGGTTTTTAAGTCTTTTCCATCAAAACTGATGATAATTGTCTTATTGTGATCAACGGTTAAGAAGTAAGCTATATTCTGATCGATGCATCTATTCTTAAGACTGCCATAATGTAAGTCTGAACCAACAGAATTACAGAACATGTATTCACTATTAATGACTTCATCCAGTTTACCATCTTTATATAAATAGATATTGGAACCATCAATAACCGTTCTTATTGAGGCATGAATATAAAGATTATCATTTAAGACATATAACTGTTTAAAATAATATTCTCGCTTATTTTCATATAAACACTTAAGTTCATCCTTATTTACATCATATTTATAGATATTGTTATATAAGTCCTTTAAAGCTGTATAATCGTTACCCAGGAAGTAAATTATATCTTTATTAACATAAACTGATTCACAATCCATCGTAGCAGGTACTATACGCTTAATTTCAAAACTTTCCTTATCAACTAAAAAGAGATTACAGCGATCACCATTAATAAAACCGCCGCCATTATAAAAGAAAGGATATTCGTCCAAAACCAGATAATCATCATTATCTTTGACATTCTTCTCATATTCTTTCTGACTGTCTTTATCTGATTTGTAGTAGTCAGGACAGCCAAGATTAATAGTGGCACTGATTAAATAATATTTATCATTGAGTTCATAGATTTTAGAAATGCTTAATGGTAATTCAAATTTAAAAGTTTTTCTTCCATCCAAAGCAAGTTCATAGACAGCAGTATAGTTACCCTTGCTTTCTTTTAATAAGATCTGTTTATCAATATAGTCATAATTAATCTTATTTTCTTTGCTTAGAATGATGCTGTCTTTGCCATTATTCAAATAATGAAGATAATGTTTGTAGTCATTTCTTAGCATATCAGCTTTTGAACTGATATAAATAAGTTCATCATTACTTAACTGTTGTACAGCTGATAGATAGTTATAATCTTTTACTAAATCCAATGCGACTTTTTTCATACGATCTCCTTTATTTCACCAATATACATATAATGAACTCTATCTTCTTTATAAAAACGTTTTTTAATATCTTCAGGAATATCTTCTTCATTAATAGGACAGCTGTATAATTTCTTTAAAACCAATGTCTGCTTAGCCTGCTTAAATGTAACAGACTCATCAAGATATTCAACATCCAGTTTTGTTTTGGCAATCTTATCCCCATCTCTTCCACTCAGAGTTCCAAGGGTCAATAAGTCTTTTTTATATTCTTCATCAAAGAAAGAAACGGTAAAGTCATCATATTTATTCATGAATTCAAAGGTATAACGGTCAGGACAGACATATACCGTACAGATAGGCTTATTCCACAAGGTACCAAGTGAACCCCAGGATATGGTCATGGTATTAAAATCATCCTTATTTCCCGCCGTTAACAGGGCCCATTGTTTATCAAAACGAATAAATGAATTACAGGAAAACTCTTTAATATCCATTATTTAATTCCCTTCCTGTCAGCCATTTTCTTTAATGCATTGGCAATATCATCCAGCTTGCTGAAACATACTTCATCATTTTCATAGCAGCCAGCTACAATTCTTAAATGGCCTTCTCCACTTAAACCATAATTGATACCCGCATTGACATTGACCTTGGCTTCTTCTATTAAATAAGAAGAGACTTCATTACTGCTGCCAAGTTTTGAAACATCAAGCCATAAGAGGAAAGTTGCCTTTGGCATAGCCATTTTTACACCTGGTATCTGATTGAATATCTTATAGGCATATTTACGACGTTTATCATATTTATCAATATAGTTTTTAATAAATGAATCATCTTTAATTGCAGGAATAACCGCAAATTGTGATAGAGAATTCGGAGCTCCCTGCAAATTAACAGCACAGGCATGATAGACGTCCATAATCACATCATCACAATAAAGCCAGCCAACTCTCATGCCACTTAATGCCATGCCCTTGGAAGCAGAACCAACAGTAACTGTTCTTTCCCACATGCCTGGAATATTGGCCATGGAAACCATTGCTGTTTCATTAAAACATGTATCCTCAAAAGCCTGATCAACAACACAAATCAGATCCTTTTCAATACAGATATTAGCCATCATTGTCATTTCTTCTTTATTGTAAGAAGTACCTGTTGGATTATTAGGATTTGTAAGCAATAACATCTTGGTATGATTACTTAATACTTTTCTGATTTCTTCTTCCCTTACATGATAGCCGTCTTCTTCATAAGTCTTAACTCTTACCAGTCTGGCACCAATTAAAGATGGATTTAAGAAATTGGATGCATAGCTGGGATCAAGTACCAGAACCTCATCATCCTTATTCAACCAGGGGCTCATGGCTAAATATAAGCCTACATCTGAACCCGGATTGATCATGATATTACGGGTTGGATCAAGTTTTAAGCCATACATGTGCTCAATGCGTTCACATAAGGCCTTTTTTAACTCACCAGAACCAATCGGCATTGTATAATGTTCAGCAATACCCTTATCTATAGACTTCAGCATTTCCTCTTTAACGCAGTCTGGTAAAACATGATCAGGGGCAAAAGGATCAGCCCAAGACATCATAGCCACACCTTTGGCAATCATCTGATCATAGACATCTCCTACATCAGCCTTATCACTGGCAGAAAATAAACCGCCATCCAGTTTTGCGAATTCATCGCGCATTAAACGTCTAATATTATTCATATATCTCCCCTTATTTAGAAAAAAGTCTCTTATGAGACTTCATTAATAAAACCCTGAATATCAATATTGATGTTTTTGACATCAATACCTGTCATCTGTTCGATTACTTCATGTATTTCCTTTTGAATCTGCTGGCAGATATTCAAGACATCTTTACCCTGTTTTATTTTTAAATAAACTGTAATTTTGATATCGCCATCCCGTGAAATACTGCAGGAAGCGAAATCATCATCAGACTTTGGCACAACTTCATTATGTTTTTTAGAAACGATTTGTGCTAAATCCTTGAAAACATCGGCATTTACTTCAATGTGACCAAGTTCACCCTTATTTTCTATTGCCATAACCTTACCTCAAGATGAATATCATCCTTCGTAAACCTTTCGGATATTTATTTTTTAAGCTACCCTTAGCCAGTTTACCAAAGCCTAAAGAATAGCCTTTATAACAAATTAGATAGTACCCATCATCACCCTTTATATCTATCTGTAAACCTGAAAGATATTTATTAAGCTCTTCATCATTTAATTCAATAATTTTTTTATATTTATCTTTTAAGATATTTGCCCTGTAAAAATGATGATGAGGTTCAAAACGTTTATTAACAATATTTCCAACACAGATACCATATCGTAATACACCATATCCTAAATCAATCAGAGGCTTTAAACTCATATAATAATAATCATTATTCTCATATAAATAATATTCATTAATATTCAGCTGTTCATTAATAAATTCTTCGACCATTTTATTCTTTACAGCCTTTTTATACTTAATCCTGTTTTGATGATCGGCATTATCCTTTCTAAGTAAGGCCATAAACTGACCTTCCGTATCATTTAGAAGAGATAATTTAATACAGCCTTTAAACAAAGAACGATTACCATCTATATCATTATGAATCAATCTTATATCCTGATGTTTATCTAAAAAATCAATAATCTGTTTTTCATCCTCCTCTAAGGCATAGGTACAGGTTGAATATAGAATATAGCCGCCATCTTTACACAATAGATAAGCCTCTTCAAGTAATTGAGACTGAATTTTAGCTAAATCATAGATATTTTCTTCATTATAAGAATCAAGAATTTCCGGATATTTTCTAATCATACCCTCACCCGAACAGGGAGCATCCAGTATTACCAGATCACAGGAATAACCTAAGTCTTTCTTTAAATCCTCTTACTTCTTTGAACATACTATTGAATCAATACCTAATCTTTCTAAATTGGAAGATA
>DCGB01000009.1 GCA_002314515.1 Solobacterium sp. UBA1789 | reverse complement strand
AAGACTCATCATCAAGATGCTCCTCATAGGTATTTTCAACCACAAATCCCATGGTTTTAATGGCCCTATCAGCCTTCTTTATTTCTTCCCTGCCCTCTGAACCTCTTAGGGCAATAAAGTAATTATCAAGCTTTACCATCGCACCACATAATTCAATCAGAACATTAAGATTACTGACAGCCCTGGCTGTAACATAGTCATATTTATTCCGATGAGTCAATGCATAATCTTCAGCCCGCTCATTGACAACTTCAATATCCTGAAGCTTCAGCTTTTCAATGAGTTCCTCAAGGAAAATACAACGTTTTTTTAAAGGTTCCAGTAAAACAACCTTCAATTGTGGAAAACAGATTTTTAAGACTACTCCTGGAAAACCGGCACCTGTTCCCACGTCCAATAGAGTTCCTTCAATTTTCTTTTCAAAAGATAAAAGGAGACTATCATAAAAATGCTTAGACAGAATATTCTCATATTCTGTAATTGCCGTAAGGTTGATTTTTTCATTATATTCAACCAGAAAAGCTGCATAATCATTGAGCTGCTTCATCTGCAAATCACTGATTATCAGGCCTCTTTCTTTCAGTTTTTCTCTAAATTCCTGCTCTGTCATAAAAATATTATACCAATCTATTATTAGAAAAAAAGGACCTACTGTCCTTTCGCTTTTACACGCTGATTTACCAGATCAACCAGATCCTTAACACTATCAATACCCATTTTCTTATAGTCATTAAGATTGATATGGAAAACATCTTCAACCATCTTCACAATCTCATCCATGGTCATTCCATCAACCCCCAGAGACTGAAAAGAAGTATTTATAGTGACATCCTGTGTATTACACATCTGGCAGATAATGCCAACAACACCAATGGCCACTTCTTCACTGGTAAGTGTATTACCACCTAACACGATTCTTAACTGTTCATCCTTAATTTTTTTCATAACATCTATATTATTACACCAAAAGATGACAATACCATGACGCAAATCATCAATCTTTATTTTTTCATTGTATCATCATCGTTATTTTCCAAATAAAGCCTGCATCAATAAGATTTTCTTTTTGTACTATAATTATTTTATGGACGTTATTAAACAGTTTGATGAAATGAATATTGATAAATATCCCGATTCGATGCAAAACCTGATCAGAAAAGAATTAAGGAAGGTCATCTGAAATGTTATATGATATCACTCAGCCCCTGCTTGAATGCGAAGTCTATCCCGGTGATCGCAAACCTCAATCAACACTTAGCAGAAGTATCCAAAATGGTGATCTCTATAATCTGACTGAATTAAGTCTCTGTGCCCACAATGGTACTCATGTCGATGCCCCCTGTCATTTTATAAAAGATGGTAAAGCCATTAATGAAATACCTCTTAACAAATTTATTGGCCCAGCCATTGTCTATGAACACCATGGTAATCTCAATAAAGAAGATGCTCAAAGCATCCTTAAAAAAGCCAATGGTATCAAAAAGATTCTCATTAAAGGAAAAGCCTGTATCAGCTTAGAAGCAGCTGAAGTCTTTGCCCAAAGTGAAATTGACCTCATAGGCAATGAATCACAGACTATTGGCCCTGAACTATCACCAATGGCTGTTCACCTGGTCCTGTTAAAAAAAGAAATTGTTCTTCTGGAAGGCATCCGCTTAAACAAGGTCCCGGAAGGAAACTATATTCTCAATTGTGCACCCTTAAATCTCAATAATGCTGACGGATCTCCATGTCGGGCAATACTTTACAAACATGATTAAATTAAGCTGGAAAAAACTCATTATCTTCGCCATCATCATTGGCATCTATACAGGCATCGTTGCCATGTTGCCATTTTTAAAAGACACTTCTTTTCAGGATATTTCTATCAGCTTTGAAAGATGGATACTCATTGGTCTATTGATTATCCTCAATAGTGAATCGCCAAAAGATTCTGCCTTAAAATGCTTCATCTTCTTTCTAATCTCTCAACCCATTGTTTATCTGGTTCAGATACCCTTTTCAAGCATGGGATTTAAACTCTTTGTCTACTACAAATACTGGTTTATCTGGACAATTTTAACTTTACCGATGGGCTATATTGGCTACTATATCAAAAAAGACAATTTCCTGTCTCTATTAGTACTGTTGCCAATGCTGATATTTGATGGCACTCATCTCTATTATTTTGTCACCAAGCTTATCTATGCCTTCCCTCGTTATCTCTATAGCACCTTATTTTGTCTCATTGCATTATTTGTCTATGTCAATTACATCTTTAAAAACAAAAAAGTCAGACTCTTAGGCAATATTATCTGCATCATTATCTGTATTACAGCAATTACCCTAGGCTATAAATACCGTCATACATATAATGTCATTCTGAAATTCAGTTCAGAAGAACTCTACTTTGATGATACTTATGATGTTTCTTTTTCAGATGATCAGTATGGTCCAGTAGATATTGAATTATATGACCTGGGTGATGAAAAAGTCTATATTATCAATGCCACCTTTATCAAAAGCGGCAAAACAACAATGATATTAAAAAATGACCAGCATCAATATACTTTTGACCTGATCATTTATGATAATACCTATGAATTAAAGCTTCTTGAAAAATAGACCATCCTTATTGGAATAATAATAGATTTTCCTGACACCACTTATCCGGAAATAGCTTTCACAGGCTGACTCCGGATATTTTTTATCCATCTGCAATCCATAATCACCAAGCGCACAGACAAAAGAAATATAATTATCCTTTGTCATTGGATGATCAAGATATATATGATATTCGTTTTCAATCTTATCAATTTTTACTAAACCCTCATCTTCTCTGGCCACTTCTTTTTTCAAAGCCAGACCATGGCATTCAATAACTGCTTCACCCAAAGAAAACACAACATTGCCACAAAGGGGGCAGACATAGAAATTTCCTTTTTGTATATTACCGGCAACATTCTGATTCTTAACTACTTCTCCCTCAAAAAGTTCCTGTAAAGAAAGCGCAAAAACCCCAGCCAAAGGCTGCAGCAAAGTAATATCCGGATAGCCACGGCCATTTTCCCATTTGGAAATCGTCTTATCACTGACACCCAGCTTATCAGCCAGTTCAAGTTGCGTAAGACCTCTTTCTTCCCGCAGTTTTTTAATCGTTAAACCTGTTACATACTTATCCATAAGACAATAGTAATATCAAAAGACAGTAAATTGCTACCTACTTATCGTAGACCTTATATATTTCTGTTTTCCACCATTATCCCCAGCATTCCACTAATTATTATCAAAATATTTAAGGTTTTCCACCATTATCAACAGGCTTTTTCCACCTTTACCCTGTTGAAAACCACTGTTTATAACAAAACAAAAAAAATAACCAATGTTAAGTTATCCTCACTGGTTATTATGAATAAATAATATATTGTTTTAGTTACGGTTTTGACAGTTCTAATATTTTATATAATAGGATTTCAAAACCAGATATCTTCTACTCAGCTGGTACTTAAATTTCGCTCAATTCTAGCTGTATAAGAACAATGTATAGCTACTGCCCTGGAAACAACCGGTGTAATGTGTATCCTGTTTACATGCCCAGTAATTATTGTGTCCAACAACATAGATATAATGATTACCATTTTTATGATCTGTTAAGGTACCCCAATAGTACTCTTCTCTATCAGAGTCATTAACAACATAAAAGTCCTGTCCTATATAGTATTTAGCATAATCTTTTCCTATATGATCTCCATGGGAACTAGGCAGATATTTTGACATTTTTTCTCCCCACTCATCCATGCCACCACTAACTTTTTCTAAT
>DCGB01000070.1:18901-19957 GCA_002314515.1 Solobacterium sp. UBA1789 | reverse complement strand
ATTATATCACTAAGCCATTTTCACCCAAGGAACTGGTTTTGCGTATTAATAACATCATTCGCCGTGTTTATAAGGACGAAAGCCGCCTGGTAGTTGATGACTATGAGATCGATGAAAACAAGCGTATGGTCTATGATGATGGCAAGTCCATTGATCTGACAACCAAAGAATTTGATCTATTGTTACTATTTGTCAAAAATAAGGGCACAGCTTTCCTAAGAGACCAGATACTGGAAAAAATCTGGGATAGTAATTACTATGGTTCTGATCGTGTTGTCGATGATACAATGCGTCGTTTGCGTAAGAAAATGCCACGAATCAATATTCAGACCATTTATGGTTTTGGTTATCGTTTAGGCTGATGAAAAGACTAAAAATCTGGTTAAGCAGTTTTAATCTTATCCAACAGTTTATTTCTGTCATATTTTTGACAATTTTTGTTGTTTCTTTTTTCTTTTATACTTATTTGCGCAATAATATCGCTACTTTTGCCAATGAACAGATGTATTCCTATCTGCATCGTTCGCAGGATAACTTTATTACGGCGCAAAGAATGGGCAGTAAATATGATGATCCCAATGTTTCTCATTATGTCTATTCCATTAATAATAAACGCTATCTTTCAGCTACAGTAGACAATCAGTATCTGCTTAATGGTCTGAATATTTCTGAAGATGGTGATAAACTTGTCAATAATAATGTCATCTGCTCAGTCAGGACTTTTGAAAAAGACTATAAGCTGGTTTCTCTTATCAATGATACTTATCGCAGTGACTTTATTGTAGCTTTGTCAAATGCGACCATTAATATTATTGTTCTGTTTTTAACTGGCATGTTCATTTTCTTTGTTCTCTGGATCATTTCACTTATTCGTTCTTTGGACAAGATAAAAAACTATATCAATGGTATTAAAAACGGCGAAGATGTCGAATTGAAAATCAAAAGAGAAGATGAAATTGGTGCCGTAGCCGAAGCTTTGACTTCAATGAATCAGGAACTATCTGATCAAAAACGTATCAGGGAAGAAATGATACAGAATATTTCTCATGATTTAAA
>DCGB01000070.1:7047-18868 GCA_002314515.1 Solobacterium sp. UBA1789 | reverse complement strand
AATCATATTCTGAAAGTATTAAAGATGGTATTTATCCTTATGGTTCTTTGGAAAAGAGTGTAGATGTCATTATTGAACACGCTGATCGTCTTGAGCAGAAGGTTTATAGTCTTAATACTTTTAATAAAATGGGCTATCTGCAGGTTACCTATGAGGGTCAGAATATTGCCATGGCAGAAGTTATTTCCAAGGCTATTTTGTCCTGTAAGGTATTGCGCAATGAGGTAGAAATCATAACCGATATTGATGAAGACGTCTATTTCCATGGTGAAGAAGAATCCTGGCGGGTTGTGGTTGAAAACCTTCTGGATAATGCCTTACGCTATGCGAAAACGGAAGTAATAATTCGTCTCCAGGAAGACCTTTTGGAAGTTTATAATAATGGCGAAATAATGAGTAAAGACCGTATTGAAAAACTGTTTAAGCCTTATGAAAAGGGCAATAAGGGTAATTTTGGACTGGGTCTTTCTATTGTCTATAGAGTTGCCGATACCTATGGATATAGCGTTACAGGTGAAAACATGGATGACGGTGTTGTCTTTAGAATCTTTAGGAAACATCTGAAGAAACAGAAACGCTGATAGTATATAATATTATTTATGAGTGTAATCAGGATCAGGGAATTAAATTGTTATTATGAAAAAAGTGGAGACAGGGGTTGTCCGGTTTTACTGTTACACGGCTGGGGTCAGAATACGCAGATGATGGCCTATATCGCCTCATTTCTGAGTGAACACTTTACTGTCTATAATCTTGATCTTCCAGGTTTTGGTCAAAGTGATGAGCCGTTGGAAGCTTATTCCATCTATGATTATCGGGATTTTCTTTTGGCTTTTATGGATGAAATGCAGATAAAAGAACCTATCATTATTGGCCATTCTTTTGGTTGCCGTATTGCCATTCTCTTATCCTTATCAAGACCGGTTAGAAGAATGTGCCTGACAGGGGCAGCTGGTATTCGTGATGATCGTGATCTGGCTTATTATGTAAAAATATATAAATATAAAATCGGCAAAAAAGTCTTATCACTTAAGCCTTTTGAAAAATATCTGCCAAAGTTTCAGGCTAATGCTGGTTCCAGCGATTATAAGGAAGCCAGTCCAGTGATGAAACAGACGCTGATTAAGGTTGTCAACGAAGACCTGAAGCCTTATCTTAAGGATGTTAAATGTGAAACCTTGCTGGTTTTTGGTGATAAGGATGAGGCTACACCATTAATTAAGGGACAAATGATGGAAAAAGAAATGCCAGATGCTACGCTGGTTGTCTTTGAAAATGATGATCACTTTGCCTACTTCCATCAGGCTGATCGTTTTAATCGGGTGCTGGAGGCATTTTTAAAGAGGGACTATGATTAGTTTTATTTTGGTATTTTCCTGCCTGTGTTTTGTCAATATTAAACTGGCTCTGCAGATGTTTCAACAGAATCGCTATGAGTTTTATCGTTATACTCATTGGCTTTTTAATAAGAAAAATATCGAATTTAATTTATCATTGATCATTTTTGTCTTATTGTTAATCAGTGCCTTTATCAATAATAAGATTATTTGCTTTTTTCTATGTATAGTCAGTGCTATTTTACTGATCTATCAGGAAAATAAAAAAGAATATATCAAGGATCTGGTCTTAACTGCCAGAGTAAAAAGACAGATAGTTTTTATCAGTATTTTATTTATATTGACTGCTTTTTTATTCTTGTCAATTTTAAAGAAACACGTCTGTTTTGTAGCACCTATATTGTTTTATATGCCATATTTACTGATTTATCCGATGGCTGTTTTGACTTATCCAATGGAAGAGTTTATTAAAAAACGTTATGAAAAGATGGCCAGAAAAATCCTTGATGGCATGAATAGAATGATGAAAATCGGTATCACCGGATCCTTTGGCAAGACAACGACAAAGAATGTTGTCAGTGATATTATCGGTGAATCCTACTATACTTTAATGACGCCGGCTTCATATAATACGCCAATGGGCATTACACGAACAATCAGAGAATATCTGAAGCCTATTCATGAGGTCTTTGTCTGTGAAATGGGTGCTGATCATGTTGGTGAAATAACTTATCTGATGAATTTTGTTAAGCCAAAGTATGGTATTGTTACTTCTATTGGTCCACAACATCTCAATACTTTTGGTTCTTTGGACAATATCATTAGAGAAAAGATGCAGATGATTGAATTACTGCCAGTTGATGGTGTTGGTGTATTGAATATTGATAATGAATATATTCGTGATTATAAGATAAAAAACAGCTGTAAAATTGTCACCATTGGTATCTACAATGAAAATGCTGACTATTTTGCCCATGACATTCATTACAGCAGAGAAGGCTGTGACTTCCTGGTTAATATTGATGATGAAGAAGTTTTATTTAAGACTATTCTATTAGGTGAACACAATATTCAAAATCTCTTATGTGGTATTGCTTTGGCTAGAGAATTGGGTATCAGTGTTGGTGATTTACAGAAAAATGTTGCCAAAGTCAGAAGAGTTGAACATCGTCTGGAACTAAAGAAAATCAATGGCCATACTTTTATTGATAATGCCTTTAATTCCAATCCTGTGGGTTGTAAACGTTCTCTGGATGTCTTAAAAATGATGGGTGGCCAAAGAGTTATTGTTACACCTGGCCTGATTGATTTGGGCAAGGAAGAAGATGAGGCAAATTATCAGTTTGGTGCTTATATGAAAGAGCGGGCTGACTGGGCTGTTCTGGTTGGTGAAAAACAGACAAAGGCCATCTATAAGGGTTTAATGGAAAGTGGCTATGACATGGAAAAGGTTGTGGTTGTCGATACGGTCAAAGAAGCATTCAACTTTGTCTATCAGCAGTTTGGTTCTGAAGATACCATACTTTTGGAAAATGATTTACCGGATGCGTTCAATAAATAAAAAACTTATCAGAAATGATAAGTTTTTAGATTCTGTTCAATTTATCTTTGATTGCCTGTTCAGCAACAGCCTTTGATACGGTTTCAACAACTCTTGGGTCCATTGGCTTTGGAATGATGTAGTCAGCAGACAGTTCTTCATCAGAAACCAGATTTGCCAGGGCTAGGGCCGCAGCCATTTTCATGTTTTCGGAAATATCTTTGGCTCTAACTGAGAAAGCACCTTTGAAAACACCAGGGAAGGCCAGAATATTATTGACCTGATTTGGATAATCACTGCGTCCAGAGCAGATGACTTTAGCACCACCTTTTTTAGCATCTTCAGGGAAGATTTCCGGATCTGGATTAGCCATGGCAAAGATAATGGCATCTTTATTCATGGTTTTAACCATTTCTGGGGTAACAAGGCCTTTTGTTGAGGTACCAATGAAGACATCAGCATTAACCAGGGCATCTTTTAGTGTACCAGTTTCCCGATTTGGATTAGTAATTTCAGCCATTTGAGCCTGGGCCCAGTTCATATCTTTCTGACCAGGATAGAGTATACCCTGTTTATCGGTCATGACGATATTTCTGACTCCATATGCCAGCATCAGTTTGACAATGGCAATACCAGCAGCACCAGCACCAACGGTAGCGATTTTTATCTCTTCTTTTTTCTTGCCTACAACTTTAAGGGCATTAATCAAAGCGGCCAGTAAGATGATGGCTGTACCATGCTGGTCATCGTGGAAAATAGGGATGTCACATTTTTCCTTGAGTTTTCTTTCAATTTCAAAACAGCGTGGAGCAGCAATATCTTCCAGATTGATGCCTCCAAAAGAAGAAGAAATCTGATAAACGGTATTGACGAATTCATCAACATCCTGAGTTTTAACACAAAGAGGAATGGCATCAACCCCACCCAGGGTTTTAAAGAGGACACACTTGCCTTCCATAACAGGCATACCAGCTTCCGGTCCAATATTTCCCAGTCCTAAAACTGCAGAACCATCAGTTATAACAGCGCAAAGATTATTGCGACGGGTTAGAGTATAGGATAATTCAGGGTTGTCTTTAATTGCCAAACATGGCTGGGCAACACCTGGTGTATAGGCTAAAGATAAATCTTCCTGGTTTTCGATTTTAACACGGGAAACAACTTCAATCTTGCCCTGCCATTCATGATGTTTTTTAAGTGATTCTTCACGGTAATTCATAAAAAAAGTACCTGCTTTCTACTAATCTATTGTCGGTTTTTTTGTTTTGTGTGTCAAATATTGGGCGTGTGATATAATTTCTATGAGGTATTTTATGAAAATAAATGTCGGTGTTTTTTTTGGTGGTGTTTCCTGTGAACACGAAATATCTTGTATCAGCGCCAACCAAGTGTTAAAAGCATTAGATCCGGAACGTTATGAGATTATTCCGGTTTATATTTCCAAGGATTATGATTTTTATACCGGTGATGCGCTTTTTGATTTGGCTAATTATTATGATTTGAATAATCTGTGTTCTTCGCTGGACAAAATCTGTATTTATAAGGACCAGAATAGGGTTTATATCAAGCCGTTGAAGTCGACGGTTTTCGGTAAAAAGGAAAAACCTATTGATGTAGCCTTTCCGGTTATGCATGGTACACATGGCGAAGATGGCTGTCTCCAGGGCTTGTTTGAAATGCTGAATCTGCCTTATACATCTTCTGATGTATTGGCATCAGCACTTGGTCAGGATAAGGCTGTGATGAAGATTGTCTTAAAGAGTGATGATATTCCTATGGTGCCATGGTTCTATTTCTGGTCACATGAGATTGATGAAAAAATCAGTGAGTTGAAAGATAAGGCTTCTAAAATCGGTTATCCGTTGATTGCCAAACCCGCTAATTTAGGTTCCAGTATTGGTATTCAGATCATTCATGATGAAAATGAACTGGAAGAAAAGCTGAAAGAAGCAGCCAGCTTTGACTTTAAGATTGTGGTTGAAAAGATGATCACCCAATTAAAAGAATGTAATATTTCGGTTATGGGTTCACTATATGACTGCAAGGTATCGGCCATTGAAGAAGTATATAAGAATGATGAAATGTTATCATTCAAAGATAAATATGAGGGTGGTTCCAAATCTGCAAAAGGTGGCAGTAAGGATGGAGCTTCCAAGGGTATGGCTTCAACCAGCCGCAAAGTTCCAGCTGTCTTAAAAGATGGTCAGCAGGAGTTTATTGAAGATCTGGCTAAGAGGACCTTTAAGGTTTTGGGAGCTAAGGGCTGTGTTCGTATTGATTTTATGATTGATGAGGCTGATGATAGTGTCTATGTCAATGAAATCAATTCGATACCTGGTTCGCTGGCATATTATCTATGGAGTGAAAAGGGCCTTGATTTTGTAAGTGAATGCGATGAACTGCTGAACAATGCCTTAAAGGTTTATCGTGAAAAAGAAAAGAAAGTATACTCTTTCTCAACTAATATATTAAGTAACTATAGGAGGAAATAAAAATGTCTACACCACACAATCAGGCTAATATTGGCGATATTGCCAAAGTAGTTCTTATGCCAGGTGATCCGTTACGCGCAAAATTTGTTGCCGAAACTTTCCTGGAAAACCCAATCCAATTTAACACTGTTCGTAATATGTTTGGCTTTACTGGTACTTATAAGGGCAAAAAGGTTTCTGTCATGGGCTCTGGTATGGGCTGTCCTTCTATTGGTATCTATTCTTATGAACTCTTTGACCAGTATGGTGTTGAAAGTATTATTCGTATCGGTTCTGCTGGTGTCTTTGCGGAAGATATCGCTATGAATGAGGTTTGTGTTGGTACTTCATCTTATTCGGAGTCAACTTTTGCCAATACAATGAGTGGTTATGAAGGTAATGTAACTTATCCAAGCGAAGAACTCTGCCAGAAGCTCAAGAAGGCTGCAGAGGACCTGAATATTCCTTTACATGAATGTGGTATTTATTCCAGTGATGTTTTCTATGGTTTGCGCAATGAAGAACTGATGAAAGAAGCCGCTAAACATGGTGCTAAGGTTTGTGAAATGGAAAGTTTTGCGCTTTTCCATGTTGCCAGGGTTCTTGGCAAGAAGGCTGCTGCCATGGTTACTGTTTCTGATTCTTTGATTACTAAGGAAGCTTTATCTTCTGAAGATCGTCAGACTTCTTTTACTAATATGATGTCTATTGCCTTAGAAGCTGCAATAGCCGAATAAAAATGTCTAAGACTTTTCGTAAGGCAGTTATTATTTTTATCATTGTTTTAATGGTTCTTATTACTATTTTGCCAGCTGCCGTTTATTTAATTAGAGGTTAATATGAAAAAAGCTGTCTGTCTATTTTTCTTATGCCTGCTGCTTAGTTCCTGCCAGGCTATTACCTTAAAAAAACTGGGATATACAAAAGAAGAGATATCTGTTATCTCGTCTTTGGACAAAGACGGACAGGCTCTGTTTACTGAGTCCTATCGTGATGATCTGGTAGCTCTACTGGATAATCCGGATTTTGATAATACAAAATTTAATGATTATCTGTCACTGATTCCTCAATTTACCTGTGCTGATAGTATTTATATCATTAATAATTCTTTGCAGGATAGTTGTGATCTGGATAAGCTGGCAGAACTGTTTAATCATGAACTGTTTATCCGTAATAAACTGGAAGATTATCTGCATTTTATCAATGATTTTTCGGTTAAGGATTTATTGTTTATGGTCAATGGTAATCTGTTAAATTATCAGAATAAGGATAAACTGCTGGCTATCATGGAAGATAAATATTATATCAATGATAATCTGGCTCTTTATTTGGATTATTACGATAATTTTACCAAATCCCGTAATCTAGTTGAATATGTCAATACCTTACGTTATTTGCCAGACTACAGTACTGACTATATAACGGATACTTCAAAGGGCAATCTGATGATTGTTAATAAGTATTATGCTTTGCCTGATGGTTATGTTCCTGATAATCTGGTTTCTGTTCCTGAAGAATATGGCAATCCAGGTATGAAACTGACCGAAGAATGTTTTGAAGCTTATAAGCAGATGTATAATGCTGCCCTTAATGATGGCATGGATCTATATATCAATTCTTCTTATCGTTCTTATAATACCCAGGTTAATACCTACAATAACTTTCTGACAAAAGATTCTCAGGAGGTTGTTGATACCTATTCGGCTCGTCCTTCTCATTCTGAACATCAGACTGGTCTGGCAATTGATATCTTATCTCCGGGCTATGATTTTGGTACCATCTATTACGCTGATGAAGTAGACTGGCTGGCAGAAAATGCCTGGAAGTATGGTTTTATATTAAGATATCCGGATGGAAAAATGGATATTACCGGTTATAAGTTTGAACCTTGGCATTATCGTTATGTTGGTGATCTGGCTGAAGACATCTATAATAGCGGTCTGACCTATGATGAATATTACGCTTACTATTTGAAATGAAAATGAAAAAGAAAACTACATATATTATTACCTTTCTTGTAATGCTGGTGCTGTCCATCAGCATTTTACTGGCCCTGGTTTTTAATGTTATTGATATCCGCAAGCCAAAGGAATTGCCACAGTCACAGATCGTTGATGAAAATGATGATTCCAATGAAAAGGTTAATAATGTCAATAAGAAAAAATATCAGAATCTATACAACGAAAATAAGGAAATAAATTCTGACTATATCGGTCATATTATTTTTGATAGTGGCATTATTGATTTGCCGGTTGTTCAGGGTTTATCCAATGATGATTATCTTCGTACTGATTGGAAGACAATGAAATCAGATAAGGAAGGCTCTATTTTCCTGGATGAACGCAGTACCTTCAATGATCAGAATCTCATCATCTATGGACATTATGTATATCCTTCCTATGATCCTAGCCGTACACATATGTTTACGCCATTGGAGCTGTTACTGGAAGAAGAAAATTATGCGGATAACTCAACACTTATTCTGGCTTTGAATGGTGAAATACGTCATTATCAGATTGTTGCCGTATATTATTGTGAACTTGATCCGGAAACGGATTATACAACAACCTCAGAAGATATGGAATATTACTTATCCGACTTCTCTGATGAGTATTTTGATATTTATAAGAATGCGGTTAAGGCAGCACAAAGATATGAAACTGGCATTGATTTTACCAATGATGACAAGTTTTTAACCTTGCAGACCTGTGTTTATAAACACGATGAACTGCGGGAAATAGTTCTCTGCAAAGAAATTGAGATTGAATATTATTAAAGAGTCCATGCGGACTCTTTTTAGTCTTCTTCAAGCAGTTTTTTAAGTTCGGCAAAAGGCCTGTTATTTGGCACTTTTTCAATTGGCTGATTATTTTTTCGCAAATTGTGATAACGTTCAATAAATTCTCTGGAAGAGATGCGATAAGAGGATTCTGATAGAACCTTAAGCTGTTCCAGACGATCAGAAGTTACAACATTGACCCGATAACTGTCTTTTAGTTCTCTTGATTTCTGCTCAATATACATATCAGCTGTCTGCAAGTGACGGGTGTAAACAATTGTGATATTGTCATGAACAGAAGCTGAAGATACAATGGCATCCTGAAGATAGGCATCAAAAACCAGTATACATTCAGCATCCACATAGGCGGCAAAGTCACAGACCATATCAATGGTTTTTTCCCGGGCAATCGAAAGATCTTTTTCGGCAATATTGCTGAAAGCTTCAACGGCATGTAAGAGATTGTAACCATCAATGAGATACAAAAGCGGTTTCAGGGGCTTCAGTTCATAATCGATCCTATCTTCACTGCTTTCTGTCTTTCGGGTTTTCTTAGGAATATAGCTGTCCTTTGGCTTATAGGTATTATTCCAGACGCGACTTAACTCATTATCCGAAATCGTTGAACGATTATGAACATAAGCCGTATATTCCTTATCAATAAACAGGGACAAATCAAGATGCATGTTTTCTTCGACTTCTTCTGGCGACACATAGTGACCAGCTCCGTGTGAACAGAAAACTGATCCCGGTGGATTGGCAATATCACTTAAAGGGTCATAGGCAATAGTTTGAATTATCTGTTCCTGATTTTTAACCTGTTCATAATATGTTTTTACTATTTCGTATGTCGGCTGTTCTTTTAAGAGGTTTTTCAGACGCAGAATGAAATCATTAAAGTCATTAAGAGGCAGAAAAACAAAAAGATCATCTTCTTTTATTTCATAGTCAATCTGAGCCCTGGATATTTCATTGATAATCGTATTATTCTGACTAAAGCGCAGCTGATAGTAGGGTTCCAGCAGGATATTGTCAGCTTTTAATAGTCCCTGTCGAATGGCGCGACGTAAAGATTCAACCAGATCCTGGCCTTCGGTGTGTTTTAAAGAAGTTTTGAGGTCTAGAATAGTAATCTGCAGATCCGTAAGTTCGCTATTGGTCAGGACACCAGTTAAAGGATATGATGCCAGATAATTCAGTAAATTATGGCCAATGGCTGAACTGTTGAGACTCTTGAATTTGAGTCCTGAGCCTCTTTTTAGGGCCTCAATGCGGATAATGACCTCACCATAGTGTCTTAATGGCTCATAATGGCCAATGCCAAAGACGGCACCATTGAGACTTTCCTTATAGGTAATAAGAGGCTTGGAATAGGTAAAATTCAGGTTAAATCTTTCTTTAAGAATATTGGCAGTTATTTCTTTCTGTAATTCACCTTTTAGACTGATATATAGATGTTCATCTTTTAGATGAATATTTAATTCTGGCTGTTCATCATTAAGTTCTTTGAGAATGTTGTAGGCCTTAAAGGCGGAAATATCCGTAATAATCTCATATGTCAGATAATTATCATCTGTAGAATTATCGCTGACAAAAGAAGGCAGATAAGTTCCGATTTCAACATTCTTTAGACCCTTTACTGCCACCAGATCATTCTGATAGGCCTGCTGGACATTCTCATAACTTTTGCCGGAATAGTGAAGTATTTCATTGATTTTCTCATCATTAAAACTTGTCTTATTATTTAGGGTGCCGCTGAGTATTTTCAGGTGCGTCAGTCTTTCATTCTTTTCCTTGCTTATTTTATAGACATAGGCATTGAAAACATCGCTTTCTTCCTTGTCAACAGTAGTATCGTGGATCAGCTTTAAAAGAATATCACTGCCCTCATCTTTTAAGGCTGAACCAAAAACAACCGGATAGACATTATGGGATATCAGAGCTTCTGAAAGTTTATCTTTAGGAACATCATTATTTGTCAGATAATAATCCAATAGTTCTTCATTTTGCAGGGCAACCTGTTCTTTTATATCCTGATAAGGACAGCAGTTAGCAGAGATATCTGACTTTAGTTTCGCAAGAATCTTTTTTTCATCATTGTAGGCAATATCCATCTTGTTGACAAAAATGTAGATGGGAATTGCCAGGGATTCTAAGGAATGAAAAAGAGGAAGCGTAGTTACATAATTGGCATCCAAGGCTGAAATGATTAAAATAGCCGCATCAAGGATTTTCAATGAGCGATTTGCTTCATAGCGAAAATCGTCATGACCTGGTGTATCAACATAGATATATTCACGATTTTCATAATTAAAGCGGGCCTCTTTATTGAAAATAGTAATACCCTTTAAACGTTCCTGATTATTATAGTCTAAGAAGGCATCCTGATGATCAACTCTACCCTTATTTTTGAGGGTTGAAGTGATATAAAGAAAACTCTCGGCAAGCGAGGTTTTTCCTGCATCTACATGAGCCAAAGCTCCAATAACAAATTTATTTGCCAAAGACATAACTGTAATAGTCCTGTTCCATGATATCCTCTGACATCAATATACGATTGGCAACTCTATCATTCATAAAAGAAACATATTCTTCTTCGTTATTTAATTCCTTATTGGCATAGAATCTGTGTTTTTTGGCATAATAAACACCACTATCACTGACCCAGGAACGATCACCAAACATGGCCAGACCTTCACCTGGTGCCAAAAGATCCTTGCCAATAATCAGACGGGAATCATATTCTATGCCAAAGAGATTTAACATAGTTGGCAAGACGTCAATTGATGAGGCTACCTTATCAATTGTTGTAGTTTCCATGGCGGCATTATAGAGAATAAAACTATTGCGATTGATTTCAATTGTTGAATCAATCTCTTTTCCAGCCAGCTCACTCATCTGCTCACTTGTCAAACCATAAGGATAATGATCGGCAACCAATGCGATGACTGTATCCTCAAGACGACCATTTTCGGACAGATGATTTAAAAGACTTTCCAAGGCCCGATCAAGTTCAATCTGGGTTGCGATATAGGCCTTAACAGTTGAAGAATAATCCAAATCATTAAGCAGGTCTTTATATTTTTTGCCAAAGCGGGAGCTCATTGAATAACTCTTGTGACCAGACACGGTTACATAATAGGCAAAGAAATGTTCATCGCTGATATAATCTTCATAAGTTACATCTATCATTTCGCTATCTTCAGCTGGCCACTTGCAGGACATTCTTTCCTGCAGGCCATTGCCACCTGCCAGGAAATTATCAAAGCCCAGTGATTTCAGATAGACATTGCGATCCTGAAAGGTGTAACTGGAATTATGATAGGCATAAGTTGTATATTCTTTCTCTTTAAAAACCGTTGCCAGACCATAAGGATAATAATTGCTTCCTTTACGCCAGTAATAGGAAAGACAGCGTAATACCGGATAAAGACCTGTCAGTTCCTGAAATTCGCCGCCAATGGTTGATAGAATTGTCGGCGTATAGAAATTGGTAAAATGAAAACCGTTGTTTACCAGCTTATAAAGCGTTGGCGTCAAATCTTTGTCAACTGCATAGCCAGAGAAGGATTCGGCCATAAATAAAATCAGATTTTTTCCTTCAAAGAAAGAAGTATATTCATTTGTATAAGTCGGACTCTCATTTTTAAAATATTCATTCATATTCAGAAGAGTCCTGTTACTGGTATTTTCA
>DCGB01000070.1:0-6990 GCA_002314515.1 Solobacterium sp. UBA1789 | reverse complement strand
GTTCTTCAATTTCTTCCTGTACATCCTGAGGAATATCACTGATGATCAGTTCTTCTTCAAAGCCAGTAGCGCTTTTTCTCAGTTCAATAAGGGCAGCTGGCATCATGCCAAAGTTTTCAATATTGAGATCATTATTCTGTTTCTTTAAATAACTTTCTTTGAGACTGCTGTTTTCACCTAAATGGAAATAAGCCTGAATAAGACTGATACCAAGGACAAAGATCAATGGATAGATGACTTTCTTTTTGCCATCGAAGTCCCTAGATAAATACTTTCTTAGGAAAAAGAAAGTAATGAAAGGTATGAATACCAGGATGATTACTGCGATATTATCAATAAAGACATTTGTTAGAGCCTCATTTAGAAAGGATCCGGCAATCTGGTCGGCCAAAAGAATACTTTCAAAAGAAAAATAGACTCCAAGGATGTGATAGTAGCAGATTTCCATACCATAGAAAAAGATGATGATGAAAACTGTAATTGCCTGAATAATAGTCTTAACTCTGTTTTTAGCTAGAGAAGAAAAGAATGATAATAATGCTGAAATGGCAATGATATAAATAATGCTTAGTAAAAAACTGCCGCTAAAGGGAATGCGACAGAAGATATGGGCGAGAATTTCGCCAAAAAGAAAGCTGAAAAAAAGGTAAATAGAAAACATAGTTAAATATCTACATGTTCAACACTGAAGTTGATTTCATGGTTCATAAAGCTGTTGCCGATATTTTCAAAACGATCCTTATCGCCACTGACATAACAGTGTAATATGCCACTTCCTTCATAATCGCCAAGATTATTGGCAATATTTTCAGCAGCCATATCAGAGGAAGATACCAGTTTGATATCAGGAATAATTAAAGATATGGCATCTTTTAACAAAGGATAATGGGTACAGCCTAATATCAGCGTATCGATGCCTTTTTCTTTTAGTGGCAGCAGGTAGTCTTTTAAGGCAGCCATAAGTACGGGATCTTTGGAAGAAATCCGTCCTTCTTCAACTAAAGGTACCAGTAAAGGACAGGCTTTGGAGAAGACAGCCAGGTTTTTATCCAGATTTAAAAGGGTATTTTCAAAGACGCCAGAGTTGATGGCGGCTGAAGTGGCAATGACACCTATTCTTTTGTTTTGACTGATTTTAATGGCCTGAGTACAGCTTGGTCCAATGATGCCAAAAAAGCGAATATCAGGATAGGTTCTCATAGCTTCATTTAAAACCAGGGAATCAGCAGTATTGCAGGCAAATCCGATGGTGTCAATGTCAAAAGTCTTTAAAAAAGCGATGTCATTTAGAACATAGGAAATGATCATATCCCGGGTTTTGTCACCATAGGGGACATGTGAGGTATCACCGAAATAAATAATATTCTGTTTTGGTCTTAATTCCTTGAGTCTTCTGACAACAGTCATGCCGCCAAAGCCGGAATCAAAGATGCCTATATATTTTTCTTTCATAGATTGTTGACGATTTCCTTGAAATGACGTCCTCTTTCTTCATATGAAGAATACTGGTCAAAAGATGAAGTAGTTGGCGATAAAAGAATAATATCACCACTGACTGCAAGCTTATTGGCAGCTTCTACTGCCTCAGGCAGGTCTTTGACAACAATGGCCTTATCGCCTACTAAGTCATTGGCAATACGTGGTCCAGATAGACCAAAGCCGATAACTTCTTTGACACAGGATAGATGTTTGCGCATTTCATCCATTGGCAGGCCTTTTTCAAAACCGCCAACCAGCAGAATGACACCTTTTTCAAATGAATTGAGGGCTGTGATTGTGGCATCGGTATTTGTGCCCTTGGAATCGTTATAGTATTTGACACCATTGATTTCCCGGACGAATTCAATGCGATGTTCAACCGCTTTGAAATTATAGACAGCTTCTTTGATATCTTCACTGCTGACACCACTTTCTTTACAGGCTGTGGCTGCAATAAGGGTATTCTGGAGATTGTGTTTTCCTACCAGATGTATTTTATTGACATCCAAAAGTTTCTCACCAAGGATGTAGAGATAATTTTCTTTTAGATAAGAATCTGCTTCTTTTTCTAATGAGAATGTCCTGATTTGGCAAGGAATAGGATAACGGTCTGTATATTCTTTAATGACTTCATCATCAACATTCAAAAGGAAGAGATCATCTTTGCTGGAGTTGCGATAGACTTCAGTCTTGGATTTATAGTAATTATCAAGACCACCCATAAAGTCAATATGGTCTGGGGTCAGATTGATAATGACAGATATATCAGCTTTGAACTTATCGATATTTGCCAATTGGGCATTGGATATTTCCAAAGCAAGATAGTGTCCTTCGTTGTTTAATAAATCATAGTCCACGACAATGTCACAAAGTGGTGTACCAACATTACCACAAAGATGAGCCTTATCACCATAGGCTTTCTTTAAAATTTCATAGGTCATGGTTGTTGTTGTGGTCTTACCATTGGTGCCAGTGATGGCAATGATATGCTGTTTCTTCATCAGCTGGAAAGATAGTTCGATTTCAGTGATGACTGGAATGTTTCTTTCTCTTAGTTTATTCATTTCTGGTGAATAGATAGGAACACCAGGGTTTTTAATTACCAGATCATAATCGGCTTCAAAGACGGCCATTTCCTGTTTACAAATATTGATAGTTGGGTCGTTAACCTGTTTTTTAATGTTTTCGATATCCTTTTTTTCGGTCAAAGTAATAATAGCTTCCTGCTGTTTTAACAGACGAATGGCAGCTAATCCGCTTTTGGCTAGTCCGATGACTAAAACTTTTTTGTTTTTTAAGTTCATAAAAAATACCTCAACAAAATTATAAACCATTTATGGCAAATAGAGTTATAGCAGGTCAGGTATAGACTCTAATTGTGATAAAATTGTTATACACGATAAATTTGGAGCGCTTAATATGGCATATATTGAATTTAATGATGTTATAAAAACCTATAAAATGGGAGAAATTGAAATCAACGCCCTCAATGGCTGTTCGTTTAGTATTGAAAAGGGTGAACTGGTTGTTATTTTAGGTGCTTCTGGAGCTGGAAAGACAACTATATTGAATATTCTGGGTGGTATGGATTCTTCAAGCAGTGGCAAGGTCATTGTTGATGAACATGAGATTTCCCACTATAACGAGAATGAGCTGACCGATTATCGGCGTTTTGATATCGGTTTTGTTTTTCAGTTTTATAATCTGATGCAGAATCTGACGGCAAAGGAAAATGTTGAATTGGCTGAACAGATTTCCAGAAAGCCTCTTGATGCCGCCACTGTCTTGAAAATGGTTGGTCTAAAAGATCGCATGGATAATTTTCCTTCCCAGTTATCCGGTGGTGAACAACAAAGAGTGGCTATTGCCAGAGCAGTTGCCAAGAATCCTAAACTCTTATTATGCGATGAACCAACAGGTGCTCTTGACTATAATACCGGCAAACAGGTCTTAAAAGTTCTGCAGGATATGAGTTTTAAAGAAGGTATGACAGTAGTTATTGTTACTCACAATACAGCCTTAACCGCTATGGCAAATAAGATTATTCATGTTCGTAGTGGCCGGGTTGAAAATATTGAAATCAATGAAAAACCTGAGGATGCGGAAGGAATCAGATACTAGTGTCAGTAAAACCATTTAAAAAAGGATCATCCGCAAAAAAGGCCTTTAATACCGATACCTTTAGACTTATTTCGACTACCAAAAAGCGTTTCATTACACTGGTTGCGATTGTCTTTGTCGGTACAGCTTTTATGATGGGTCTTTTGTCGTCTTCCTATATCATGCGTCATTCAGTTGATGTCTATGCCGATGAATATCATCTCCAGGATATTCAGATATATTCCAACTATGGTTTTTGTGATGATGATTTAGAGGCAATAAACAATGTAGAAGGTGTTGAAAGAGTCTTTGGTTCACGCTTTGTAGATTGTCTGGCAATTGGGGATGATAACGAAAAAAAGGTTACCAGAGTTCGTGAACTTGATAGTAATGTTAATGAGTTTATTCTGGTTGAAGGAAGATATCCCCAGAATGATAGCGAATGTCTGGGACTTTATTCCTATTACCAGGATTCTCTGCCTGAAGGTGGCTATCATATTCATCTGATTCAGGATGAGGAAGATGATTTAAGTGAGATTCTGGAGAATGTTGATTATACGATTGTTGGTCTGATTATTTCTCCTGAATATATGTCAGAATTTGATACCTATTCAACCTTTCATAATCTGACTTTAGAAAATACAATTTATGTCGATAAAGATAATTTCCTGGCTGAATACTACACTTCTGCCTATCTTTGTCTGAGTGATGCCGATACATACGACTCTTTTTCTGACCAGTATTTTGATTATGTCGATCAGGGTGTGGAAGATATTGAAAATCTGGCCAAGACCCAGAAAGATGTCAATAAAAACGCCATCGTCTTAGAAGCAGAAGAAGAAATAGCAGATGCCAGAGAGGAACTGTCTGATGCCAAAAAAGAAGCAGAAGCTGAATTTGCGGATGCCCGTCGTAAACTTGCGGATGCTGATAAAGAAATCAATGACGGCAAAGAAGCCATTAACGATGGAAAGAAAAAGCTAAAAGAAGGCCAGGATGAACTGGACTCCAATCGTCAGCAGCTTGATGAAGGTAAAAGCCAATTAAATGAACAGATTGCCCAGATAGAAAAAGACAGTGGTCAGTCTTTTGATGACCTCTATGCCAGCACCTCAACTTTATATAATGTCTATTGCTCAATGGGTGAATTAACATATCCAGAGACAAAAGAAGGTCTGGAACAGCTGAGCAGTACTATTGAACAGAACGAAACCGATTTACAAGGTATTCAATACCAGAAAACACTAATCAAAGAAAATCTATGTGCAGTTTTAAAACAGATTGACGAAGTTCAAAATAATACAGGTTTAGATGAAAACGAGAAACAGAGTACATTAGCCCAGCTTCAGCAGGAATATGAGGCAAAAACTGCCCAATTAACAATACTGATAGGTAATGAATATGCATTAGAAGTTGAACTGGCAGGCAATAAAAAGCAGCTTGACTATGGAAATGCCTTATTGAATGAACAGGATGATATCAAAAAAGATAGTTTTAATGAGTTTTATGCCGCCTTTTCAAAAGAAATGCTGGAACAGGTCAATAATGATATATTGCAGAATGAAGCTGATTTAATAGCAGTTCAAGATAAGGAAGAAGCATATATTCTTCAGGTTGAATTAATGGCTAATCAGATTAAACTGGGGACAATCAATGCCTATCCAGCAATTCGTCAGCAGAAAATTGATGAAGCACGTGCTAATCTGGATGAAATGGCAGGCGGTTCGGTGCTTGAAAGTTATCAGGGTTTAGAAGAAATCAGACGATATCAGTTAAACATCGAACAGGGTTATGCCTCTATTGATGCTGCCCAGGCTTTACTTGATAAATCAGAAAAACAGTTGCTGGATGCCGAAGAAGAAATAAAAGAAGGCGAAGAAACCTATAATTCATCACTTAGTGATTATTATCAGGCCTTAAATGATTATCAGCAGGAAATCAGTGATGCCGAAGAAGAAATTGCCCAGGCATGTCAGGATCTGGCAGATCTGTCAGATGCCGAATGGACAGTTCTGGATCGAACTAAACATTACTCTTCTGCCCTTTATAAGAGTAATTCGGCACAGATGCATAATATCGGCATTGCTTTCCCAATCCTATTCTTCTTAGTTGCGGCTTTGGTATGTATGACAACAATGACCAGGCTGATTGATGAACAGCGCAATGAAATCGGCTGTCTATCAGCCTTGGGCTATTCCAGGAATGCAATTATTTCTAAATATGTTATCTATGCCGGTCTGGCTTCTTTCTGTGGAGCCTTACCTGGTGTCTTCTTTGGTGTTGTCACTTTCCCGGTTGTAATTTATATGTGCTGGGGTCTGATGTATCGCAATCCGGATATCAGCCTCTATCTGCCTTTGTTGCCATTAATGGTATCTTTCTTTTCTTTCATTGTCCTGATTTGCTTAGTCACTTATTTTGTGGCCAGATCTTCTTTAAAAGAAAATCCGGCTTCACTGATGCGACCAAAGGCTCCAAAGACAATGCGCAAGACCTTCATTGAAAAGATATCTTTTATCTGGGATAAATTATCTTTTACTTCCAAGATTACGGCCCGTAATATCATTCGCTATAAACAGCGTTTCTTTATGACAGTCATTGGTGTAGCGGGTTGTTGCGGTTTATTGATCATTGGCTTTGGTGTCAGCGACTCCATTTCAACAATTATCAATGAACAGTATGGTGGTATCATGCACATGTCTCATCAGGCAACTCTAAGTGATAGTCAATATAAAGATGAAATCATTACTTATGTCTCTAAAGAATATGATGCAAGCAATATTACAAGTTTTCTGACTTATACGACATCGGTTAAATTTGCGGATAATGAGGCAACGGCCAAGGCAGTTATTGGTTCTGAAGAAGATTTAAATAAATATGTGTCATTGACTGACTATGATACCAAGAAGACTCTGGAATTATCGACAAATGGTGTTATTATCACCAAAAAATTTGCCGTAAATAATGACATCAAATATGGCGATACTATCAAGATGGAAGCTGAAGATGGAAGTCTTGCGAATGTCAGAGTTGAGGGTATTGCAACGATGTATTATGAACATTATATCTTTATGCGCAGTGAACTCTATAATCGTCTATATAATACAGAGGTAAAGGAAAATACAGTCACTTTTATTACGGAAATGGCTGATGATGTAGTTGATGCCGACTTATTAAAACAAGAGGGTATTGATTCGGTGACAGATATCAAAAAGATGACTTCTTCTTTTAATACCATGATTCAGTCGCTTGATCTGNNNTGATTACTATTGTCATTATTCTGGCAGCTGGTTTCCTGGCTCTGGTGGTTCTGATTAATCTTACTGAGGTCAATATATCAGAGCGTAAAAGAGAAATTGCCACTCTAAAGGTCTTGGGTTTCCGTCCACATGAGGTTCGTTCATATATCTA
>DCGB01000046.1 GCA_002314515.1 Solobacterium sp. UBA1789 | reverse complement strand
GGATAGAGCATTTGATTCCGATTCAAAAGGTTGTAGGTTCGAGTCCCACTGGGCGCGCCATTAGAGACAACAGATCAAGGTCTGCTGTTTTTTTATGCTTGAAATACGGGTCCAAATTCTTTAAAATTAAACATGTGCAGACTTGGGTGAGCGGTTGAAACCACCGTCTTGGAAAGGCGGCGTACTTACGGGTACCACGTGTTCGAATCACGTAGTCTGCGCCATTTATTTGGATACTGCTGTATCCTTTTTTTATATTTAAAACTTGTGGAAAGCGCTTTCTTGTTTAGGATTATTTTAGTAATATATAAGAAAGAAACAAAAAAATAATAATAAAAAAAAGGAGAATCTATGGACTATAAGAAAGAATTAGTCGAATATGCTAAACTCTGTGAAATCAAGGGCCTGGTTAATGCGCTTGAAGGTAATGTTTCTATTCTGGATAGAGAAAAGAATCTGCTGTATATTACACCAACTGGTACTCGTAAAGCTACTTTAGAAGAAGAGGATGTTGCAGTTCTGGAATTTGATTCGGAAAAGCAGCTTAGTGGCAAGAAGGCTTCCAGCGAATATCGTTTACATAAGGCGGCTTATCTGGCTCGAAAGGATTGTAATGCCGTTATTCATTCACATTGTGAAGCTCTGACTTCTTTTGCCATAAGAGGCGAGGATGTTGTATGTGATGCCATGGCTCTTTTCAGAATAGTCAAGGGTCGGGCAAAATGCCTTCCATATGGTCAGCCTGGCACAGTTGAGATTGCCAAGGGTATTGAAGAAGCTATCAGTGATAGTCCTATCTGTTTATTGGGCAATCATGGTGTCATCTGTATTGCGCCAACATTGGATAAATGTGAAGCCTGGCTGGAGGGTCTTGAAGGGGCAACAAAGACTATGTTACTGGCAAAACAGTCAGGTGAGTTAAAGCCGATTCCAGGTTTTTGGGAGCAGTTTTAGATGAAAAAGACCTTATTACTGGCAAGCGATGTTTTGCCTGAAGATTTAAAAAAACTGGAAGAATACTGCGATATTGATATCCGTCCTTCAAGTGGTGCCCGCGAATTTTCTGAAGAAATGATGAAGGATTTTGCCAATCATGAGATAATTGCGGTCAATACTCAACACGCAACTTATGAGATCATCAAATACTGGAAGGAACATGGTCTAAAGATGCTATCCTGTTCAAGAGGTACACCAGTCAATGTCGACTGGAAAGCATGTAAGGATTTTGATATTCCTCTGGCCTATACACCTGGTCGTAATGCCCAGGCAGTTGCCGAAATGGTCTTTGGTCTGATTTTTGGTTTAACCAGGAATATTGTTTTAACTAATCATCGAATAAAAAATAAAGAAATAACTGGTGAGGTCAACGAAAACTTTCTGGAAGTTCCTGACCGCAAGGATGTCATCTGGACTTATAAAGATGGCAGTTCATCATATAAGGGTTTGACTTTGAATTATGAAATCAATGGTCGAACTATTGGTATAGTAGGCTATGGAGCTGTTGGACGTAAGGTTGCAAAAATTGCCAGATATGGTTTTGATATGGAAGTATTGGCCTATGATCCTTTTGTATCAGCAGAAGACATGGCAAAAGAAGGGGTTAAATCAGTCAGTCAGGAGGAACTGTTTAAAAATTCAGACTTTGTTTCTATTCATTTGCCGGTTCTGGATGAGACAATTGCTTCTATTGATATGAAATTATTTAAATTGATGAAACCAACATCATTCCTGATCAATTCAGCCAGGGCAATTGTTGTCAATCAGAAGGATCTGCTGGATGCCTTGAATAATAAACTTATTGCCGGCTATGCAGCTGATGTCTGCTGGATTGAACCATTGCCGCAGAATCATCCTTTTGTAACAATGGATAATGTTCTGATTACACCTCATATTGGAGCCCAGGTTTCTGATATCGTCAGACATCAGAGTGAACTGATTGTTTCTGATATCATTGCCTATTGTAAGGGCGAAGAACTGCCACATCGCTGGAAACGCTTATAACAAAAAAAGGTCGCAAGACCTTTTTAAAATATTTTTTGAACCAGGAACATATATAGGGCAGTTGATATGCCAATTGAAAGAAGCGGGTTCTTTTTCCAGAAATGCAATATTGCAGCAACCGCAACCGAAACAAATTCTGGAATGCCATGAGAAGAACTGAAGAGTGAAACATCCTTCAGACAATAGACAACCAGAAAGGCCATGATGGCACAAGGAAGATACTTGCCAAGATAATTTAACCACTGTGGTGGCTGATTATTGCGGCCAAAGAAGATAAAAGGCAGATATCGTAAGAGTATAGTAACGGCTGACATAACAATAATGATGCCCAATGAATGCAGTATTCTAATCATTTTGACCTCCGATCTTCTTTTCCAGCAGTAATAAAATTAAGCAGATCAGTAATAAAGAAGGAATCAGGAAGTGGTCAGGTCCCAGAATAATCAGGCAGATAATGGTGATGGCAAAGCCAATGAGTGCAGGCGAATGTTTATCAGCAGTCATCCACTGTTCGACTACCAGGACCACAAAAAGAGCCGTCATGACAAAATCGATACCCTCGGTATTAAAGGTAAAAATAGAACCGATAGTTGAGCCAATCAGGGAACCAATCAGCCAATAGGAATGATCAAGAAGAGTAGTTGCCAGATAAAAGTCTTTTTCTTTAATGCCATCAGGTATTCTGGTATTGGCTTCAATGGCATATGTTTCATCAGTCAGACCAAAAATCAGATATGGTCGAATCTTATTTAATCCTGAGAATTTATCAATCATTGATAAGCCATAGAACATATAGCGGAAATTGACAATAAAGGTCATTAGGGCAACACTTGGAAGTGATACCTGCAGGGCTAACAGTTCAACGCATAGATACTGACTTGATCCCGAAAAAATCGTTAAGCTCATCAAAAGAGCCCACAGAGGACCATAGCCGATACTGCTTAAGAGAATACCAAAACCTGAGCCTAGAGTCAGATAACCTACCAGGACTTGAATAGTATGGGGGAAGGCTTTTTTAAATGCTTCTTTCATAAATATTATTATAATTAAAATATGTCTGATTAAGTAGTAAAATCAAAGAGATGGAGGAATATATCATGAAAACTGTCTGGGAAAAATATGATGGTAATAAAAGAAAGAAGGTTTTTTCTTTCTGCGATGATTATAAGAATTATTTAAATGCTTCAAAAACCGAGCGGGAAGCTGTTACTTCCGCAATCAGACTTGCTGAAAAAGCAGGTTTTAAAGACATTAATGAAGTAGATAAACTAAAGGTCGGCTCTAAGGTTTATGTCAACAATCGTGGTAAGTCTTTAGTAATGTTTGTTGTTGGAAAAAAGGATATGAGTGAGGGTCTTAATATTC
>DCGB01000035.1:8332-11732 GCA_002314515.1 Solobacterium sp. UBA1789 | reverse complement strand
CTTCATCTAAATCGAAGACATATAAATGACCACCTGTCAGCTTTTCAAGGATTAGTCGACTATGTCCACCTCGTCCCAATGTTCCATCGACATAAATACCATCTTTTTTGACATTCAACAGTTCGATAGCCTCATCAGCCATGACGCTTATATGCTTAGCCATTTAACAGGTCACTCAAACTTTCAGCAACTTCTTCAAAGCTATCACTAGCCTGGTCATAATATGTTTCCCAGGTTTCCCTGTCCCAGATTTCAATATGATCATTAACGCCAATAACAGCGCATTCTTTGACAATATTGACAGCCTTGGATAAGAAAGCCGGAATGGCTATACGACCCTGATTATCAAAACTGCATTCGCAGGCTTTGCTTGTCAGCATATGGATATACTGACGAGTGGCTTTTTTGGTATTAGGGAGCTTATTTAATTCTTCAAAAATCTTTTCCCATTGTTTTAAAGAATAAATGGTTAAACAGCCATCCAGGCCTCTGGTCAGTATAAAAGAGTCCTCAAGTTCATCACGGAAGCGACTTGGGATAATAATACGACCCTTGGAATCTAGATTATGGATGTATTCACCTATAAACATACCCACTATTCACCACTATCTACCACTTTCTACCACTATTATAGTCATATTAGTCCCATTTATGCAATAAAAAAACCGGAAAATTTTTCCGGTTTGTAAATAAAAAAAATAATCGACTTTATCGATTATTTATGACCACAATTAGCACAAACTCTATGAGCTAATTTATATTCGCCACAAGATGGACACTTAACTAATGTTGGGGCATTAAGCTTATAGTGTGTTCTTCTTTTTGCTTTACGGGTCTTTGAATTTCTTCTTTGCTGAACAGCCATTTTCTACTCCTCCTTATACGTCATAAGTTTTTCCCAGCGCGGATCTATCTTGTCTTTTCCAGAATTCTGAAAATCCTCTTCCGACATACAGGACCAACCATCTCCACTATCATATACTCTTTTTTTGCTTTTTTCAACCATAATCGGCACTTCCGGTAAAACAATATTTCTAAGTAATTCTTCCAGTGTCATCTGATCCTTAAATAAAAAGCCCTCTTCATCTTCCTTAAAACAGATTTCTTCAACTTCCTCAAGCTCAAAAGGAACATCAACATCTTCCAGAGTATAGGCATCAGGACATACCATGATACCATCCAGCTGATAATCAATAGTCAGTTTGTCATTGTCGTTGTAATAAAAGGCAATATCACCTTTTATATCAATAATACGGCGAATATAAAGGTTGTTTTCAATGACAATCTCTTTAATATCCACCGGATAGCTTTTTTCTTCACGCAGGTCTCTAATCGCTATTTTCATGGGCTTATTATATAATAGTTTTAATGAAAATCACAGGAATTGTTGTCGAATACAACCCATTTCATAACGGACATATTTATCACCTTAATAAAGCCCGGGAACTTACGGATTGTGATTTGCTGATTGCCGTCTGTTCCGGCAATTTTTCACAAAGAGGCGATATCTGCGTCATTGATAAATTTGCCAAAACGGAAGCAGCTCTTAAACATGGTGTTGATCTGGTAGTTGAATTGCCCTATATCTATGCTACCCAGAATGCCTCAATATTCGCTCAAAAAGCCATTGATATTCTTAATTACCTGCATTGTGATCATGTTGTATTTGGCTCAGAAACCAACAACCTGGAAGAACTGAAAAAATATGCTGAACTTAATATCAATGTTGACCATCTCAAGGAACTGATGGACAGTGGCATGTCCTATCCAAAAGCCTATGGCTTATTGTCTGCTGCCCTTTATCCAAATGATATACTGGCCATATCCTATCTTAAGGCTATGAAAGAATACTCTATGGTACCTATCAGTATTCAAAGAACCAATTCCTATAATTCTCTGCAATTAACAGACATAGCTTCAGCATCTGCTATCAGATCAGCCTTAATTGATAAAAAAGATATTTCCAGAACAACACCAGTAGAAATAAATAATGCTCTTTTCAACAAAGATCTCTATCCATATTTACGCCGCATCTTATTTACCAGAAGTGCAGACGAAACCAAGAACATTCACCTGCTTAGCGAAGGAATCGAAAATCTGCTAAAAGAAAAAGCCTATCTTTATGATGACTATGACCAGTTTATCAATTCCTTAACATCCCGTCGCTATACTGCCTCCCGCATAAGACGTATCTGCCTACAGATTATGCTGAATATCACCAAAGAAGATGTTCAAAAACTGCCAAAGATTGATTTTGTACGGGTACTTGGTTTTAATGAAAAAGGTCGTGAATATCTTCANNTCTTCATGACCTTAAAAAAGAAGAACTAAATATTATTACACAATTCAAAAAATTACCTGAACCCTTCAAAAATATCGAATGGAAGGCCTCTTCGTTATATGCCAGCTATCAAAAAGACCCTGCAGTATCACTAAAAAGTGAATTGAAGGGCCCAATTATCAGTAAACCTTAGCACCACCTAAATAAGTTTCCAGTACTTTGACCTTGTGGATATCATGAGGATCTACTTTATGAAGGTCATTTTCCAGGATAACAAAATCAGCCAGATAGCCTTCTTTTAGAAGGCCTTTTTCATCCTCTTCGAAAGAATTATAGGCACCATTGATGGTATAGGTTTTAATTACTTCATCAACAGTTAAAGCCTGCTCTGGAAGATATGGGACATCATTGCCAATAGAACAGCGGGTGATTGCACATTCCATGCCTTTTAAGACATCCGGTAATTCAACAGGTGCATCTGAACCATTGGAAACATTGACACTTCGATCAAACAAGGTTTTAAACTGGTAAGAAGTACCTGCTCTATCCTTTCCAACACAATCTTCAACAATTTTTGAATCATAATCAATAAAGATAGACTGAATATAACTGACAAGTTTTAATTCAATCATCTCTTCTATCAGCTTCTTATCGGTTATCTGAATATGTACAATACCACTGCGATGACTAAATTCCGGACACTTTTCAATAGCGTTGCGATAGGCGTTAACAGTTAACTGCAAGGCTCCATCACCAATGCAGTGCACAGCACATGACATCTTATTCTGATGAGCTAAAAGAATCATTTCATTAAGCTGTTCCTGACTATATAAAGATAAGCCACGATTATCACCATCATTTTCATAGGCTTCTTTCAAATAGGCTGTACGAGCACCTAATGATCCATCGGCAATCAGCTTTAAAGGTCCAAAACGGAAATAATCACTATTCTTTTTATAATGTTCTTCAGCTATAAAAGTCTTTAGACTATCAGCATCAATTAACTGACATTGCTGATTAATACGGACATTCAACTTGCCCTCTTTTTCCAGTTCTTTAAACGCTTCAATGACCAGATGATAATCCAGACCCGAGAATGTTTCCAGATCATCACTATGG
>DCGB01000035.1:7095-8319 GCA_002314515.1 Solobacterium sp. UBA1789 | reverse complement strand
CTATGGCAGGAAGTAACACCATAGGCATTCAAAGCTTTTGCAGCTTTGATAATATAGTCTTTTAGCTCTTTCTTTGAAGGCTTAGGTAAACGATTCTGGACCTCATTGACCGCAAATTCTTCAAACAGACCAGTATCAATATCATATTGACCCATTTCATACTTCCTGTTTTCTGTAAAACCCAATGTTCTGATTGCACAGGTATTTAAAACTGCCATATGGCCACAGGCTCTTGTCAGATAAATAGGATGATCCAGGGAAATATCATCTAAATCTTGCCTGGTCAGCATTCTTTTTTCTTCAAAATAATCCTGGTTCCAGCCTCTGCCCCTTATCCAGCTACCCTTCTTTAACTCTTTAGCTGCATCCTTCAAATATTCCTGCAGTTCCTTAATTGAAGAAGTATGTTCATAAAGAGAATAAGTACTCAAGAAAAAGCCATAGTTTAATACATGCATATGGGAATCGATAAAACCAGGATAGAGATATCTGTTATTTAAATCGACAACGCTATCCACTGAATACTTTTTACTCAATTCTTCCTTGGAACCAAAATCAACAAATATATTATCATCGACGACAAAACTGTCTTCTTCACGATTGTAAATGTGTGCATTAGTAAATAAAATCATAGGTCCTCCTTAAAAAAATAATGGTGTTACCATTATTCTTCTACATTGTGGAAAATTTCCTGAACATCATCTACTTCATCAAGAAGTGTCAGCAGACGATTCCACATTTCCTTATCATGTTCATCTTCCAGCTTGACATATTCCTGTGGAAGCATCTTGATTGCGCAGACTTCAAACTGGCAGTCAGGAATCAGACCTTCAATAGCCTCCTGAGCCTTATGTAAATCAGCTGGTGCTGTATAGACAGTCATGATACCATCTTCAGTTTCTAAATCATCAACATCAACATCTGCCATAATCAAAGTATCCAGCATTGTCTCTTCATCATCATATTTGAAAGATAAGACACCAAGATTATCATAGTTAAATGATACTGAACCCTTAACACCAAGTTTGCAGTGTGACTTATTGAAACACTGGTTCATAGCAGCAACTGTACGATTGGAATTATCTGTTAAACAATCAATAATGATAGTTGCACCACTTGGACCGATACCTTCATAACGAAGTGAATCGTAGTTTTCATTCGAACCACCTTTAGCCTTTTCGATTGCTCTTTTAATTACATCAGCTGGAACCTGGTTAGCCTTAG
>DCGB01000035.1:0-7014 GCA_002314515.1 Solobacterium sp. UBA1789 | reverse complement strand
CAATATATAATTCCTTACCATATCTAGAATATAATTTTGATTTAATTGCAGCGGTTTTAGCCATTGATGCTGCTCTGACTTCATGTGCTCTTCCCATAAATTTTCACCTCAAAAAATATTATACACTATATGTCCAAATAAGCTTTTAATTTTTCCACGAAATAAGCATTGTTGCTGACATAAGGCCGAGGAACAAAATTTTCAACTTTTTTAATTACATCTTCTATATCATCACCATCCAGCCACCTTAAGATATAGTTTTGCTTATATAAGACATCAACAATCTGAAGCTGATGATCATTCTGATGTTCACCATATTTACTCAAACGCGGGCAGGCAATGATCTTTTTGCCCAGATTCAAGGCATTGGTAATTGTTCCAACACCACCATGAGCAATAATGATATCAGCCTCATTCAGATAATTATTAAATTCATCCTTATCCAAATATGTATGAATCTCCATCTTCTTTGAAACAAAATCCGTAAAGCCAGCCTGAACAACAATTCTATCTTTGATATCAGCCTCTTCCAAAGCCTCCAGCAGGCGATAAAATGGCTTATCCTGAGTACCTAAACTTACAAAAATCATTAGAAAACAATCCCCCAATATTCAGCACCAGGATAAAACTCCTTCATTGATTCCCATTGAACTACAAACTTATCTGCTATCTTATAGACCATTCTTCCAGCCTTGGTTGGCGAAGAAATATTGGCCATTGTTTCAATAAAAACAAACTTTTTCTTAAAGAAATGGGCAATATAACACATAGGAACGGCTGTATGCGTACCAGTTGTTACTATTGCATCAGGTCTGATCTTCAGAAAAAGAAATAAGGATATTAGAATATTGATGGGAAAAATCAAAAGATATGGCAGCAAATGATCCATAGTGCCATATAAAAGATAATAAACCTTGGGATAACGCTTTTTCAGGAAAGCTGTTGTTGCTGTTTTTTCCGAAATAATCGTATAATCACATTCATTAAATATGGGCTTTAGCTGTAATAATTCTTCCAGATGTCCACCACCAGAAGATATAAAGATAATTTTTTTCATAAAAAAAGAGACACTTTCGTGTCTCTATTATAACTTATTTAAGTGCTGATTTTACTAAATCAACAACATCTTCCATGCGGTCAAGCTTTAAAGCCTTATCTGCCAGCTCAGTCATCTCAGCCTTAGAAAGTGATCTGATCATCTTACGAGTATTCAGAATTGATGTTGCACTCATTGAGAATTCATCAAGACCTAAGCCCAGAAGAACTGGAGCAGCTAAAGCATCGCCAGCCATTTCGCCGCACATGCCAACCCACTTGCCCTTGCCGTGAGCACCATCGATAGTCATTTTGATAAGACGAAGCAATGATGGGTTCAAAGGCTGGTATAAGTAAGAAACTTTTTCAGACATTCTATCAGCAGCCATTGAATACTGAACAAGGTCGTTTGTACCAATTGAGAAGAAGTCAGCGTATTTAGCAAATTCATCAGCTAAAACAGCAGCAGCCGGAATTTCAACCATCATACCGATTTCAATAGTATCTGAAACCTTAACGCCCTCTTTAATGAGTTTTTCTTTTTCTTCAAGAACCATAGCCTTAGCTTCCTTGAATTCATTGACAGTTGCAATCATTGGGAACATGATGCAAAGTTTGCCATAAACAGAAGCTCTCAATAAAGCACGTAACTGAGTTCTGAAAATGTCTTTTCTATCCAGACAAAGTCTGATTGCACGATAACCCAGGAATGGATTCATCTCAGCTGGGAATTCAAAATAGTTAAGCTTCTTATCGCCGCCGATATCCAGAGTACGAACAACAACTTTCTTGCCATTCATGCCTTCAAGAACAGCCTTATAAGCTTCAAACTGATCATCCTCAGATGGGAAATCATCAGTAGAATCCATATATAAGAATTCAGTACGATATAAACCAACACCTTCACCGCCATTAGCTAAAACGCCATCAACATCCTTAGGTGTACCAATATTACCAGCTAATTCAACTTCATGACCATCAACTGTAACAGACTTTTCATTAACCAGGATCTTCAGAGCTTCTTTTTCTTTTAAGAAAGCTTCCTTCTTGGCTTCATATTCTTTAATCTGATCAGCTGTTGGATTAGTAATAACCTGACCCTCGATAGCATCCATAATGATAGTATCGCCAGCCTTAACAGTGCTCATAACACCCTTACAGCCAACAACAGCTGGAATCTCTAATGATCTGGCCATGATTGCTGAATGAGATGTACGACCACCGATTTCTGTTGCGAAACCTAATGTATAAGCCTTATTTAACTGAGCTGTATCAGAAGGTGTTAAATCTTCAGCAACGATGATAACTTCTTCTTCAATAGCAGTTAAATCAGGAATAGTTAAACCTAAGACATTGCAGACCAAGCGATAAGAAACATCCTTGATATCAGCTGCTCTTTCCTTGAAATAAGCATCTTCCATTGATTCAAACATGCTGATCATCATATCAGAAACAGTCTTTGTAGCCTTATCAGCACAAGTGCCATCTTTAATCATGTCTTCAATCTGTGTGCCATATTCAGGATCCTGAGCCATCATTAAGTGAGCATCAAAAATTGCAAGTTCTTCTTCAGAAAGATTCTTGCTGGCTCTTTCCTTAACTTTCTCAATATCACTGATAGTCTTTGCCAGAGCATCCTGGAAGCACTTTAATTCAGCATCGACATTACATTCACGATCCTTAATATCGATAACGGGTTGTTCTAATTTGTAGACTTTTCCGATTGCGATGCCGCTTGATGCAGCAATACCTTTTAACATAATAGTTCTCCTTTTTTCTATAAGCCTCTGTTCTTATAATAAACTTTTTTATTGTTCAAGACAATGTAAAAAGCTATCATAACTTTTCTTCCGCGAAACATAATATTTCGTCGGCGACATATAGCCAATGAACCATTTGCTGGAATCACCATATTTCAGAGAATTCTGAATAAAGAATCGCTCATCTTCTGGCAAAGTGCTGACAACATAATCAATATGGGTAACAATACGATAATGTGCATTATAATAATCATCTGATCGAAAAATGATGCCATTTTCAATTTCTTCCAGTAAACGCTTGGAATTGATATAGGCTTTCCTCAGACATTCAAATTGTTCATATATGCTCAAAGCCATTATTCCATAACCTCAATCAAACCATACTGACCATCATTGCGCTTATAAACAACCGCAAGCAGCTGGGCATCCTGATCTTTGTAAATAAAGAAAGAATGGGAAAGCATTTCCATACGCATAATTGCCTCGTCAAGAACCATTTCTTCCGCAAATAAACTCTTAGTTCTAACTGGAACATCAGCTTCTGACTCATCATCCTCAATAAAACTTGTAGCCAAAGAATCCTTATGACGACGTGACAGACGTGATTTCTGACGTCTGATCTGATCCTCAATTTTTTCTATAGCCAAATCAACAGCAGTATAGAAATCATCGTGGACTAATTCAGAACGCAACAAACCAATCTTAGTCGGAATTGTTACTTCAACCTTCAAAGAAGACTCATAAGTCTTAACTGTAACTCTGGCTGTTGTGTTGTTATCAACAACCAGATATTTGGAAAGAAAGGATAATTTCTCCTCAATCTTCAAGCGCATTTCTTCTGTAATTGTTACATTTTCGCCATAAATTAAGAACTTCATTGTGTTATCCTCCTTTTAAGTTCAATTTAGTAAAGATAATAACCACTTGTACAAGAGATATAAACCATAGGCATCCAGTGAACAGTATTCAATCAGGTCCGACATGATATTCTCATTGTTTTCTTTCTTATCCAGCTGACGCCATGAATACACAGCTTTCATTCCATCACTGATGTTTAAATCGCGATAAGAGTAATCAGAAATAATATCTGTAATATTTTTTAAAGTAAAATTTCCTCTAAAACGCGTATCATAAACCAAACCATCAACAAAAGGAATAGCCAGATCAATAAATCGTTCAGCCATCTCCTCTAATTCACTTGCATATTCAGGAAACATTCGACTCAATTCCAATAAACGAAGCTTTTCAGCACCCAAGGCATTATAAGCCAGTATCGGCCCATCTTTTGGCAGATATTTTATTAAAGCTTCGATAAAATCACGACGGCAATCTTCATTGGCAATAAAAGAATAATGTTTCAGCTCACCCTGCTCATCCAGGACATAAAGAATGAATTCAAAGCAGATGACATCAAGTGGCCTCATGTTTTCATATTTTGGAACCAGATAGCGGTCCCATTCAAAATCAATGAAAGATAGTGGCCTAACAGCCAGTTTTGTCATAAAAGTCTTTAATGCCAGTTTATCAATAAATAAACCACCATTATGACTTGCCATTATTTGCGCATACTGTAGCCTACCTCCTTCTATTCTGTTGATATCGGCATCTTTTAAGTGAATAATGCCTTCATCAAACATCTTTTGTTTGTCTTTTGAAGAAACCAGCGTCAATATTGAATCATCAGGAATATCTTTTTCTTTTTCAAAACACTGATAATAATATGGACAGCTTCCTCTTTCGTGACAAGCTCTTGTTTTACGTGCAACATCGCCATTATGATTTTCGATGTCTTCTATTATCCTAAAAGGATCTTTTTTATTCAGATGTAAGTATTCAATTAAAGGAAGACCCTTATTTAAGCAGGTGATATTAAACAAACGATCAACATCAAGCTTTTGATGATATGTATAGTGTTCATCAACAGAAATTGAATAAACACTTTTAACCTTGTAACCAAAATTCTCAAAAACATTCAAAGATATACTCATTCCAAACAAATCAGACTCTTTGACTGTTGTTGAATATACAACAAAGAATAAATCAAAATAATCACCAATTTTATGGATTAGTGGAATATTGACACGTAATCCATCTACTTCAAAACGGCTTTTGATAAACCATTCATAATTATTCAGATTTTCTATAAAACAGCTGTTGGGATCATTGACCTGACCCTCAAAGGCATCCTTTATTCGAAAATGCTTCTTGATCAGTTCGCTTATAGATTCGTCAACACGCAAATATGGCAGAAAAGACGCATCTTTATCATTATCCAAAAAATAGAAACGTGGACAACGAAGATATTTTTTTAAATCGCTTATATGATACATGAACTTGTTACCCTTATTATACATCAAAAAAGCCCTTATTGGGCTTAAATTATAAAATTACCATTGGCAAATACCTGAATTTTTTGACCATCATCAGTTTCGCCAACGACTTCCATGTCACTACTTCCAAACATGAAGTCCACATGATTCATCGAATCATTACCACCTAACTCATATAACTCTTCCTGTGACATGTCGGCACCACCCTTGATATTTGTCGGATAGCAGGCACCCAAAGCCAAATGGCAGGAAGCATTTTCATCAAACAAAGTATCATAGAAAAGAATGCCGGAAGAAGAAATCGGTGAATCATAAGAAATGAGCGCCACCTCACCCAATGATCTTGAACCCTCATCAGTATCAAGTAAAGCAGTCAGAACATCACAGTTTTCTTTGGCACTATGATCAATAACTCTACCATCTTTAAAAGTCAAAGAGAACTCTGGAATCAGATTGCCGGAATAAGATAATGGCTTAGTGCTGACAACAGTACCATCGATATGATAACGATCAGGCATAGTAAAGATTTCTTCAGAAGGAATGTTAGGATTAAACATCGCATCATTGCCACGACATTTATCACAACCGCCTTCCCAGATATGATCCTTAATTAAACCAACTGTCAAATCAGTACCCAGACTATTCTTGAAATGCAAACTCTTAAAGTTATAGGCATTAAGTTTATTACAGCGTTCCTTAATTTCCGCATTATGCTTTGCCCAGTTATCAATAGTCTTAAATTCTTCAATACGGGAAGTACTTAAAATAGCCTTCCACAACTTTTCATAAGCTACTTCATCACTATCTTCCGGGAAAACTTTCTTTGCCCAGACCATATTAGGATAGGCAATAATTGACCACTGTCCAATATTATTCATCGTATAATACTGATATTTCTGCATGGCCTTCATATTTTCCATTCGAACTTCCTTAATCCTATCCTTATCAATACCGTTTAAAAGATCAGGATCATCAGAAACAATATGCAGAAAACAGGCCTTATTGTCGATATAAAACTGATAGCGATCCAAAGACCACTGTGGAACCTTCTTTAACGCTTCCAGTTCTGCACATTCAAAGTCTGTTCTGGTATTTATATCATCATGATGATTAACCAGAACTCTTGAGGCGCCAGCCTCATAGGCTACCTTAACACAGGCTCTAGTCAGTTCATAAGCCTCAACTGGCGCATTAATAATCAGCATTTGACCCTTTTGGACATTAACACCAACTTTTATAGCCAATTCAGCATATTCTTTAACTAATTGTTCACTTAATTTATACATACAAACTACCTTATTTTTATAATCTTCATCATATTTGTTGCACCCTCACCTACCGGATAACCAGCCGCAACAATAATCAGTTCTCCAGGTTTAAATCCATAGGACTTGGCAACCGAACAAGCCAGTTCAGCATCATTTGACATTGTATTCTGACAGGCTGAATACAAGGAATTTACACCCCAGCAGCTCTCAAGTTTACCCTGAACATCCTTGGAAAAAGTCAAGGCATAAATCGGACAAGCCGGACGATAATGGGAGATTGTTCTGGCTGTCTGACCACTTTGAGTAAAGGCAACAATAGCTGCAATCGGCAAAGTCAGACTTGCTTCAGCAATTGCCTCACCAATGGCCTTTTCAATAGAATGATTCTTTTCTTCCTTTAATCTGTTTAAGAAAGCATAGTGGTCAATGTTTTTCTCTGCCAGTTCACAAATCGAAGCCATTGTCTGAGTAGCTTCAACAGGATATAAACCGGTAGCTGTTTCACTGGACAACATAACCGCATCAGAACCATCTAAAACCGCATTATAGACATCAGAAGCCTCGGCTCTGGTACAACGTGGATTTTCAGTCATTGAATCCAGCATATGTGTTGCCGTAACG
>DCGB01000004.1:8162-12294 GCA_002314515.1 Solobacterium sp. UBA1789 | reverse complement strand
AGATAATGATAAGAAAAAAATCGTATAATTAAAGCTGTATAGGTGAATAGAGTATGAAAAAATTTAATCTGCTGGCAGCGCTGTTATTTAGCTTCTATTATCTGGAAATATTATTCAATGTCGCATTCCATTATAATCCGACTTATTATTTTCTAATATATACAACAGCTTTGGCAATCTGCCTGTTTTTTATCATCAAGCTCTTACCAAAACTTTTTGAAAAAATTCTTTTTTATTTTCTATTAAGCGTTATCAGTATCTTCTTTGGCGTTCAGCTTTGTGTCTAGGGCATGTACAATTTCTTTTTTGATTTTGGTTTGCTGGCTGCCGCTGACCAGGTTGGTGCTTTCTATAAAGATATTATTACTCTAATCATCACTAATATTTTTCCTATTATATTAATCCTGTTGCCGCTGATTGTTTGTATCTGCCTTCGAAAAAAACTGGACTTTGAACCCCTGAAGAGGTGGTATATCTCTTGCCTTTTAGTTGTTTTGATTGTCTGTTCCTATGTCTTTTTAGTTAAGCCGGAAAATATTGCAACTGATGTTTCGATAGTTAAAAATGGCGTTCTGGCAACCTTTATCAATGATTTCAAACACGTGGACGAAGAAGATGTCATCAGTAATGTTGATATACTGGTTGAAGAACCAGAGCCAGAAATTGAAAATAAGGAACCACAATACCATGTCTATGATATTGACTTTGCAAATATCACCGAAGGAAATTCAACACAAAAGAAATTAAATGAATATTTTGCCAATGAAAGTGGCACCCTGGAAAATGAATATACCGGCATTTTTAAAGATAAGAATCTGATATTAATCTTAGGTGAAAGCTACAATGAAATGGCCGTCAGTAAAGAACTGACTCCTAACTTATATAAATTATCAAAAGAAGGTTTCAAATTTACTAATTATTATTCTACTTCCTATAATTCAACACTAGGTGGGGAATTCCAGTTATTAAATGGTATGTTTGCAATATCCGGTTCCTTAGGCATCTGGAAAGCTGGCAGTAACTATTTCCCAATGGGCATTGCCAATATGTTTAAGGGAGCTGATTATTCAACTTTTGCCTACCATAATAATCGTTATGATTATATGGATAGAGATAATTATCTGGCAGCTGTTGGCTTTGATAATTATATGGGCTGCTGGAATGGTTTGGAAGAAGGAGTTAACTGTAATACATGGTCAGAATCTGATTTGGAAATGGCCGAATTTACCATTGATAAGTTTATCAACGAAGACAAATTCTTTACCTATTATGTAACCGTCTCTGGACATGGACCATATACATTTAATACTAACAATAATGATATGGGTGTAAAAAACCGTGACTTTATCTATGAAAAAGGCTTTGAATATTCCGATACAGTAACCGCCTATCTTTCTGGCATGGTTGAAATGGATAAAATGATTGGCGTTCTTTTAAATAAACTGGAAGATGCCGATAAGCTAGATGATACCGTTATTGTCATCGTTGGCGACCATTATCCATATTATCTGGATAGAGAACAGATACTGGAATTATCTGGTGTTGATAAGGAAGAAGTTGTTGAAGTCTGCGAAAACAACCTGATTATCTACAATAGCGCAACTGATCCACTGACTTGTAAAAAAGCCGGAAACACCATGGATGTACTGGCTACCATCTATAATCTCTTTGGACTTGACTATGATTCCCGTCTGATTGTGGGCAAGGATTTATTATCAGAAGCACCGGGTTTTGCCATCTTCGGCAATGGATCATGGGTATCAGATTATGGCATTTATTATGCCCATCTCAATTCTTTTGAGCCATTTGAAAACATTGAAATACCTGAGGGCTATTTCTCCTCGGCAAATTCCTATGTCGCAACCCAAAGAGCTCTAACCAATATGATTTTCAGTTCCAATTATTATAAATACATCTGGCAATATAAGGACCTTGATAATACCGAGATTGAAGAAGAAAATATTGAAAACAGCAGTTCAGACAGTTACCAGGAAACAAAAGTAGTAGGCTAATGAAACGTTTAACTTGTCTTATTCTTTTATTATTCCTATTTTCAGCCTGCACTCCTTCACCAAAGACAGCTCTAAAAAAAGCCAGTAATAAAATGAGTGAACAGGATAGTTTTTGTATTGATATTGTTCCTGCATTTATACTGGATGAATCCAGAATCAGTCTTTCCGGCACCTATAACTGTCTTTATGAAAATCATCAGATCCAATTGATTATCGAAGGCAAAATGACAGGCAATTATAATATCCATTATGAAAACAATAAATTGAGTATCAGTCACAATGGCGAAAGAAAAGAAATAAGTATTGAATTAAACAATTTTTCGATTAAAGACTATATCGAATGTAAGGACATAAAAGAAGAAAATGGTGACTATTATCTTACCATCAGTATCAATAAGGAATTGCTGTATGCAGAATTTAATGATAAAATCGACATTTCCAAATACCAGGATATGGTTTTTTCTGATGTTGTTATCTGCATGGACAAGGAATATAAACTCAAAAGCATTTGTCTAACGGCTTATTTGAGCGAAGCTTTAAGCAGTGGTTTTGAACTGGAATTTATTTTTCGAGATTATGGAAAAAGCTGAATTAAAGCTTTAAAATTATATTAAGGAAAGAGAGAAACTATAATGGCAAAAAAATTTACTGTTGACGACATGTTGACAACAATGAAGTTGACTGATCGCGTCTATGTACTGATGGAAGCCTATTCCTGGGACCATCGTTTCCCAATTGGTGTAATAGTTGGTGATACCAAGGCCTTTGTCTTAGATAGCGGCTATGGCCTAGCTGGCAATATTCGCGAATATATTGAAAAGAATATCACCGATAAACCATTAGTCTGTATCTGTCTGCACGGTCATCTTGATCATGCCTCTGGAGCTATTCTTTTTGATGAACGTTATCTTAATGAAAGAGACTGGCCAACACTGGAAGAGGGCTTAAAGATTGAACGTCGTCTGAAGATGATGTCTTCTTTTGCGCTGGGTGATCCGGATATTGAAGAATTCTGCCGCAATCACGCGATAGACTGCACTGGCGTTACTTTTAAGAATGTTGATGATGGTGATGTCTTTGAAGATGGTGATTTAAAACTGGAAGTTATTGCCATGCCTGGTCATTCCAAGGGTCAGATAGCTGTTAATATCCCTTCGGAAAAATACTGTTTTGTTTCTGATGCCATTTTAAAGAGAACACATTTTGATAATGCCAGTCGTGAGGACATTGGTGCTTATGCAGCTGTTGTTGAAAATTTCATTAACAGAGTTGCAGCAGATACCATTTTAATCAATGGTCATGAACAGTCTTATGTTGGCGGCTATGGCTGGCCACTTACAATGGACCTGGCAAAAGACCTGAAAACCGCCTGCGAAGATGTCTATAATGGCAGAGTTGAAGGCGATGCCGTTAAACCAGAGTTTTTCCCTGGCCAATGGGAACAAAGAGGAAAGACCTTTACCCATGTTGTAGGTAAAGCATCATTGTTATATAGCGAAAGGATATTTAAATAATGAGTAAAGAATTCACTGTAAATGATATTTTTTCCCATGAGAAAGTATCTGATACCCTATATGTTGTCAAAGAATCTTATTCCTGGGATCACCGTTTTCCTATTGGTGTAGCCATCGGCAAGGATAAGGCAGCTGTAATTGACAGTGGATTAGGTTGTGCTGGTGACTTGAGAAAATATATTGAAGAAAACATCACAGATAAGCCTTTGATCTGTATTGTAACTCATCTTCATCCTGACCATGCGGCTGGTGCTGTCTTATTTGACGAACGCTACTGCAGTGAAAAAGACTGGCCTAATAAGGAAGTCATGTTGAATCCACAAAAACGTCTGGATGATATCGTTTCTTTCAGCTTAAACAATCCGATAATTATGGAATATGGCAAAGATCATCTGCTTGATTGTTCTAATGTCACCTTCCAGGATGTTAAAGATGGTGATAGATTTGATCTGGGAGGCGGTGTTGTCTTGGACATCATTGGCATGCCTGGTCATACCAAGGGTCAGGTTGCTGTATATAATGCCAAAGAAAAGTATTGTTTTGTATCAGATTCCATCTTAAAAAGAACCCATTTCAATAGCCTGAAAATACAGGATTTCCGTGACT
>DCGB01000004.1:0-8127 GCA_002314515.1 Solobacterium sp. UBA1789 | reverse complement strand
TCTTAAATAAAGTTGACCCTGACACCATCATCTATAACGGTCATGAACAGCCGTATATTAAACACGATGGTCCACTAACTGTCCAGCTGGCGAAAGACCTCAAACAGTGCTGTTATGAAATAGCTGAAAAAAAGAATCTGGAAAATGATGAAGTTCGCGCAGCCTTCTTCAAAAGCGAAAAGACCGAAGAAGTTAAAAACTACATTCATGTTTTAGGTTCAGCAGCTGTTATCTATAGTGGAAGAATATTTAACGAATAAGTCTAAAAACACAACAATCGTTGTGTTTTTTAATAATAATATATTCCTGGAGATATAATGCATATTCTATTCGTTGTATAATACAGAAGTAAATATTCATTATATTCGGAGTAATTAATATGAAAAAAATTGTTTCTTTGCAGGCTTTAAGAGGTTTATGTTATATTGGAATTTTTCTATTCCACGTTGGTTATGAGAACCTGTATGGTCATATTTCTGTATCGGTTTTTTTCATTCTGTCTGGTTTTATGAGCATATATACATATAAAAACAAAGATGAGAAACTGACTTTTAAAAATAGTTTTAAATATGCTGTATCAAGAATTAAAAAAATATATCTCCTGCATCTAATTACAACCTTAATAATATTTATACTGGATTTATTCAGTTTCATTGAATATCACGAGTCTTTTTCTCCTTTATATGACTTATTAACTAAATTAGTAGCAAATTTAACTTTAGCTAAAGCCTTAATTCCATCATTTGCACTTGGCACCTCTTTGAATGGTGTATCCTGGTTTTTGGCTACAAGTTTCTTTATTTACTTAACAGCTCCATATTTAATCAGATTTGTTAATAAACATGGCAAAATGTTCCTGGTATTTAGCTGTTTTGTTTTATTTTTGTTGCAGATAATAAGCTGTATTCCAGTATTTCACTTCTTTGGCATTTATAGTGATATCTCTGACTGGTATGTTTTCCATTTCCCATTATGCAGATTGGCTGAATTTTTCTATGGTTTAGTAATAGGCAAATACTATCAGGATATTATTAATTTCAGGATTAATGTTGTAATAAGATATGTATTGTTCATCGCGCTACTGGGATTAAGTTACCATATTACTTTTATCTCAGATCCATATGACAATATTTACTTAAGCGCTGTTTTAAACTTAACAAGCAAACACGCACCTATAGCTGTTGGCTGGCTAATCTATTTCCTGCGCTGCGATATAATATTTGTTAAGTTATTGAACAATGAATTTTTACAGAATCTTGGTGACTTGTCAATGTATACATATTTAATTCACAATACTGTCATCATATGTTTTTATTCTTTTGGTATGGACGGTTATTTTGGTAACTATTATCTTATCGTCATCTTCCTTTTCATTGCTACCTTGCTGTTATCAAAAATATATAAATATATTGAAGATGCATTGCGCAATAATAAAAAACAGCGCCTGGCTAACTAAAATTCAAACTTTTTTTTCCGCTCCTTGGCAACAGGGAGTTTTTTATTATGTAAACAGTAAAAGTAGAGACCATTCATTTTTCTTTGTTGGGTTATAATAATGCTATGAAAAAGAAGATTATTGAAAGTACCATCAAACCACTCCTGTCAATTTTTGTTGTCGGATTATTTCTTATTGGTCTAGTCGGTGCCAATGAAGTAATAGAAACTTTTAAGGCCAAAGAAAACTATCAGCTGGCCAATTATCAGACTATCGTTTTTTATCTGGAGTCTTTTTCTGAATATGAACTTGACGATGAAACCAACGCTCAGGTATTAGATCTGATGTGTGGCATTGCCGATGAAACAAATGCCAATAACAACGAAGAAGTAGCTGTCGGTGTCTATAGTATTTCTTCTGGCCAGTTTAGCACTAATGACAGCGAAGATCCTTTGCTGGAAGAGCTGATTCAATCGATGGACCCAGGTAATCGAAAAATCAGAAAATATTATGATTATTACAATACTGAATATGGTAATTATCGACTTATTATCAGAATTGGACATGATGGCATTTTCAATATTTTATTAAATAATGGTATTTACAAAAAACTGATAATTTCTTCAACAATATTTGTAGTTTTATCGATTGTCCTTATTCTGTTTTTGCAGCATGATAAGAATCTCAAATATCGAAGAATTGCCGGTGTAATCTTTATTTTCATCTGGATTGGCAGCATCACTCTGACATCAGCTACAGAATTGAACAAACAACAAAACAACATCGTCAATGAAGAAGTTGAACATATCACATCATTAATTAAATTCTATTATCATCAGGACCTGATTGAACATGGCGACGAAATTGAAGACCGCCGACAATTTGCCCAGGATAATATTGATTATTTTAAGTCCGAAAATGGCAATATCCTGAATATTGAACTTAATGATAATTATCATGAAGACTTGGATGAATTAGATGGCTGCCTAACAGTTACTATCAACGAGAATATTCAAAAGAATAAGCGTATAGAATTCACGCTGTCAGCGATTCTCTTTCTGGTATTAGCCATAATTATCTATGATAAATTATCTGAAAGAATAATGATTGAAGAAGATGAAGATGATAAGCAGCTTACTCCTCTTGATAAAAAGATTATAACCATTGAATTAATCAATATTATCGGTAACTGTCTGACATGGTCATTAATGTTGCCAAGATTAATGGAAGTTGCCAGAATTAATTTTGGTAACAGTGAAGGTAAATATGTTGCCGCCATCTATTCAGCTGGTATCATGATAGCAACTATTGTTTCTGTATTATCTTCAAATATCAATCGTCTGCTTAAAAATGTCAAAACATATTTCCTTATTACTTTTATTTTTGACCTCATTGGCATTGTTTTATTTGCCATAATTGATAATTTTGCGCTTAATATGCTGGCATATTTTGCCGTCTGTTTTGCCGATGGTTTATGTGGAATGCTGATATATTTCTATATTGCCGGATTTGAGGACAGCCAAAGAAAAGACAGTTTTTTAATAAAATGTCGCAGCGCCTTAAATGTTGGCCAAAGTATCGGCATAATTGTTGGTGGTGTTTTTGGATCGATTCTCAAATATCGAACAGTTTTATTGATTGCTTCAGCCATTGTTACTATCTCAACTATTATGTTAATAACGACAAACAAAAAAGAGTATAAAAAAACAATTATTATCAAGAAACAGGATGATGACGATAATGAAAAAATTGATTTCAAAGAGATCTTTAATAAAAAACAGTCATTCTTATTTGTATTGTTAATAGCTACTCCTCTTGCCTTCTATGATGTATATCTTGATTATAAATTCCCTGTTGATATCATTAATCTCGGTTTAACAACTGCCGTCATATCATTTGTATCAATGTCAGGAAGACTCATTTCTGCCTATGCTTCCGTATTCACATATAGGCAATTGAAATACAGAATTGGTTTATCAAAAATGACCTACGTCTATCTGCTTGGCTGTTTCGCCTTAATGATGATATATCAGTTTAATGCATCAATAATTATGATTATTATTGTTACAGCTGCAATGGGAGTTCTGGATTCCTTTGGAACCCTTAGCTGCCGGGAAAGATTTATTGAAATAACTCATGATGAAAATATCAGCGAAGATGACAGTAATGTTATTCTTAAAGTTGGTGATAAACTTGGAACCTCGGTTGGGCCATCACTTATCAGCTTTGTCGGCAATGCCGTAGTCTTACCAATAGTCATGTTGTGTTCATGCGTATTATATAAACTGTTAAGCAAAAAAAGATAGCTTTGAGCTATCTTTTAATGTTACGCGTTTGTAGATAATTTTTTAAAAAATTACAAATCAGAATCTGTTTGTTCGGCAGCCGCATTAATTTCATTGAGCTGTTTTAAGGCATCTGTTTTTTTAACTTTATCTTTTTCAGGAAAACGATTGCCACCATCTACTTTTTCTAATTCTTCATTATTTAATTCTTTCTTTAATGACATAGACTACTTCCTAATTACACCATATTGAAGATGCCTGAGTATGGGCAATCGGATATACTTCAATATGGTCATATGGATCTGGTGTCCAGGTATCAGTTTTCTCATCATAAGTACTATTTACATAGAACCATGACTTATCAGTTTCACCAGGATTTAAATCACTGCAATAGATGTCACCAACATATATAACACTGCCATCCATTCCATAAACGATATAAGCGCCACAGATTCCGATAGTCTCATCAGTATTATTGGTGAAAACAAGATCAACTTCATCATCAACCTGACTGATCTCGCATGGAATAAGACTTTCATCAAAGAAGACGATATCTTCCGGATTATAATATTCAACATGAACTTCTGTTTCAACAGAAACAACATCATCACTCAATTCGTTATATGCAGAAGAATAATTTGTTGCACCAGCTGGCAACGCTTGGATATTTGCCTGCGATTGGATTACATAATTACCATCTTTATCAGAAAAAATAAGGTCAACATATGGATAAACCGGTACATCATTATTGTTGGTAATAGTTACCAGAATTGAGTTCTCATCGATAATTTCATAGTCAACAACAAGGTTTGCCAGTAATTCTTCTTCGCTGTATTTTGATCCACTGTTTTCGAGTTCACTTGGATCGCCAAGCATCAATTTATACATTCCAGCTGTAGCAATATCAAATGCGTTATTTGAAACTGTTGCAATACTCGCATCATCATTTAATCCAAAATATAAAGTATCGTCAACATACTTGTCTTCTTCAATCTCATTCATAACATCCAGATAAATCTGGTTTTCTCCTTCTTCGGTATATTCCTCAGAGAAAGCAAAAGATAATAGTCTGACAATCAATTCGCTTATATAGTCTGTTGAATCAATATAAGTCACTTTGACTTCAGCAGTCTTATTTGCCTCGTCTACATTGGTAACTTCATATTTAATCTTTGTCAGACAATTGGTAAAATAACTGATATTATTTTCTTTAAGCTGACTTAAATCAAGGCCATAATCTGCATAGGGATTCTCCAGATTTTCATTAACCCAGGTAACATAGTTTTCTGTAGTCAGACCCATCAGGTTTTTCATATAAGCATCAATACTGTTTTTTGCCTTGCCAGTAAAATCAGCACAGGCAGTTAGACCCAGCACTAAAGATGTCATCACAACAATTGTTATAAATTTTTTTATAGTTTTCATAAAATCATTTCCTTTTCAAACTATCTGTTCTTAAACAAATTATACAAAATTAACATATCAAATGATAGATATGGGACAACGGCACACCATAAACATTTTGTTTACTGCATTAATTATTCCAAACTAAAAGCGGGATCACCCGCCTTGTTCAATTAACCTTTACGACTCTTAAGTCTCTCTTTTTCTTTTTCAGCATCAACTGCTTCGATAAGACCAGCCTTGCGATACTTCAGTCTTAAGAAGAAAGCAATGACATATACCACAAACAGCAGAACCGCCAATACTGCAACCACATAGTTTAGATACAGGATGGTTGGCGTATAGTCCGTAGATGTATAGACATTAATGAAAGATAAAATACTGATGAGGAAAGTGAAGACCAGACCAGCAATAATTGTTGAAGCACTAGGCTGTTTGGCAACACGCTTAATATAGTTATCCTTCTTTGGCTTAACAAAATCCTTAACCGGTGTTAAATTATCCAGGAAATTGAGAATCAGTAAAGCTTTACCAGCTACCAGGATTACAAGCGCAAGAACAGCACATAACCAGACTGGTAACTTGAAAACATATAACATAACCAGTGGCAATAAAACGGCCAATGGTGTTGCAAGATGATAACGGGAGAAAGCCGGATAATCATTGCGACCTAAATAATAGGCCTTTTTAGTAACCCATTCATAACAGATCATGCGATTTTTATCATCATAATAGATGTCGGAACCACTCATATCTGTTGGTCGATCATTTGGTCTAAATGTTGCCATAATAGTTATTTCTCCTTATCCTCTAATATTTCCTGCAAGGCATCCAATGTCTTAGATGCAATAGTCAATCCGCTAAGCTTGATAGAATCCATGGTCTTTGAAGTGTCGATTTCGTCAAGTTTCCTAATTGCCGAATCTTTAATTTCCTTAGCCGTATAGCGGACTTTATTAATCTTATCATCATCGATAATTTTTTTGTAGTCAATTTTCTTTATCAGCTCTCTGGCCTTCTTCAAAGTATCAGGAATCATATCCTTATTCTTTGAAAAAGTCTTGATTGCATCTTTTTTCTGATTATTTTTTATCTTTTGTGTATTATCAACAAAAACAATCTTTTCTTCCTTAGGACTTTCTTCTGATACTTCTTCGACTGCTGTTTCTGCAACAGGTTCTTCTTCCTTAGCTTCGTCTATTTCTTCAACTTTTTCTTCAACGATTTCTTCATTATTTTCAGATATCGCTTCCTCAACGCTTTCTTCTTCAAGCTGTTCCTCTTCAACTACTTCGTTTTTCTCAGAAAGCTCAGGTTGAACGATTTCTTCCGGTATTATTTCCGGCAGATCTTCAAATAAGAGGTCATCAATAATGTCTTCAATAGATGGTTCAGCAGCTTCTTCTTTTATAGTCTCTTCTGATGTATTTGAATCATTCTGAATCTCATCCATAGATGGAATTGATCCACAATCATTTATTGTATCTTCATCATCAAACAGCTCATCTATAAGGTCTTCTGGTCTTTCGTCTTCTTTTGTTTCTTCAACAACAGCTGTTTCTTCTTCAATGACATCTTCTTTAGATTCTGTATTTTCTAAAACTTCATCACTGGAAGCCAAAAGATCCAAAGAAGCAAAATCACCTAAAACATCAACATTGGAAACAGGTGTCTCGGTTTCGTTAACTGTCTCTTCAACAGTTTCTACTTCCAATGGCAAACCGGTAAGTTCTCTAATACCGGCAATTGCCTCATTATAATAGGCACGACTGTTATCCATGGCGGCATTAATGATTTCTTCAGCAGCTTCATCATCACAATTAGCCAGATCTTCTTCCAGACTTTGGGTAATATTGCCGATATTAAAAACGGTCTTATTAACCAGCTTGGATATTTTTTTCCTGGTTGCCTTATCTTGAGAAATTGAAGTATCTAAAGAATATGACCGCAGGTCTTGTATCATTTCAAGAATTATATTGAGCGTATTCTCATAGCTTTTCATAAGATTATTATAATACTTCTGCCTCTTCATATCAAAAACAAAGACATAGTAAATACTATCCTGATAATTGTTTATAATATAATTTATGATTAGTACCTTATTAAATAAATATTCTCTTAAAAAAATGGATAAAGACAATGCCAAAGAAATTCTGGAACTTTATGAAAGCAACCCGGAATATTTTGAATACTGTCCTCCTTCTCCTTCTATTGAAGGCATAATCGAAGAACTGCATGAATTACCGCCTGATACCGAAAAAGATAACAAATACTATCTGGGTATTTATGACCATGATAAACTGATTGGTGTTATTGATCTCATTACAAATTATCCTAATGAGGAAACTGCTTTTATTGGTCTTTTTATGTTACACGGAAATCTCCAGAATAAGGGCCTTGGTAGTAAGCTGATTGAAGATTTTTTACAGAAATTGAAAAACGAAAATTATATTTATTGTCGTCTGGCTTATATAGTTGGTAATACAAAAGCCCAGAATTTCTGGACAAATCATCAGTTTAAACCAATTAAACAAACAAAATCCAGTAACTGCAATAATCTTGATGTCATCCTTACTGAGAGAAAATTATAGATTTGCCGAACATCTTTCTATATTCTGTTCCTTTAATTTATTCTGATAACGATGATAAAATAAAAGTAAGAAAAGGACATTCAATATGAAATATACCGTATTTGCTGACGGAACAGCCAATCTGCCAAAACATTTACTGAATGACATTAGACTTTTATCATGCACATACACTATTGATGACAATGTTGTAAATTATGCTGGTAACATCGATGAATTCGATGGCAGCAATTTTTATGATGATTTAAATAATGGTAAAAAAGTCAAAACCAGCCTGATCAATATCCACTCATTTATTGAAGGATTTGAATCCGTCTTAAAAGGTGGGCAGGATATCATCTATGTTTCCATGAGTTCTGGTATCAGCGGAACCTACAATGCAGCAAGCCTGGCAAAAGAAGAACTGGAAAGTAAA
>DCGB01000104.1:8637-9185 GCA_002314515.1 Solobacterium sp. UBA1789 | reverse complement strand
ATCATGAGTGGATTCATTACAGCCGGTGCTTCAAACGAAGGATGGCCAGGTGAAGAATACGATCTCAGCACAATATATCCTCAAGATTAAAAGAAGCCTCGAATGAGGCTTTTGTTATGATCTTTTAATATTTCTTAATATTCTTTTAATAAAGAGACGGAAATCACCAAAGAGTAAATAATGAACGAACAGTAACAATATCAGGATCATCGTTCCCATTACTGCAGCACTGATAAAGAAATTCATGAAACTTAAAGTAAAATTACCAAACAGTATATTCTTTATCATTAGCAGCAGACATCCACACACAAAAGTCAATAAAGTTCTGCTGATAATCTTCGAATAGAAATCTTTTGTCTTTTCCCTGAATACTTCATTGCACAATAGACGTGGGTTGTATGGAAGATCAACCAGCACATTAGTTAAGGCGGTTGATATAATAGCACCACCAATACCATATAGCTTAATCAGTATCAGACTGCTGACAACTTTAACGATAATAAAAATCACCGCATTCTTACTGGCTCTATTGAAAAGACCATTGGCAT
>DCGB01000104.1:4455-8621 GCA_002314515.1 Solobacterium sp. UBA1789 | reverse complement strand
TGGCATCCCTGGCAATAATAAAGCTTTCTCTTAAGATCAGATAATAGATGTTAAAAGACAGAATAACTACTACAAGAAGATTCGTACTATAAGATACATCTACATCCTTTAACCAGATTCCCAAAAAATCATTAAAGAAAAGACAGACACATATCGCAACAAGTTCAGCAATAAAACAGACAAACTCAAAAAATTCCATAAATACCGCATAGGCATTATTTTCTTTGGAAAAAAGATTGCCAAAACTATTAAGAGTTGTTTCCAAAGCTTTATTAATAATCTTTGAAACGTTGTCAATAATGTAATTATAAGCACCATAGACAGAAGCACTCGTATAGTTTAAGAAGACACCAATCATCAATGTATCTACATTGCTGGTAGAAATAGCCTCCAGCCTTTGTACCAAAGCATATTTAATATTATCTTTTAAGGCATCATTCTTTGTTTCTTCTTTGCAGTGCAGCCACGGATACAATCGTAAAGCAATACGACGGGAAATATAATTTGCCAGCAGTATCTGTAAAGACTCAATGAGGAAAATAACAATAATTGGCAGCTTTAACAATATTGCAACAATCATCAGCAACATTCTGGCAACCGCAATAGACTGTATCCAGATATTAATCTTATACTCTTTCTGATCGGCAATCAGAACCAGATTTGGGCCCATCAGGAAATAAGAAATTCCATACGGAAGCATCAGAATGACAAAATAGAAAACTGTCTTAATAAAACCGAAGGGACTTGTATTGAAAAACGGGAAACAGATGGCAATCACAAAACCAACGAAGAGGAAAACAACACCTGTTGTCCTGAATATCTTCAAACCTCTGGTATAAATACCACAGACTTCTTCCCTGTTATCTTCAGCTAAAGGTTTAAACAGAAGCTGACGGAAAGCCAAAGAAAAACAGATCTCAAAAACATTGATTACAGCAATAACTGACTCCATGGTAATCTGAATACCATTGACCTCAGTTCCATAGCAGCCGATAAATAAAGAATATTTAATTAGACCAAAAAGCGGTAAAAGAACACCGGCTATAAAAGTTACCAAAAAATTTAGTATCGAATTTTTAGTTCTCGTTTGGCTCATATTCAACTTCTTTCTTTTTACTGACAGCTTTTAAAACAAAAGCACTGCACAAGGCAATAAACAGATAAGACGAAAGTTCATCAAGCGTATGACCACTGACATAGGCACAAGCCAATCCCATACAGACAGACATCATAGTCACAACATTAACAAAGGACCAGTAAGCTTTTTTATATCCGCATAACATCCTTACTCCAATATAAACAGTCTGCAGAATCAAAGGCAGTATCATCAGAATAAAACCCAGATAGCCAAATGAATAGGTCTGCTGAACAAAATCCTGTTCAATAAGAATAGAACCCCACATAAATGTTGTATAACCAAAACCAAATAAGCGCTGATAGATACTCATATTACCAGTCTTGTAATTGATAAACAGCTTTTGAATCTGACGTCCATCGACACGATCTTCCAGTTTGACATCAAACATCAGCTTGACCCAGAATTCCGGATCAAACTGATAGCTGTAATATTCCGTATAATAAACTTCTGGTGTTGCCAGCAATAACCAGCGGTTTTCTTCGAAAATATCAAGATAAAAGTCATACCATTCTTCGCTATATTTTTCATATTCGCAGGCATCAACTTTTTCTTTTAACAAGATTTTCTGCTCGGCATATAAACCATCATTAATTAATAACTCATTATCGGCATTATTGTTGACAAGCTGATTCTGATAGGAAGGGCTATAAGGAATAATCAGGGCATTAACAGCACTCATTATTAACAGAACAAAAACAAACACAAAATTAAGCTTTTCACTTTTTATTAACAGTAAAACCAGATACACTGCCAAAAGAACTATAGGAACCAATACTGTACCATAGCTTGCAACTCTTGTTCCCAGCATCAGCATAGCCATACTCTGAATAATAATTTCAATACCTAATAAAGACTTAAGAAGAATCTTCTTTTCCCGATAAAAGAAATAATAAATAAACGGCAAAACCATTATCAGAATAATGCCAATGGTATTTCCTTCTTCAAAAAAGAATTTACAGGCATATCTTCTTGGTTCATTAACACCAACGGCCTCATAAGGCAAAGAAAACCAGGAAAAAATATTATTTACTGTATATCCAAAATAAGTTGACATACCAAATTTGAACAGATCAGAAATAAATATTGGAATACTGATGGTCGTTGATAAAACAATACATACTATCTTCAGCATTTTTTCACTTAAATCACTCTGATAAAAATAATAAAGATAAGCCAAAGGCAATAATAAGCCTAAGACATAAGAAATCTCTTCTTTTAAGGTAAAACGGAAATTATCCGGCAATTCCATTATTTCAACTAAAGATGAAGCGTTTTTGATATGCACAAAAAAATAAACGACAAATACAACGACATAGATGCTCAATATGAACGTTGTCTTTTTTTTCTTACTGCCAGCTAAAAAGGCAATTATTAGAATACCCGGTAAAAGCAATAAATCAATGATGGTTTTAAGTCTTGGCAAACCAAAAGAGTTTAAAAACGGATATGCCAAATAATCCAATTCAATAATTGGATGCAACATCAACAATATAACTGCCAGCAGCAGTATTTTTTTATTTATAGCTTCTTTTTTCATGACAAAAACAAATCATAATAGCTATCCAGAATCTGCTGATTATTGTACTTATAAGACTGTAAAGTCTGCTTATAGGATTTTAACTGGTTCTTAGCATCTTTTAATTCTACCAGTTTCTGATAAAGCCCTTCCTCGCTGTTATCAACAATAAAACCATCTTCTTCTTTGATAATCTGCTTATTAACACCTGCAACAGCCGTTGTTAAAACTGGTGTAGAAGAAATCAGCGACTCAATATTAATAGTTGGATAACCCTCATAAACCGAAGACATTACAAAAAGATCACAGACACGGATATCCGGATAAGGATTCTGTTTAATTCCCAGCCAGTTGATATCATCAAAACAGCCTTCGGCTTTGGCAAGAGAATAAAGTTCTTCTCTTAATTCGCCATCGCCAATAATAGTTAGTGTATAGTAATCTTTTAATTTTGCATAAATTCGTATCAGACGATCAATACCCTTTTGAGGATGGAAACGGGCAACCGTAATCAGATTAATCTTATCTTCTGCTGTCTCAATATCAGCCTCTTCCAGTGACAGACGTTTAATTCTTTCGTCATCCATCAGATTATGAATCACACATATCCTATCAACCTTAAACAAATGCTGGTAGGAGTCCATAACTTCCTGGCTGCAGGCAATATTCATATCTATCTTACTCAAAGCATCTTTCATTAAACGCATATGATTCTTTGAATAATTGGTTTTTTTATAATCAACCTGAACCCAGTTCAGTTTACGGTCACTGTCACCATAGGCTGTAAAAATGGTACAGAAACCTTCTTTGGCGCTGAATTCAATATCATAATGCTTATTTAACATCTTTTTTCTTTCCTTACGAATCTTGTTTTTAATCAAACCTGTTTTCATATAAAACAATAGTCTTAGCTTGGAAAATAAAGAAAAAGATTCGCTGGAAAAAAGGGAAATATCAATAGTATTAAAAAATGCTGTTCCTTCAATAATGTTGATATCTGATGGAACTTCATTTAATAACTCACCTCTTTTATGGAGGACCAGAAGGTCGATGTCATATTCATTACGATCAATCATCTTCAAAAAAGTGTTGAGTATCCTGGCTACTCCACCCATGGTCATTTCATCATTGACGAACAGTATTTTCTTTTTCATTTCTATTTCATGATCCCCAGTTTATATAATAGTTTGAATAAATAGACATTACTGTAGTAGGAACGCCTGGTGATAATCTTAAAATACTTATTTTTAAGGCCACTATTAGCCAGATATTTATTCTTTTTAAAATCCGGAAAATTATCATTCAAAAAATTCCAGCCCTTATCCAGAGTTTCGTTTCTGACATCATTATCAATAATACGACAAGCCCGAAGATAAGAATTACCCAAGAAAAAGCGAATAAAAAGATATTCGATTTCTTCTTTATATTCATCCAAAGCCTTCTTTTCCAGATAGAAGTTTTTGATGCCCTTAAATACCGCAATCATATCATTGATATTGATATTAAAAGTAT
>DCGB01000104.1:568-4394 GCA_002314515.1 Solobacterium sp. UBA1789 | reverse complement strand
CATAACAAACGTTATTCATATAGTATACAAGTCTATATAAAACGGATGCATCCTCATATCTTAAGCCACTTGGAAACTGTAAGCCTGTGCTTTTAAACCATCCAGTTCTGTATATCTTATTCCAAAGGGTCGCAAACATCTTTTCCAGTAGTTCATGTTTATTCTGATAGCCAACATCTCTGCCCTCTCTGGTATCACCGTTTTCATATAACCAGGTGAAATTGGACATACAGATATCAGCTTTATTATCAACAATACATTTAAGCATTTTCTCAGCCATATCATTTTTAACTGTATCGTCCGCATCCAGAAAACCAAAATACTCGGTTTCAACCTTGGAAATACCAAAATTTCGGGTATCAGAAATGCCACTATTTTCCTTATAAAAATAAGTTATATTAGCATTTTTGGTCATTAATTCCCTGACTATACTTTCAGTGCCGTCTTTAGAACCATCATTTATGACAATGATGCTGACCTTAACACTCTGCTCAAGCAGGGAACTGATACATTTTTCAATATAGTCCTGGCCATTATAGACTGGGACAATAATACTTAATTTTGTGTCCATTACTTTTCAATTATACTATTTTTAGTCTTTCAATCTTCATCCAAAGCATAAAAGCGATTGTAATCACGCTCCCAGTATTTATGGGAATCATTGTCCCAGGATGGCTCAACCCTTTGAGTATGTTTGATGACATAATCAGAAAAATCCTCATTAAAAATAACAATTGACAAAGGATCATCACCATCAATCAGTCGACCATCTACCCATATTTCTTTTGAAGATATATCGTATTCATGACCTATTTCATCAACATAACTTAAATCATCTTCACTTTCGGCTATTATTTCCCCATCTTTGATAATGGCAAAGTAGTCATGATATGAATCAAAATCCGTACTTATTCCCAAATCTTTTAACTTTTTAATAAAACTATTGCCCAATAACTGTTCCCAGGCATTGTATCTAAAAATAATAGTTCCATCATAATTATGAAGACGTCTTAGATAAATCTCTGGATTATGTTCAGTTCTCAATACCTCCAGCATATATAAGTTCTCATTGGCTTTTAATGCTTTTTCAATAGTTTCATTAACTTCATGAGAAGAAAATTCGTAGTTATCCATAATAAATTTAGCAAGATTATCTGTTATTAAGGCAGCACCATTCAAAAAAGAATGATAACCATCGCCGTGTAATTTAATATGATAATAAATATCCTCACAATCTTTGACATAATCCTGATACTTAATACCTCTTTCCTCAGCCCACTTCCAAAGTTCATAACGGACAGTCTGATCTTCTTCGCTGATATTTTCATGAGGAACCATATATAGAAGTAAGTCAATATCCTTTTCCTGACATAACGAATAGATATTATTGATGGCATTTAAGTCGCTTTCGCTGATATGACTATCAGCATATTCTTCGTCTTCATAAATATTTGGATACCAGTTATTTTTTGACTGATGATAAGAATTATAAACATAACCAAAATTATTTTTACTATCGGCATGGCTGTTTTGCAGAAAAATTCTTAAATCTTCGATATTTTTCCAGTTGTTATGTTCATTTATAAAAGTATTATAATAAGACGTTGCCTTTTCTTCAGGTAATAAATCAAGCGTCTCTTTTCTTTCCTGACCTGTCATCTGATATGACGCCAATACAATACAACCATCAGCGTCACACTCTTCTTTTGCAGGCGTCACAGTATAAATTTCAATAATGACCATTTCTGGACTTTGGGTCTTTAAGGCTTCTTTTAACATCTGATATGATACCGACATCTGCTGACAGGCCGAGCCTAAAACATAAGAATACAGACCAGTATCCTGATACATAAAAGACGGAACAAAAGAATACTGGGCATGAGATGAACCAAGGACAATGATATCGATACTATCTTTTGGAAGTGATCTAAAATTAGAACCATCATAAGCCTCATTGGATGCAAACTTAGCACGTAAAATATCATAAGAATGATAAAAAATACCAGTCATCATCATGACGCTGATTAATATTCTTAAAATCTGTCCGAACAATTTTTTCTTCATATCAGAACCATTTATAAATAAAGTCATTTGGATCATAGCTACCGCCGTAGACACCAAAAATCAGAAAAACAACAATCAGAATAAAATAGAATAACCAGCGTATTAATATAAACTGCTTGGATATAACCATCAACATATCAAAGCGGTCACGTAAGATATCAGACAAGACGACAATAATCAACAAAACAGACAACCAGGCAAGTTCATTAATACTTAATCCCAGGGCCTTTAAATCAAAACAATTATAGATAAACAGGCGCCTAAAGATATTTGATATTTCACCGATATCACTGTATTTAAAAACTATCCACAGGAATGAAACAATAATATAATTGATTATCAGCCTGGAAAGAGAAAATAACTTTTTTAAATAATTATTAATTTCCAGCTTCTTAAATGGCTTCTCCAATACTTCTTCCACTATTCTGATAATTCCATGCAGAAAACCCCAAATGATAAAGTTCAACGTTCCACCATGCCAGATACCGGATACCAGAAAAACAATAATGATGTTTAGATATTTACGAAAACTGCCATGTATATTGCCGCCTAAAGGAATATAGAGATAATCCCTTAACCAGGTCGTCAGAGAAATATGCCATCTATTCCAGAAATCTTTTAAGTTGATTGCCAGATAAGGTGACTTAAAGTTCTTGTCCAGATGAAAACCCATTAGACGGGCAGAGCCAATGGCTATATTGGAATAGGAATCAAAATCCAGATAAATCGCCAAAGAATAGAGGAGAACACCTAATAGGACAAAATAGCCATATAAAGCATTATTTCCTAATAATATTTCGGCAATTTCTTTGATATAGTCACAGATGACAATCTTTTCAAATATACCCAAAAGAACCTGGATGCCACCATTTTTACTATCGACATAATCAAATTCTTCGTATTTATCTAATTCTTTAAAAAAAGATCCTGCTCTATTAATTGGACCGGCAATAAGACAGGCAAAAAAACAGGAATAGGCATAATATTTAAAAGGATTGGTGACGACTTTTATATCTCTTCGATAGATATCAATAAGATAGGAAATATTTTTGAATGTATAAAAAGATAAGCCAATACTCATGACAATACTGTTAATAAACTGATATTTAGCCAAGATCAGATAGGCTATTTCCGGGATAATCAGCAATAATAAAAAGGCCTTATTCTTTTTCTTTGTCAGAACCAAAGCAGAAAAAAAGGTATAAAGTGCCATTACAGCTGCAACAACAAGACAATTTATACCAAAAGAAAACAGAAATAAAGTATTTGCCAGACATATTGCGGTTGTTTTAATATACGAATTAAAAAATCTGGCAAAACAGAAAACTAAAAAAAGAAATACTACATAATAAATAGAAGTAATATCCAACTGTGGCAGGCTTTTTGGTATCTCATAATAGAAGCTACCAAAAAACATTTACAAAATCTCCTTGATAATATACACTGGACGTCTCTTGGTTTCCATATATGTTCGACCTAAATATTCGCCCATAATACCAATAACCAGTAACTGGATACCACAAAGTAAACAAATCATTGCCATCATACTTGGATAACCCGCAACCGGATCACCAACTGTCAAAGCTTTAATGACAATATAAAGCATCCAGATAAAGCCCAGGAAAGAAACACCGACACCAGTAAAAGTGGCAATTCTTAATGGGGCAACTGTAAAACCGACAATACCATCGATGGCATATTTGAAGAGTTTCCAGAAAGACCACTTGGTTTCACCGGCAACTCTTTCAACATTTTCAAATTC
>DCGB01000104.1:0-532 GCA_002314515.1 Solobacterium sp. UBA1789 | reverse complement strand
CCAACCCAGGCAAAAATACCCTTGGAAAAGCGATTATATTCGCTCATGGAAATAATGGCATTAACCATTTCCCTTTTCATCAGACGATAGTCACGAGCACCATCAACAATTTCAACCTCAATCATACTATTGATAATTTTATAGAACATTCTGGCAAACCATGATCTGATTTTCGGTTCACCTTTTCTGGTAACACGTCTGGTTGCCACCGAATCATAGCCTTCTTTAATAATGTAATCAAACATCTCTGGTAATAATTTTGGAGGATCCTGCAGGTCTGCATCCATTAATACAACAAAATCACCCTTGGATTCTTTTAAGCCAGCTAGGATAGCTGCCTCCTTACCAAAATTGCGGGAAAAAGAAATGACTTTGATATTATTATCTTCTTCCTTGAGTTTCAGACATTTTTCAACCGTTCTGTCTTTTGAACCATCATTCACAAATAATATTTCATAATCAGTCTTTAATATATCTAAATATTTTTTTAATTCCGGATAAAAATAAACTACTGCTTCTTCTTCGTTGTAAC
>DCGB01000025.1 GCA_002314515.1 Solobacterium sp. UBA1789 | reverse complement strand
ATGCACATCGATACTGATGAAGCAAACGCTGCTGGCATGACAGGCTTAACAGAAGGCGATTTAGTAAAATAATGAAAATCGTCAATAAAGCTGAATTTGAAGAAATCATCAAAAAAGGATATACCCTGGTTGATTTCTATGCCGACTGGTGTGGTCCCTGCAAGATGTTGGGCCCTGTATTAGAAGGCTTTGTCAATGACTATCCACAGATTAACTTTGTTAAAGTCAATTGTGATAATGATGAAGAAGTTGCGGCTGCCTATGGCATTATGTCTATTCCGGCTGTTTTCTTACTGAAAGATGGCCAGATCGTCAATAAGTTTATCGGCTTAAAGTCCCAGGCCTTTGTCAAAGACTTCCTGGATAGCGCTAAATAACAAATATAGATCAGACTCGTGTCTGGTCTTTTTTTATGGGAAAGATTGTTATAATGATATAGAAAGAAGGAAGACATAATGAAAATACTGGTTGCCATGGACCTCTTCGAAGGAAAAGAATATCTCTTTGATGATATTAAAGAAGAATTCATTTACCGTTATCACAAAAGTGTCAGTGAAGATGATGTCAAAGACTGTGATGTCATTTTAGGTAATATCAATTTAGACCTTTTGGATAAGGCAGAAAAACTAAAGTATATTCATCTTGATTCAGCGGGATCTGATACCGTAAACGATAAACTTTGTGGTCGTAATGTCCTCATCAGCAACAGTACTGGCTGTTTCTCCTTATCAATTTCCGAAACACTGATTGGCATGATTCTGTATTTTTATCGCAACTTCAATAAATATATCAAAAATCAGCAGGAACATCTTTTTAAAAGGGAAAGCAGGAGTTATTCAATCTATGGTTCAAAGGTTCTGGTCATTGGCTGTGGTTCAATTGGCATGACTTTTGCCGAGAAAATGTCTTTATTGGGAGCAGAGATTACTGGTATTAAGGCAACTCCAGGTATTAAGCCACCTTTTTTAAAAGATCTTTATACCAGTGAAAAAATTGATAACTGTTTAAAGGAAGCTGATATCATTGCCCTCTGTCTGCCACAGAATGACAATACCCGTCAGATAATTGATAAAAGAAGACTATCCTTATTAAAAGATGGAGCTCTGATCATGAATGTTGGCCGTGGTTCAGCAATTGATCAGAATGCGTTAATAGAAGAATTGAAAACTGGTCGTATTAAAGCTGGACTTGATGTCTTTGAAAAAGAGCCATTGGAAAGTGACAGTCCGCTTTGGGAAATGGAAAACTGCCTGATCAATCCTCATGCAGCCGGAACAAATTCTCTTGAACATACGCGAAATTTATTAATAGAAATGGCTTGTAATAAACTGAAATCTTATTTAAATAATCAGGAAATCAAAAATGTTGTAGATCCATTAACTGGATATAGAAAGAGTAAATAATATGTATAATTTTCTTTATATCAACACTCATGATACAGGAAGATCTATTTCTCCCTATGGTTATAATGCACCTACCCCAAATCTCTTGGACTTTGCCAAAGATTCCATGGTTTTTACCAATGCCTTTTGTGCATCGCCAACCTGTTCACCAAGCAGGGCTTCCTTGTTGACGGGTCAGCTTCCTCACAGTAATGGCATGATGGGACTTGCCCACAGGGGATTCAACTTATATAATCCTGAACATCACTTGGCTAATTTCCTCAAAAACAAGGGCTATCAGACAGCTTTAAGTGGTGTTCAACATGAATATGGCTTATATTCAAATGTCAATGTTGAAGCTTTCAACAGACTGGGATATGAGACAGTATTAACTGCTGATTCTTCAGCCTATAAGGATTATCGTAAAGGCGATCTTTTTTCCTGGGATAAGGAAAATGCCATTAGAGCAGTTGGCTGGTTAAACAGAATCGACAACAATAAGCCTTTTTATCTGGCCTATGGCATGAATGCTACTCATCGCGGTTATCCGGAAGTAGCTGATAATATCGATGAACGTTATGTTAAACCGGCTTTTCCAGGTGTCAATAATGCCGAAAATCGTCATGATGAAGCAGGTTTTTTGACTTCTGCCCAATATGCTGATGAAAATGTTGGTCTAATCCTTAATGCCCTAAAAGAAAAGGGATTATATGATAATACCATCATTGTCTATACAACCGATCATGGCGTTGCCAATCCTTATCAGAAATGCCACTTGAATGACAAGGGCTTGGGTGTTGCCTTAATAATTCGTGTACCAGGTATTTCAAATGGTATCGTCTATGATGGTTTAACATCCCAGCTTGATTTTTTCCCAACAGTCTGTGATCTTTTGGGGCTGGAAAAACCAGATTATCTACAGGGTAGTTCTTTTATCGATGTCATTAAAGATCCTTCCAAAGATAATAATGAAGAAATCTTTGCTCAGATCAATTTCCATACATCCTATGAACCAGCACGCTGTATCAGAAATAAAAGATTTAAATATATCCGTTACTATGATGAAAACTGGCTAAAGACTAATCTGTCAAATATTGATGAATCAGTTCAGAAGTCTTTCTTAATGGAACATGGTCTTAAAGACAGACAAAAAGACAGGGAAGCCTTATATGACCTCTACTATGATCCTGATGAGGTTAATAATGTTATTGATAAATTGGAATATCAGGATGTACTAAATAAATTAAAAGAAGATCTTAATCGCAAAATGCAGGAAACTGCTGATCCGTTACTGAATGGTGAACTGGAAGTTAAAGAATACTATAAGGTAAATAAACAAAGCTGTTACTATGCTTCCAGTAAGGATCCAGAAAACTACGACCCAAGAGGCCGTCATTGATGAAACAACTCAGTATATTATTAAAACCCGCATCATCAAAGTGTAATCTTGACTGTTCCTACTGTTTTTATAAGAAAGTGGCCTCTCAGCGAAATGTTTTTGATTATGGCATGATGAAAAAAGAAACAGTTATCAGACTTTTGGATAAACTGTTTGCTGAAAATGAAAACTGCTGTTTTAATTTTGTCTTTCAGGGCGGGGAACCTTCTTTGGCAGGAATTGACTTCTATTATTTCTTTATTGAAGAAGTCAATAAACGTCAAGGTAACAATCTGGTAACTTATGCCTTTCAGACCAATGCCTCACTTATTGATGAAAAATGGTGTCAGTTGTTTAAAAAACATGATTTTTTATTGGGCCTGTCTTTGGACGGCTTTAAGGAAAACAATAATTATTATCGTTCCAATTATGATGATGTTATTAAGACTGCTGTCTTATTAAAAAAATATGGAATAGCTTTTAATATTCTGACGGTTCTAACACCTGAATTAATAAAAAAGCCCTTGGAACTCTTTTCTTTCTACCAGGAAAAGGATTTCAGATATTTTCAGCTTATTCCCTGTCTTGATGAAATAAGTCCCGAGGATTTTTATCATTTCTATTCTGTATTTTTTAATAGATGGTTTCAGGAATATCTTGATGGCAGGTATTATAGTGTTTCTTTTATTGATAATCTGATTAAAGTATTTAAAGGAGAGTTGCCTGGTCAATGTGGCAGCCTGGGTTTCTGCAGCTTTCAATATGTCGTTGAAGCAAATGGCAATATCTACCCTTGTGACTTTTATTGTGAGGACGAATATCTTTTAGGTAATGTCCATAATGATGATTTTAATGAGGAAAGATTGAAGAATTTTCTGGAAGAAAAAAGAACATTGTCTCTATGTCACAGTTGTCCATATTGGGGCATTTGTGGTGGTCAGTGTAAAAGACAGTGTTCTTCTTTTTATAATGATAATTTTTGTGCGATACAGCAGTTTATTATTGATAATGAAGATAAGCTTCATTATCTGGCTTCTTTATAAATTGCAGAATTCTTCGATTTCTTCAGCAATCATTGCCAGTGATGCATTCCAGAAATCTTTTTTAGTTAAATCAATGCCCATGAGTTTGCCGCATTCTTCAATAGAATGAACGCCAGTGGTTCTCAACATTTCGCGATATTTAGGAAGAAAATCAGCAGGATTTTTTAAATATAGGGCATATAGTCCCTGGGCAAAGAGATTGCCAAAGGCATATGGGAAGTTATAATAACTAAGACCTGAAGAATAATAATGAGACTTGCAAGCCCACATATAAGGATGACGATAATCTTTATCCAGACCATCACCATAGGATAATTCCTGGGCTTCTTTCATAATATCGCAAAGATCATCAGCCATCAGGAACTGTTCTTTAGCTTTTTTAAAGACAGTATCTTCAAAATAGAAGCGGGAATAGATATCAATGACACATTGAGTCTTTTCTCTTAAGTCATTTTCCAGAAGGGCAAGACGTTCTTCTCTGCTTTGAGCTTTCTGCAGGAAATAGGCACCCAGGAAGGTCTCATTAAAGGTTGAAGCTGTTTCGGCAACGGGCATTGGAGTGTCCATGTTCATGATTCTTTCGTTATTCATCAGATGATCATGGTAGGCATGGCCAAGCTCATGAGCTAGAGTATCAACAGCTGAGAAAGTACCGTCGTAGTTAGTTAATATTCTTGATTCTTTTAAGGAAGGAACACCACAGCAGAAGGCACCACCGGATTTACCGCTTTTTGGATAAAAGTCTATCCATTCATTTTCAAAAGCTTCTTTCATCATGTTTGACAATTCAGGAGTAAAGTTTTTAAAAACATTTACCAGAAGGTCTTTACATTCTTCAAGATCATATTTCTTGTCCAAGGAACCAATAGGGGCAAAGAGGTTATAGAACTTCAATCCATCTTTATCGCCTAACAATTCTCCCTTATGGCGGAGATATTTTCTGAATTTTGGCATATAGTCTTTAATTGCCTCTAACATGGCATCAAGGGTTGCCTTAGACATACGGGAGTTTTCCAGTGTTAATTCCAGGGGTGATTCATAGCCACGTTTTTTAGCCAGCATGGAAACCTGGTTTTTGATGTTGTTGAGAGAGAAGGCAATCGAATCTTCAATTTTTTTATAAGCCTTGATTTCAGCTTCGTAGGCTTCTTTACGGATTTTTTCATCCGGGTCATAAGCCAGATTGCGAATTTCAGATAGTGTAATGTTTTTATTATTGTATTCAACCTGGAGGGTAGAGGTCAGAAAAGACTGGAGTTGACCCCAGGCACTGCCACCACTGATGTCCATGGCACTTATCATACTTTCTACTTCATCATCCAGAAGATGCTTATACTGTATTTTTGCCTGTTTTAAAAGGGCCTGGTAATCATTGATGGTTTTATTGTCTGTATCAATATCTGCTTTACCGAAGATCTTTTGGGCACTTGATAAATCCTTGGCAGCTTCTGATTGAAGGACCATGAGTCTATTTATCTGGCTCATAGCTTTATTATCCTTAGAATCAACAGCCTGCCTTAATTCGCTGTATATCGCCAGGTTCATGGATATTTCCATAATTTCTTCTTCGCATAGCAGCAATTCTTCAACATTGTTTTCTTTGTTTAGAGCTTCGTGCAGTTTTGTGTAGGCAACTTCCAGCTTCTGAAAGTCTTCTTCGTATTTAGGGTCGTTGTAATCTTTATATAATTTATCGAGATTCCAATTAGTTTTCATAATATAACCTTTCTATTTATTCATTATTATTTTATAAAATTATTGCATTGCCTGCAGTTTTATTTATAATTAAATTGTTCATAATAATAAATTATTTGTTTAGTGATATTAAACAAGGAGGTGATGACTTGGATATCGGACAGCGTATTAAAAGTTTACGGGTAAAAAAAGGTCTGACTCTGGAAGAACTGGCAGATCGCAGTGAACTTACAAAGGGCTTTCTTTCTCAGCTTGAGCGTAATCTCAGCTCACCAAGTATTTCAACATTGGAAGATATAACGGAAGTATTGGGAATTTCGCTGGAAGACTTCTTTAAGGAAGATCGTGATGAAAAAGTTGTTTTCTCTCCCAATGATTATTTTGTTAAGGAAAATGAAGATGGAACAATTACCTGGCTGGTTCCCAATTCCCAGAATAATGAAATGGAACCGATTCTACTTACTTTAAAAAGTGGTGGCGAATCACAGGAAATCAAGGAACATGAAGGTGAAGAATTTGCCTATATTCTTCAAGGCAAGTTGACATTGGTTAATCTGGTGACAAACGAGGAAACGACATTACGCAAGGGAGACTCCTTTTCGCTAAAAGGCGAATTCCGTCATAAGCTGGTAAATTCTGGTGATCATCAGGCAAAAATATTGTGGGTATCAACCCCGCCG
>DCGB01000080.1:3413-3661 GCA_002314515.1 Solobacterium sp. UBA1789 | reverse complement strand
TTTGGCTAAGACAGAGGCAACAGACTATCAGGAAATTATTAAGAAGTTACAGCACTTATATCCAAAACAGGATATTGTTATGACCGTTGGTGGCGATGGTGCTTATTTTGTCAATGGTGATAATTGTCTTTTCCAGGAAGCATATAAGGTCAAGGCTGTTGATACGACAGCTGCTGGCGATACTTTCAGCGGTTTTTTCCTGGCTTCTTATTTACATGACAAGGATGTCAAAAAGGCAATGGATCTGG
>DCGB01000080.1:1966-3368 GCA_002314515.1 Solobacterium sp. UBA1789 | reverse complement strand
AGACCTGGTGCAGCTCAGTCTATTCCAGAAAGAAATGAATTATGATTAAAAAAGATCTTGAATTAACTTCGCTTAGAGGCAGCAGGATTCCCTGTACCGTTATTTTGTCTGAAAAGGAGAATTCACCTTTGCTGATCTGTGCTCATGGTTTTAAGGCTAATCGAACAGAAGATGGACGTTTTCTGACTGTTGGCGAAGCTTTGGCAAAAGAAGGAGTTTCTTTTATCTGCATGGGTTTTGCGGGTTGTGATGTTTCAAAAGAAGACTTTTATTACTATTCATTATCTTCCTGCCTTGATGATGTTGAGACCTGTTATCAGTATATGCTTAACAATTATTCTATTGATAGAAAACGTATTGGTATGATTGGCTATAGTATGGGTGGCCGGGTTTGTGCTGTTTTTTCGCAAAGGCATCCCGAGATTACAACGATTGGTCTTTGGGCAGGGGCGTGTTTTAAGGACTTTGATAATAAGGATTATTTTCTGGGCCCTAAGTTAAAGGATATCTATCAGGAAATAACTGATAAAGGTTATTATCTCTATGACAATGTTTTTGATCATGATTTCATTAAATTATCCAAAAAATTTATGGATGATATGAAAAACTATGATCCTGAGGCTGCCTTGCAGGCATTTAGAGGTAGAACTATTATTGTCCAGGGTGATATTGATGATATGGTTGATCCAACAATTTCTTATCGTTCCTATAATAATCTGGAGAAGGCTGAAAAGCGGGTATTGCACATAGTTAAGGGTGCTGACCATGGCTTTGGTGCCTGGAATAATCGTCCAGATCTTTCTTTTGAACTGACAGATAAGACAATTGCCTTTTTTAAAGAAAATCTATTGTGGATTATCAGACTTATTTATATAAAACCTATAGTTCCTGGCTTGGCAAGATCATTGGTATTAGAATGGGTGCGCCTGTTGAGGGCTGGGATCATAATAAGATTGTCAGTACCTATGATGATTTTTCACATTATCTGATTGATTATCATATTTTCGCAGCTGATGATGACTCTAATGGACCTTTGTTTTTTTCAAGGGCCCTTTTAAATGGCCAAAAATTAAATGCTGAAATGGTTGGTGATGTCTATCTTGCCTATCTGCAGGAACATAAGGGTTTCTTCTGGTGGGGTGGTTATGGTGTTGCGACTGAGCATACAGCTTATGATAATCTCTTAAAGGGCATAAAACCACCTCTATCCGGTTCTATAAAGACTAATGGGGTTATGATTGCTGAGCAGATAGGTGGTCAGATTTTTTCTGACTGCTGGGCCTATGTAAATGGCAGTAATACTGATAGAGCTGTTGCCTGTAGTAAGATGGCAGCTTCAGTTTCACATGATGGCAATGGTTTACAGGGTGCTGTTTTTGTGGCTGCTGCAATTTCTTTGGCC
>DCGB01000080.1:0-1905 GCA_002314515.1 Solobacterium sp. UBA1789 | reverse complement strand
TTAACTTATCTCGATAAGCGGATGAAGTATTATAAGGTTGCCAGGGAAGTTCTGGATTTTTATCAGAATAATAGTGATCCTGAGGCCTGTTTACGCTATATCAGAGAAAATCATGGTTATGATAAGTATCCGGGTGTTTGCCATATTATTCCTAATATGGCAATTATGATTATGGCAATGGCCTATGGTAATAATGATTTCGAGAAAACAATGACTCTTTTGAATAGGGCCGGCTGGGATACAGACTGTAATCTTGGCAATGTCGGTTCAATTATGGGGGCGATGTTAGGTGTTGATAAGATAGATAAAAAATGGATTTTACCAATCAATGACATTGTCAATGCTTCTTCCTGTATCGGCTGTTTAAATATTCAGACTGTTTCATCTTCGGCAAAATATTTTGCCAAATTAGCTTTTAAACTTGAGGGCATTGATATTAATGATGACAGGCATTTTGATTTACCTTTTGCGACTGATGGTTTCTTTAATAGTGAATTAATCAATAATACTTTATTTGTAAAAAAGGATAGTGAAATCTATCGTTATACCTATTATCAGGGTAAGGATCTTTATGATGCCCGTTATGATCCGTCTTTTTCACCACTTATTTATCCGGGTGATGAATTAATTTTTGATTTGAAGGGTGATGGCCTTGTTTTTGTTGAAGACTGTGATGGGCAAAGATATTATGGTGATAATCATAAAATAACAATTCCTAAAATGATAAATGGCATTATCAATAAAATCGGATATATGGCTTTTTGTGATACCTGTATTGATGATTACCAGATTATTCATCATCCTTGTGTGGACTATGATTTTACGACTTTGCCATATGATGTCTATGGTCCTTGTTATGATGGCTCCAAGCTTTATAATATCAGGGCCTTTGTTGAACATTCTGGTCATCATGAATTGATAAAAGAGGGTCTTCATTTAAAANNTAAAAAGTGATGGTCATTCTTTGATTAGCACTGGTCATTTGGATGATATTCATAGTGGACTTGAACTTAATTTTTCAATTAGCGATGGTGGTGGTTTATATCTGGTTTTTAATATGAAAGATGCCCAGCATTACTGGGCTTTTGGCTTGGAAGATAATCTGGCTATTTTGCTTAAAAAAGACATAGAATTTGAATATATTGATAAGCGTCCTTACATTTGGAAAAAAGATGGCAATATTAAATTGAATATGTTTAAACGCGATGATAGAATTAATTTGTTAATTGATGGTTTGCTTGTTTTTTCTAATTGCGAAATTGGGGATTTGCATTCCCTTGTTGGTATTATGTCCGATAGAAAAGTCGAGGCATTAGTGACTGATTTAAAATTGCTTTAGCGATTTTAAATATATAAGAAAAGGAGAAAAAATGAAGAGATTATTTAAGATTGTGTTAGTAGCTTTATTAGCTTGCTGCCTGTTTGGCTGTGCTGCAACAAATGAACCTGCTGATACTGCAGACGGTGGTGAAGAAGAAGCTACAGTTAAAGTTGCTGTTTTATTACCGTTCTTAGGCGACCAGTCATACTTTGATACAGTTGCTAATGGCGTTGCTGAAGCTAACAAGCTTGATGGCGTTGAAGTAACTATTTTCGAATGTGACCCAGATGGTGCTGCTGAAGAAGCTAACTGGATGAACTGGTTTGACAATGTATGTGAAGATGGCGAATACGATTTAGTCGTTTCTGGTAACAACTCATACGAACAGTTCCTGTGGAAAGCTTGCGAAAAGTATCCTGATCAGAAGTTCATGAACTTTGACTACTCTACTTTACCTGAAAGTGGTGTTCCAGCTAACTGCTACTGTGTAACATATGCTCTTGATGATTTAGGTTATGTTGTAGGTGCGTTATCTGCTGCTTTAACTAAGACTGGTACAGTTGGTGTTGTTGTTGGTATGGATA
>DCGB01000049.1:2648-5489 GCA_002314515.1 Solobacterium sp. UBA1789 | reverse complement strand
CTTTGGTTTATTTATAAGAGCTTCCGTTAAGCCGGCAAACCAGCCAGCCGCAAGCAAAGGGTTTAATGAGGTGATAGGTGCCATGATAAAGGCCGTCAGGATTGATAGGATATGTCCTCTGGCAATAATGACGCCAATAGCTGAAAGACTGCCATTCCATAATATCCAGGATTTAATCTGATCAAGGCCCATTTCTTTATTGGCAATAATGGTATAGGCAATGATTCCGATAATGGAAAGCGGAATAAGCCACTTAATGATACTGAAAACAGAAAATTTCTTTTCAATCTTTTCAAGTTCAGCCAAATCAACTTCTTTATCCAGATTTCTGATGATGCCATTGGCATGAGCAGCGCCAATTATGGCAACAATAGTATTGCCTTCACAGTTTTTGATTTTTTGGCAGAGATAGGCATCCCTTTCATCAACCAGAACTTTTTTCATATTAGGGAATTCTTTGGCAACTTCATTTAGTGCTGTTTCCAAAGCATCACTTTCTTTTAGGTTCTGCAGTTCTTCTTCGGATATATCTTCATCATCAAAAATTGACATAATAATGCTGGTAAGCAGCTTTATTTTTTCTTTAAAACCGAGTTTGGACCAGATTCTTGAAAAAGTGGTTTTAACTGGTCTATCAATCAAAGAAAGTTCCAGATTTCTTTCTTTGGCCAGTTCAATGCCTTTTAACATTTCGCCACCGGTATTGGAGTCCATGGACTTGGCCATTCTTCTTTGGAAAGAGGCCAGAATAATATTGACTAAAAGATAGGCAACCTTATGTTCTTTGATGATTTTACTGATATCCTGCTGTCGCCATTTGTCAGGTTCCATTAAAGACTGATAGCGGTCATTATCAAGTTCAATTGCGATTGTATCCGGATTGATTTCTTCAACGCAATCAATGACATCCTGAATACTATTGCGGGAAACATGGGCAGTTTTTACCAGGTAAATTTTTTTATTTTGATAAGATGTTTCAACAATGTTTTCGTTCATAGGCTTATTCTATCGCAATCAGGGGCATTAATCACGTCTTTATGATATAATTATGGCATTAAAAAAGGAGATTAGAAGGAAGTGCCTGATTATAATATAAATTTAACGATACAAAATATCTGGTCGGTATTCCGCATTATCATCGATATTGGAATAATGTGGTTTGTTTTGTACTATGCGATAAAAACTGTCAGAAACAATAATCGAACAATGCAGATAGTTAAGGGTATTATTGCCGTTTTGCTGGTTAATGCCTTAGCCCGCCTATTGGGCTTATCTACTGTTGCCTATTTTTCCAATATATTAATCAGCTGGGGTTTTTTGGCTGCTATTATTATTTTCCAGCCGGAAATCCGCGGTATTTTAGAGAGAATTGGCAAGTCCAATGCCTTATCACGCATTAATACTCTGTTATCCAATGAAAAAGAATTACTGGTAGAAGAAGTTTATGAGGCTGCTATCACTTTATCAAAACAGAAAATTGGTGCTTTGATTTCTATTGAACAGTCACAGTCTTTGCAGGATTATATCACAACAGGTATCAAAGTTAATGCCATGGTATCCAAGGAACTCTTAAGTTCAATCTTTATGACAACAACACCTTTGCATGATGGTGCTGTAATTATTCAGGGTGATAAGATAGCCTGTGCCAGTGCTTATTTCCCACCAACAAGTGTCAATCTGTCAAATCGTTATGGTGCCAGACACCGTGCTGCTTTGGGTATTTCCGAAGTTACAGATGCCTTGACTATTGTTGTTTCCGAAGAGACTTCTGCTATTTCAATTGCCGAAAAGGGCCGTATTTTTGGTGTCAATGAAAAACAGTTAAAGGATTATCTGCGCCGTGTTATTTTGAATGATGAGATTGAAATTGCCCGTCATTCAAAGTCACGTTCCGCTTTAACCATCAACGATGATCCAGAGATGCTTATTGATCAGGGTGATGAAAATACCGGTGCCTTCTTTAATAAGAAAGATGATACTGTCGATATGAAAGTGCCGGTAAATAATCGTCTGAAACTTGAAAAGAAAGAAGAAGAAAAGCCTGTTGAAGAAGCATTGGAAATCAAAGACAATACTCTTCATTATGATGTAAATAGTATAGATACCAAGGAGGATGAATAATGGCTGATAATAAGTTTAAGGATCCTTCTGAGAAACAAGAGATCGCAAAAAAGATTGCAGACCAGTCTAAAAGAGTTACCAGTGCTTATGAGACTGTCGAAGAAGCAATCTTTAGAATATTCCGCTGGCTGTCAACATTGATTGATCATCTGTTTTTTTCCAAGAACTGGCTTCCGCTTGTTGCCCTGGCCATGGCTTGTCTTATGTATTTTTCTGTTAACTACAAGACAGATTCTTCCAGTCTTTCTTCTTCAAAGACCTTAAGTACAGTTCCAGTGACAGTACGCTATAATTCGGAAACTTTCGAAATCAGTGATGCCCCGGATTATTGTGAAGTTGTCATAAGCGGTGATGCTGCCAATGTCAATAATGCTGCTACCAGAAATGGTTACTGTCTGATTAATCTTGAGGGATATACCGAGGGAACACATATTGTTGATATTACGGCAAGTGGTTATGGTGACAGTGTTTCTGCTGTTGTTACTCCTTCTCAGGCTCAGATTACTTTAAAGAAAAAGACGACTGGTCAGTTTGATCTGTCATATGATTTTATCAATCAGAATCAGCTGGATGCCAAATGTATTTTAGGCACTCCAGTCTTTGACAGTGAAAATTCAAAGATTAATATCAGGGCATCACAGGATACTCTGGATACAATTTCGCTGGTTAAGGCCTTAATTGATGTATCTGGCAAGAATGATACTTTTGAATATGAAGCAG
>DCGB01000049.1:0-2637 GCA_002314515.1 Solobacterium sp. UBA1789 | reverse complement strand
AAGCACCACTTGTTGCCTATGATAAAAATGGCCAGATGGTTAATGCAGAAATCGTTCCATCAACGATTAGAGTTACTGTTCCAATCACTTCACCACACAAGACCGTACCAATTAATCTGCGTCTTACTGGTGAATCGCCAGCTGGTTTTGCGGTTGATACTATTGTTTTGGATCATCAGTCAACAGAAATTTATGCTTCTGAGGCTGTTTTATCACAGATCAATGAAGTTTATGTCAATCTTGATTTATCAACAATTACTGCTGATGCCGATCTGATGCAGCCGGTTTCTTTGCCTGCTGGTGTTTCTTCTTCAGATGTCACGATGGTAAATATTAAGACAACTCTGGCTGTGGCTGTTTCTAATGAAATTGCCAATGTACCAATTGCCTATCGCAATAATGACAATGGCTTAGGTGCTTCTTATGTTGATACAGCTACTGCGACTGTAACTGTAACAGGGTCAAAAGCCAATGTTGAAGCAATTTCCTTAAGTGATATTACTGTATATATTGATGTTGCTGGTTTGCAGGCTGGTACTTATGATTTACCTATTTATGTTGAAAAGAATAAAAATGCCTTTGTTACTTTGACTGTTGAACCATCTAATTTACATATTACATTAGTTGGACAGGAGTAATTATGGGCAGATATTTTGGAACTGATGGCATCAGAGGCCGTGCTAATGATACATTAAAAGTCGAAACAGTTTTTAAGATTGGCCGTTTTATTGGCTCATATTATCAGGGTGGCAAAATACTCATTGGTAAAGATACCCGTCTTTCCGGTTCAATGTTTGAGAATGCTTTGGCATGTGGTATTTCTGCCAGCGGCTGTGATGTTTATTTATTAGGTTATTGTTCAACACCATCTCTGGCATATATTACTATGCATGAGCAGTTCTCCTGTGGCTGTATGATTTCAGCTTCTCATAATCCTTATTATGATAATGGTGTTAAGATCTTTGGTAATGATGGCATTAAGATCAATGATGAAATAGAAAATCTCATTGAAAATTATATCGATAATCCTGAGGGACTTGATCTGGCAGTGGATGACAGAATCGGTAAAATTTTAGATCATCATGCTGCTTTAAAAGATTACTGTAACTGGCTGAATGAACTATACCCTTTGGACTTAAGTGGTCATCGTTTTGCGGTTGATTTGGCAAATGGTTCCAATTGTTTGATTGCCAGAGATGTTTTAAGACGCACTAATGCTGATATCACTTATATAAATGATAGTTATAATGGCATCAATATTAATAATCACTGTGGTTCTACACATCTGGAAATGTTACAGGAACTTTGCAAAAATGGTGATTATGAACTTGGTTTTGCTTTTGATGGTGATGCTGACCGCGTTTTATTTGTTGATAGAAATGGTGATGTTGTTGATGGTGATAAACTGATGTATGCCTGTGCTCTTTATTTAAAGAGTGTTGGCAAACTGAACAATAACACCCTGGTTACAACTGTAATGTCCAATATGGGTCTATTTAAGGCCTTGGAAAAACAGGATATTGCCTCTGAAATTACGACCGTAGGTGATAAGAATGTTTTAGATAGAATGCTGGAAAAAGACTTTGTCATTGGTGGCGAACAGTCTGGTCATATTATTTGTACACTTGATGCCAACTTTGGTGATGGTCTAAAAACAGCCTTAATGATTCTTTCATTGATCGAAAATGAAAAAAAGGACATCATTGAGCTGGTTAAAGATCTGATTGTCTATCCGCAGCTGCTGGTAAACCAGCGTGTCAGTGACAAAAAAATTGTTCTGGCAGACGAAGATATTAATAAACGAATTAAGGATATCAATGAACTATTGGGCACTGATGGTCGCGTTTTAGTTAGACCAAGTGGTACAGAACCGCTGATTAGAGTTATGGTTGAGGCTCAAAGCGATGAGATCTGCCATAAATATGTCTATGAAATAATTGATATGATAAAGGAAAAGGGCTACGCTGTTGAAAAAAATAATTAATGTCGTAGAAGATGAAAAAGACCTCAATGAACTGGTTCGCAGTTATCTTATCAAAGAAGGTTATCTGGTCAATTCTTTTTTGACTTTTGATGAGGCTTATGCCCATCTTGATGACTATTGTGATCTTTGGATTTTAGATATTATGTTAGATGATAAAAACGGCTTTGATTTAATCGAAGAGATTAAGCTTCGCAATCAAAGTACGCCGGTTGTTTTCATGAGTGCCCGTGATAAGGAATTTGATCGCATTATTGGTCTGGAAAAGGGTTCTGATGATTATATCACTAAGCCATTTTCACCAAGTGAGTTGGTGGCAAGAGTTAAGGCGCACCTTTCTCGCTATGAACGCCTTATCGGTAGTAATGTAGTAGAAAATGATGTGGTTGAAATTCGAGGAATTAAAATTGATAAAACTGCTCGCCGCGTATGGGTAAACGGAGATGAAAAGCAGTTTACTTCCAAGGAATTTGATTTACTGACTTTCTTGGCTGAGAATCCAAATCATGTGTTCTCCAAGGAGGAACTCTTCCAAAAAATTTGGGATATGGAATCTATTGGAGATATTGCAACTGTAACAGTTCATATTAAAAAGATTCGTGAAAAGCTTGAGGCTGATACATCAAATCCACAGTATATTGAGACAATCTGGGGTG
>DCGB01000040.1:5825-9754 GCA_002314515.1 Solobacterium sp. UBA1789 | reverse complement strand
TCATAAGGTAATTATAATATTTTTTTTGGATTTGACAGCGATATTAGTGGTAGTTATGATAAATTATGCCAAAAAATAGTTTATGCAACCAAAAGTTGGCAAAATGATAGTCATTTTAGGTGGCAGCAACTACGCTGATATGGAAAAATGACATTGTCTTGTAGGAGGTACTTTATGAATTTTTCCGATAAATTGGCAAAACAACGCAAGGCAAACAACTTGTCACAGGAACAGCTGGCTGAACAGTTAGGAGTAACCCGCCAAAGTGTTTCCAAGTGGGAATCTGGTGAATCTTATCCTGATATGGCCAAAATTATTCAAATCTGCAAGGTTTTAAACTGCAAATTAAATGACATCATGGAAGATGGTTTATTAGATGAAAATACGGATACTTCGGGCAATAGGTCCAGCAACACTTTAAAAAAAGTTCTTGATAGTTTTCTGGATATGATTACGCGTATCTATAATATGCTGATACATATGTCTTTTAAAGAGAAACTGAAGCTGATTGTTGAGATGACACTTATTGGAGCTGTCCTATATATTATTGGTCTTTTCATCAGCGAAGGTATAGAGTATTTTCTTTATAAGATTCTTTATCTGATTCCATTAGACAAGGCAAGCTATATCATTGGCGCTGTAATCATGCTGGTAGTAGATACTGCCCTGATTGTTTTGGCTTTGATTATTCTTACTCATCTGTTCAAGATTCGTTATCTTGATTATTATGTAACACTGACTGATGATAATGTTACTGCTCAGACAATTGAGGAACCTATCAAAGAAAATATTTCAGAGCTGAAAAAAGACAGTGAACCAAGAGTTATCATTCGTGATCCCAAACATAGCAGTTCTGCTTTTCTGGATAGTCTGGTAAATGGTCTGGTTGTGATTTGTAAATTTATCCTGATTATATTTGCCATACCGGTTTTGGTTTGTGTACTTCTGGCTGTTGCTGCGTCTTTCTTTTGCCTTTTCCATCATGGTTTGATTTTGAAATATCTGGCGGTGGCAATATTTGGCATACTTATATTTGGTGTCATGTTACTGCTGATAATATTCAACATTCTTTTTAATCATAAACAGCAGTATCGTCTTCTCCTGGCAATGTTCATATGCAGTATTCTGATCAGTGGCATTGGTGCTGGTGCTGCTGGGCAGGAAATATCTAAGGTTGATGTTGTAAGTGATTTCAGCATCACCGCTTTAAAAAGCGAGGTAATCAGTTTAAGTGATATAAAGGACAACGATTGTATTTATATTCTTTCCAATAATATCGAATATATGATTGATGAAAACAGCGAAGATATCATCATGGAATTCTCTTATCCTGATGATTCCGCAATCTATTTGAATAGCATCGTTGAGACATACGCAAATGGAGAAACTGAATATTACTATAATCTGGATAATGATAGTTTCTATATGTTTAGACTAATCATAAATGATTTTGGCAATGGTATTGTTCATCGTTCTTATGATAGCTGTGATCTTTTATCAGTCAAAATAACCTGCAATAGCAGAAACCGGGAAAAACTGGCGAATCTGGGATATTAGGAGTTTAACGTGACATTATATAATTTATTGGCTCTGACTGCCTGGAGATCTGAGGCGCCAAGAGCTTATGGCTTTGTTCATTTGAGCTTCTTTTTTGTGGGCTTGACAGTTGCGGTTTATCTGGCAATTAAATTAAAAAACATTGATGAAAAAAGATTTAATAGGGTTTTGTTTGTCTGTGGTTTACTGTTGCTGATATTTGAAGGCTATAAACAGCTCTTTCTGACATTTTATTTAAATGATGGAATCTTTATGTGGAATAACTTCCCTTTTCATCTCTGTAGTATGCCAATGTATTTATGCCTGATTTATCCCTTTATTAAGACTTACAGAAAAAAGAAGGCAATATATACTTTTATGGCTACTTATAATTTCCTGGGTGGTTTCTTATCTTTTATAGAACCTTCTGGTATTTTGAATGAATACTGGATACTGACTTATCATTCTTTGTTTTGGCATATGATGCTGGTGTTTATTGGTCTGCTTATTGCGTTTAATATAAACTGCAGTTTTGATTTAAGAGGATTTAAGGATGCAGTAAGGTTGTTTATGGTTTTGGCGGTACTGGCCTATCTGATAAATATTGATGTTTTGTATTTTACTGAACAGCAGACAAATATGTTTTTTATTGGCCCTCTGTCTTCGCCGCTTGTTGTCTTTGATTACATCAGCGATAACTATGGCTGGTTCTTGAATATGCTGTTGTATAGTACGGTATTAAGTTTTGGTGCCTATATCATCTATCTGCTGATTACTTTGTGTTTTTATCGGCGCAGCATTGAAATACATCATTAGGTTTGTCAAATGGCAGGCCTTTTTTATAATAAAGATGTGATTAGGATAATTGATGCCAGCAGGGATATTGAAGTGGCTTATATTAATGGCTGTTTTAATCTGGCAAAATGGCAATGTTATATCAACAGATATTTACCAGGCAGGCAGGATATCTTTATTGATGATATGCACGACATGATTAATAAAGACTATTCTTTTGAAGAATACTTTTTGCCGGTTTTGAATCAGGTCTATAACAATCAGAAAGTAGCAGAACTTGTCAATACATTTGATAAACTTGTTAAAAATCTGAATGGTACAGTCAAATATAAATTTAAGCGGATGCCTGAGGTCACAATTGTTTTATATCTGGGACTTTGCAATGGGGCTGGCTGGGTTAGGGAAATCGATGGTCAGCTGTATATGCTGCTGGGTATTGAAAAAATTATTGAACTTGACTGGTGTGATGAAGATCACCTGGCTGGCTTGATTTACCACGAATTAGGTCATGTCTATCAGATGCAGTTTGGCAATTTTGATAATAATTACGAAAAGAAAAATAAATATCTCTGGCAGTTATTTATTGAAGGGATTGCCATGGTTTTTGAACAATTATTAATAAACGACCTGGACTATTATCATCAGGATAGAGATGGCTGGTCTATGTGGCTTAAACAAAATCTGCATGTTCTAAAAAGAGATTTTAACAACGATATTAACAAAATGAATGATAGTAATCAGCGCTATTTTGGCGATTGGGTCAGCTATCAGGGTAGAGCAGATTCCGGCTATTATCTGGGAGCAGTTTTTGTCCAGTTTCTCTTAAAATATAAATCCTTTGATGAGCTGATTAAAATGGATATTGATTATATAAGAGTGATGTGGGAATCTTTTGTTGAGAATGATAATAAGTGATAAAAGAATAAAACTGCTGATTAACAGCATCCTTCATTTTCTGGTTGATGGCTTATGTATGGTCATTCTTTTTTCCCAGGATGAAAAATTAATAGTGGATTTTGTTCTGATATATAATACTTTGGCGTTTTCTACTCAATGTTTAAGTGGTTTAATTGTTGATAAATTAAGAAGTGGCCGTTTGAGTATCTTTTTTAGCATTGTTATTTTATCTCTGATTTATTTATTGAAAATAAAGGGATATATTGCAGTTGTTGTTGTGGGAGTAGCTAATTCTTTTTTTCATGTTGGCGGTGGCTATATAACTTTGGTTCAATCTGATTATAAGGCCTGGCCATTGGGTGTCTTTGTTGCACCGGGTTGTCTGGGTTTAATATTGGGCTTTTTATATCCTAAGCTAGGCATTGTTTTTTCTATCTTACTGTTATTGTTATCGCCGTTTGTTTATTTATATGAGAAAGAGGATTTTAAGTGTTTAAAAAACAGAGATAATAATTCTCTTGTCTATGTACTTATTTTACTTTTGGTTATTGTCGGTCGTTCTTTGGGCGGTGGTGTGGTTTCTTTTTCCTGGCAGACTTCGGCTTTGTTGTCGCTTGTTATGACTTTGTCTGTTTTCTTTGGCAAGTTTATTGGTGGTTTTCTGATTGATAATTTTTCTATAAAGTATTTATCATTGATTA
>DCGB01000040.1:5617-5797 GCA_002314515.1 Solobacterium sp. UBA1789 | reverse complement strand
TGGTATTTATTGTTTTTTTCAGTGATATTATGTTTTTGTCTTTACTGGGTCAGTTTCTGCTTAATCTGACTATGCCTTTAACTTTGTGGCTGATTTATCGTCTTTTGCCGGATATGCCTGGTTTTTCTTTTGGAATTGCGGCCTGTGCCTTGTGGCCAGGGGCTTTAATTGGTGATTTAT
>DCGB01000040.1:5414-5560 GCA_002314515.1 Solobacterium sp. UBA1789 | reverse complement strand
TGCTCAGTGGCTTATTGGCTATAATATATGTAGAGGAGAAATTACATGATAAATAAATTAAATATCAATTTCTTTAATGTCCTTTTTGATCTCGCACCACGTCCTTCAATAAAAAGAAGTTTTCCTGTTGCTTTACTGCTGGTGGC
>DCGB01000040.1:2853-5385 GCA_002314515.1 Solobacterium sp. UBA1789 | reverse complement strand
GCTGTTATCGTTATATTGCTGGTTAAGAAGAAATAATGTCTCTTTATTGCTGTTTTATTCTTACGGCACTGATTGAAACACTGATTTTTTATTTTTGGGGATTTTCAAAAAAAGAAGGACTTATATTTGTTGTTGCGGTCAATGTTGCAACAAACATTTTATTGAATCTTTCTTTTTATTTTCTTGATTATGATAGTTTTTTATTAATTGGTGAATTACTGGTTCTTGTTGTTGAATATTTTTTATATGCTTATTATTTTGGTATTTCGTTTAAGCTGTTTATTTTAACCTTATTCACAAATTTCTTAACTTTCATGCTTGGTATTATAATATAGTCATGAAAATATTAGTTATTGATGGACAGGGTGGCAGTCTAGGTCGTACGATTATCTGCCGATTACTCGATGAAAAGGTTAAGGCGGATATTATAGCCGTAGGCACCAATTCAGCAGCCACACAGAATATGATTAAGGGTAATGGCATTCCGGGGGCAACAGGTGAAAATCCGGTTGTTGTCAACGCAAGAGATGCCGATGTCATTATTGGACCAATGGGCATTATTGCCATTGATTCAATGCTTGGTGAAATTACGGAAAAGATGGTTGTAGCAATTACTAAAACGAAGGCTTTGAAACTTTTGATCCCATATGATAAGTGTCGACTTATTGTAGCTGGTGTCAAGGAAGACAGCTTTGGAGCTTATATTGATGATGTCATCAGACAGATTAAAAAGATTGTTTAGGAAACAATCTTTTTTACTGATCTGACGATAATAGGAATAATAAGCAGTTGGATGATGATACCCGGAAGAGCTGTTACAAAGGCAGCAGTTAACCAGATTTTTAATGAGTATGAACCGGCCTTAAATATTAAGGCATTGGCCATGCCATAGAGCAGACGTCCACAAAGCATGGAGATAATAAGTACTATGTAGTTTTTAAGTAATTCATTATCAAATTTCAGTACTTTGTTAAACAGTCCGCTGCAAAGGCCATAGGCTCCAAGTTCAATAATCATTTGTCCCAGCATTGGTGTAGGGGGCATCGAAAAGAGTAAATGGGATAGTAATGGTGTCAATAGACCGTTTAAGAGTCCAAAATAAGGACCGCAGATAAAGCCACAAATCAGTACGGGAATATGCATTGGCAGTATTACCGCTCCGGCATTGGGGATTGCATGGAGAGCCTGAGGCAGTATAATGCCAATTGCCAGGCACATTGCAGACATAGTAAGTTTCTTTGTTTTGTTCATATTTTCCTTTCATAATAAAAGCCACGCAGGCTAAAAAATATTGACCTTCGTGGCTTTATTTTTCTATGTAGGCTTCGTGCCTATTTATATTCTAGTTGAATTTCTGTCTGCTGGCAATATTCAACATTGATCAATAAAGAATTGAAGAACCTTACTGCCATCGACAGTTTTGGGATTGGTTTTTTCAAAACACATTCTTTCGGGATGAAACTGGACAGACCAGATTGGCAATGTTTTGTGTTGCAAGGCTTCGATAATGCCATCACTGCTTCTGGCTGCTATCTCGAGGTCTTTGCCAACGATATCAGCTGCCTGGTGATGAGAACTGTTGACGGTAAATCTCTGGCCATAGATAGGATAGAGAAAAGAACCTGTTTCACAGCTTATTTCATTAATATTGTCAATTTCACCTTGACGCTTATGCTGTTTACTTTCTTTGATATCCTGGAATAAATTACCTTGGAAATAGATATTGATCAGCTGATGACCACGGCAGATGCCAAAGACAGGTTTTTTGGCTTTGACAAAAAGATCTAACATCGTATACTGCAGATCATCCAATTCTTTATTTATATCTTCACTGCCGTTAATTTTCTGATGGTAATAAGATGGGTTAATATCAGCGCCTCCAGGCAAGAGAAGGCCATCAAAGTTTGAGGGGTCACTTACTTTATCAATAAGCATTGCCTGAACATTCAAATGTTTCAAGGCATTAACATAATTGGGATATTTATTGATATCTTCAACAGGTAAACATATTTTTTTCATATCTTAATTATAATCTTTCTTGAAAAAGATTTTTAATCACTAGATAATCAAAGTTGTTTTGGAGGTATTAAATGAATAAAGAGGAATTACATGATTTCATTGCCAGAAATGAGCCAAATATCTGTCAGATTGTAGCTTATAAGGATGATGAAATAGTTTATGAGGATACCTGGAATGGCTATAAGAGGGATGATGCCGTTCATATCATGTCGGCTACCAAGAGTATTGTCTCTTTGTTATATGGGATTGCGCTTGATAAGGGTTTTATTAAAAGTATAGATGATAAGGTTTTAACTTATTTTCCTGACTATCAGGTTAAAAGGGGAGAAAAGACGGTATATGATGTTACTATCCGTCATCTTTTGACCATGCGTGCTCCCTATAAAGGAAAGGGTGATCCCTGGACCAGGGTTTGTTCAAGTGAAAACTGGACTTATGCTTCTTTGGATTTCTTGGGTGGTAAGAAGAGCCTTACAGACGAATTCCGCTATACTACTGTCTGTTTACATATCT
>DCGB01000040.1:0-2732 GCA_002314515.1 Solobacterium sp. UBA1789 | reverse complement strand
ATAAGGCATTTACTTTAAATAAAAAGCCGATTGATCATATCTGGTTTTCAGATCCTCAGGGCTTGGGAACACCAGGTTATGGTTTATCTATGAGCGCTGAAGATATGGTTAAGATAGGCCAGTTGTGTCTGCATATGGGTGTTTATGATGATAAGCAGATTATTTCTTCTGGATGGATAAATGAGATGGTTCAGCCACGAATGGTTGAGGGTTCAATGTTTAGAGGAATGAAGTATGGTTATCTATGGTGGATTATTGATGATTATACTTATGCAGCTATTGGCAATAGTGGCAATGTCATTTATGTGAATAAGAAGGATAATTTTGTTGTTGGTTTGACTGCTTATTTTAAGCCAACAGTTTTTAATCGTATTGATTTCATTAAGAATTGTCTGGAGAAGGCATTTTGTTGAGCTAAGTGTTATCATTGTAGAGTAAAAAGGAGTTTTTATGAAAAAAATATTAGTTATTTTATTATGTTTATTGGCCTTATGTGCCTGTGCCAAGGAAGAAGATAGCGGTACGATGGAAATTGAAGAAGGTCAGGAGCCTGATTGGCTGGCTGGCGGCTGGTTCTATAATCCTGATTTACCAGTAATTAATGATGAGATATTTGCCAAGGCCGCTGTAGATACTGATTTACAGCCATTAAATATTCTGGCTACTCAGGTTGTTGCAGGTACTAATTATGCTTATCTGGCTTGTGATTTTAACAATGCATTAGGTGCTTCAACAGCTTATAAGATTGTTATTGTTTACAATGATCTGGATGATAATTCCGAGGTTACCAAGATTGCTGATTTCGATGTTGAAGCCTATCTGGAAGGTGATGGCAATACGACACAGGATAATCTGGCTGGCGGCTGGACTAATAATAGTGAACTGCCAAATATGTTAGATGAGGATATGAATGCTGCCTTTGATCAGGCTCTTGCTGAACTTACAGGTGTTGATTATGAACCTGTCTGCGTTTTGGCAAGTCAGGTTGTTGCCGGTACTAATTATGCGATTCTGGCAAAGGGTACAACAGTGACGGCAGAAGCACCAACTCATTTGTATATCGTTTCTATTTATGTCGATCTGGAAAATGTTGCAACATTGAACAACATCTGTGCTATCGATATCAGTTCTTTTAATCAATAATAAATAAGTGTGCCTGGCACACTTTTGTTTATCATGAAAATCAATATTTATCATACAAATGATATTCATTCCAATTATGATTTTTTAAAGAAAGTTCATAAGTTTCTGACTGCCAACAAGGGTGAAAATGACTTCTATTTTGATAGTGGTGACTTTTCTGATTTAAAGGATCTGATTGTGCAGGCGGATAAGGGTTTTTCGGCTATGGATTTGCTGAATTCTGCTTATCTGGATTATATGGCCATTGGTAATAATGAAATTGATCTGGGATATGATGATTTGTGCAAACTGGCTGCAAAGGCTCATTTTGTTTCCTGCAATATCACGGATAATGATAAAAAAGCTCTTCCGGGTATCAAGCCTTATGTAATTCTTGAAAAGCAGGGAATCCGTTTTCTGGTAATTGGGGCTTCTCCTTATTACAACAGGGAAATGGCTTCTAATAACTTTAATGCTTTCTTCTGTTTATATGGTTTACAGGTTTGGCCAAGCATTGAAATAATAAAAAATATTATTGTTTCAAGTCGGGGAAAATATGACTATTGTATTCTTTTAGCTCACAATGGCAGTGTCTGTGAAGAAAACATTATGAAAATGATTCCCGAAATTGATTTATGTCTTGGTGGTCATTCACATGAGCTTCTAAATAATGATAGTTATTCACAATCTGGCCAGGGTAATAGTCTGGGTTTGGTCAGTCTTGATATTGAAGATGGGATAATTAAAATTATTGAAAACTGTCAGCTTGATCTGACAGATGATGAAGATAAAATATTTGATGATCTGTATAAAGAAAAACTGCTATATGCCAATAATATCCTGGAAGCTCCTTTAAAGAGTGTTAATGACTTGTTTTTCAATCCTTTGGATGAGTGTCTTCTGTTGAATTTTGTCTGTGATGCCTTATATAAACATTTTGATGGTGACTTTGCGATTATGCATAATGGTATTGCCAATAAGTCTTTGACAAGGCCGGTTTCCCGAAAGACTATTATTGAGGCCTTCCCTTCTAAACTTAATCCAACTATGTATTCAATAAGTGGCGAAAAAATATATGAGGCTATTATTTCTTCTTTTGATGAGAAACATATTAAAAAGGATGGCAAGGGTGCTGGTTTTCGGGGTTATATTTTAGGTACTTTATCGTATAGTCATAATGTTTCTGTTGATAGTAAGACCAGGGAAGTATTTATTAATGGTGAGCTGTTGGATAAAAACAGGGAATATCGAATCATTACTGATGATTATCTGCAAAGAGGCAGTGGTTATCCAAGTCTGAAGGTTCATGATGATTTGGCTACCTGGGATATATGGTTTATCCGTGATCTGGTTGAATATTATATTGCGGATGAGGATTTATATAATTCCGCACAAATCAGGCGAAAAAAATAGTCGTTACAATGTGTAACGACTATTTTTGTTAAAGAAAACCCACGGATAGTCCGTGGGTGGTCATAGAAGCTTACAGCGAAGAGATAATGACCTCTGTTTATTTGTCGTAAATAAAACCTCTGTATCATAATTGATTTGTGGTCTGCAAACTACAAATTCAATTAGAACGGAGGCAATATTATTATGACAAATAAACA
>DCGB01000045.1:39619-50722 GCA_002314515.1 Solobacterium sp. UBA1789 | reverse complement strand
GTAATCTTATTCCCAACAATGAAGGCAAGAGCAGGTGAATCAACTGTTAAAAAACCAATAGTAGCTAAAGTTACATCAGAAACTATTGATTTCTCTAAAGTAGAGATTGAACCATTATTTGCGGACTATGTCGATTTTGATACTTTCGCAAAGAGTGACTTTAGAGCAGTTAAGGTACTTGATTGTGTAGCAGTAGAAAAATCAAAGAAACTATTAAAATTCACTTTGGATGATGGAACTGGTACTAATCGTACTATCTTAAGTGGTATTCATGCCTACTATGAGCCAGAAGAACTAGTTGGTAAGACTTGTGTTGCCATTGTCAATCTGCCACCAAGACCTATGATGGGTATTGATTCCTGTGGCATGTTGTTGAGTGCTGTTCACCATGAAGAGGGTGAGGAAAAGCTGCATCTTCTGATGCTGGATAATCATATTCCAGCTGGTGCAAAGTTGTATTAAAACGAAATGCTTAGTGCTTTTCAATCAATAAAGTAATAAAAAAGCTCATATGAATTCCATTAAAGGATTTGTATGAGTTTTATTTATGAATGTTAAGCAAACAATCACATGGTAATATCAGGACATCAGGATTTTTACGCTATATAATGAAAGTAAGAGAAAATACAAATTCTTACATATGGAGTCAGTAATGTATCAATACAGCAATGGTCAGATTAGACCGGCTATTGTTTTTGACCTTTTGGAGGTAAAACTATGAATAATCAACTGGGTGCAATTCCTCTTTCATCGGATATTCTAAAAAAAGCAAATATTGGATTATGGGCATTTGAGCTTGATGAGGGAAAAGAGCCAAGAATGTATGTGGATGATGCCATGCTTGGTCTGATTGGACTGAATGAACAGATATCCCCGGAAGAAACCTATCATGCATGGTATGACCATATCGATAAAGGATCATATGGACTTGTTGGTGATTCGGTAGAGAAAATGACTGCAGGAGAACATGCAGAAGTTCAATATCCATGGCATCACCCTGATGGCCAGACAATTATTGTCCGTTGTGGAGGTGTTAGGAACTTCAACTACACTAATGGAGTCAGAATTGAAGGAACACATCAGAATGTAACTGAGGTCATTCACTTTCAGGAAGAAAAAATGGCTGAGCAGAACGCTTTTATCAGATATTTCCTTGCGCCTTATGAATCCGTTTATTATATCGGTCTCGATGACTTGCTTTGGCAGATTTATAAGCGGTTGGATAGGTTAGAGAATAAATATCCGCGTTCTGAAAATTATATTGAATCATTAAGTCGTTACATAAATACAGAGGTTCATCCAGATGATAGAGACAAAGTTTCTATCCTGATACAGCCGGAGGAACTAAAAAAGTGTCTTGCAAAACAGATGAGTTTCAGTGTGACTTTTCGACAGATATCAGAGGAAGAGGAAAAAGTCATGCAATGCGAAATTGTACGTGGAGCAGATGATGATCATGCTGCAATTGGCTTTAGGGATATAACGGCAACGGAATTGAAAAAAACGGAGCAGGAAATCATTGCTGATTTAGCAGACCAGCAGCGCCATATCAAGGCTTTCGGTGATATGGTCAATGCTGCTCTCTGGAGTATGGATATCAACGAAAATGATGAAATCATTGGAGTGTACTGGTCGGATGAATTCCGTCATAAATTCGGATTTGAAAGCATAATCGATTTTCCAAATACAATCGAAGCCTGGTCAGATAGACTTCATCCTGATGACAAAGAGGTAACTCTCAATGATTTTTATCATGGAATCAGTAGCAGAAACACCGAAGCTTTTGTCTATGACATCAAATATCGCATTTTACGCAAAAATGAAGAATACTGCTGGTATCATGCGGTTGGCCGAATGGAAGATAACCATGATGGAACAAGAAGAATGTATGGTGTAATTACCGATATTTCTGCTGATGTTAAGCTTGAAGAACAGAATACCATGCTTCAGGCACAGCAAAAACAGCTGGAAGAGGCACTGTCCATGGCGCAGTCTGCCAACAGAGCCAAGACTACATTCTTAAACAGTATGTCCCATGACATTCGTACGCCGATGAATGCAATTATCGGTTACACTGGTTTGGCTGCCAGTCATATTGATAATAAAGATCAGGTTCAAAATTATCTTGAAAAAATCAGTCAGTCTTCTGATCATCTTTTAAGTCTGATCAATGATGTTCTTGATATGAGTAGAATTGAATCCGGTAAGATGAATCTTGAGGAAAAGCCGGAGTATCTGCCAGATATCATTCATACTTTGAGAGACATCGTTCAGGCGGATATTCGTGCCAAGCAGCATGATTTCTTTATTGATACGATCAATATAACAGATGAATCCGTTGTCTGTGATAAGTTAAGGTTAAATCAGGTCCTGCTAAATATTCTTTCCAATTCTATTAAATATACAGCTAATGGCGGTACTATTTCCATGCGTATTTCTGAAACAACAGTGAAGGCAAATGGATATGCAACCTTTGAATTCTGTATTAAAGATAATGGTATGGGTATGTCAGAGGATTTTATTAAGACTATATTTGAGCCGTTTATTCGTGGAAAAACTACAACAAGTTCGGGAATTCAGGGTACAGGTCTTGGAATGGCAATCACAAAAAACATTGTTGATATGATGGGCGGTACCATTAATATAAAGAGCGAATTGGGAAAGGGCACCGAGACTACTGTTATCTTTGATTTTAAACTGCAGGAAGCCCATAAAGATGCAGTTACCATTCCGGAGTTACAGGGGGTTAAAGCCCTGGTGGCTGATGATGATACCAATACCTGTCTCTCTATTTATGCGATGTTGAAGGAAATTGGCATGAGAGCAGAGTGGTGTACATCGGGTAAGGAGACTGTTATTCGCGCTGGTGCTGCTTATAAAGAAGGAGATCTATTTAAGATTTATATCATTGACTGGCTTATGCCTGATATGAATGGTATTGAAACCACAAGAAGGATTCGCAAGGTAGTTGGCAATGATACACCAATTGTTATCTTAACGGCTTATGACTGGTCAGATATTGAAGATGAGGCCAGGGAAGCCGGTGTAACAGCATTTATTTCTAAACCACTTTTCCCATCTGACATGCATAAGGTCTTGAATGAATGCATCGGACTTACAGGTGAATCAAACAATGATTCTGCTATTGAATATGATTTTACCGGCAGGAAGCTTCTTATAGTAGAGGATAACGAGATCAATCGTGAAATCGCAACAGAACTGTTAAGTGAACTGGGCTTTATCATTGATACAGCTGAGGATGGTTATATTGCAGTGGAGAAGATGCAGACTGCAGGCCCTGATGACTATGATCTTGTGCTGATGGATGTTCAGATGCCGCTTATGGACGGATATGAGGCAACACGTAAAATTCGTGCCCTTGCAACAGAGGTTTCAAAAATACCAATTGTTGCCATGACTGCTAATGCTTTTGAGGAAGATCGTAAGTTGGCTCTTGAGTCAGGAATGAATGATCATGTCGCAAAGCCAATTAACCTTGAATTATTGAAAGAAACATTAGCAAAGTATTTACAGTAAAAATCCAATAATTAAAACAGTAGGGTTTGTTATGCGCTTTATAAGCCCTGCTTTTTTTATTTTTGGGCTAAAAATACGAAACATTAAGCAAAGAAATGTAAGGGATTTCAAATAAATTAAAAAAAGAGATGACAAAGATAAAAGACTCATATTACAATGTTAATAAGTCTAGCTACGTCTTTTCGTGGTTTTTTGCGTATAGATGCAGATTAATAGACAAAGAATAAAGCGGGGGTTTTATTATGACAAACTTAAAGAATATCTTAAGTCGTACATCCAAGGTGCTTTTTGCTGTAATGTTTAGTGTCCTGTTAACGCTGACACTGAGTGTTAGAGTATCTGCCGATGAATTTGAGGTTGAAGAAAATTCTGCGGCAATTGACTCACAGGTTGAAGATGTGGGTGGAACTGAGAAAGAGACGGTGGATGACCCCGAAATCTTCTACAACGAGGTAGATGGCGAAGCCGATACCAATCAGACTGCTGATTTGAATAATGCAGTTCAGCAGGCTGTTGATAAGGCTATCGAAAGTATTGACAATAATACAAAGTCAATAGAAATCGTCGTTGGCGAAGGAACTTATGAAGGCGATATCGTAATTGATAGCGCAAAGGTTAAAACTGATGTCACAGTTGATGATGACTTCAAGTTGACTATTGTTTCTGCTGATGCAAAGAAATTGGCTGATCCAATGGCTGCTCCAACAGAAGATGCCAAGGTAGTTTTAACAGGTAATGTTACTATCAAGGGTATCAATGTTGCATTAGCTGGTATTTATTTGAGTACAAATTCTTTGATTAGTGTTGAAGATGCTGAACTAGAATATACTGGTTCAAATGATGAAGACAATGTCAATGTTGAATTAGGTGAAAATACTAAGGCAACAATTAAGACCTTTGATGGTAAGGATGAAGTCAAGGTCAAAGGAAGGTCGGGCTCCTACTTTGGTGGTAGCGGTGATATATACATCGATACCGGAAAGGGAGGTGACCGAATTGAAATTGATATCGGTCTCGGTGGCCAAAGCGACAAGGCCATCAGCATCGACGGCGGAGATGCCTACGATGTTGTAAATATTGTCGGTTCACTGAAAGATGAAGATTCAATCAGTGAAACAGCAAACGGTTTATCACTGGTAAACAGTAATGGTAAAACGGTTGAAATTAAATATTCAAATGTCGAGAAGGTTAAAGATGATTTAGCAGGTAAGAAGAGTGTGTCTCTCAACCCCGCAGAGCTCCCTGCTTCCTATAATGCATTCACAAACTATATCGTTAATGTTACTGAAGAAATAAATGAAGGCTTAACAATTGATGCCGGTGTGGCAGCGCTGTTAAGAAAACTGATCTTCCAGGGCGAAGAAATTACTCTAGCTGCTGATAAGACAATTAGTGTTACAAATATTGATACATGTTTCAAGGCAAAGACAATCAATATCAATGGTAACATTTCTGCATTTAATGCTGATGTTGATTTAATTGCTTATAATACTTTAAATGTTGCAGCTTTAACAGAAGTTGGAACAGTAGATGATGGTTCAGGTAATCAGGTTGAGGATGTTAATACTTATAACACAATCAATACTGGTGCTTATGTAAATGTCAATGGCAATATCATGTCAACCGGTTCAATTATTATGGTTGCCAAGTCTGTCTTGACTGTAAGTGGTGAAAAGGCTAATAAGGTTGTTGCTGATTTAGTTAACGAGGCTAAGGTTACTGTCGGTAATGCAGCTGTTTTAATGGCAAGCAAGAATCTGGTTCTTAAGTCTGATGCCACTGTTGATTTCGCTTTAACTACAACTGATGGTCAGAGTTCAAATTATGAGACCAGTGTTGTTAATAATAGTGAAACTGAATTAGATAGTGCTAATGTTACTGTAAATGGCAATCTTCTTGTTAAGGCTAATGCCAGCACTAAGGCTAATGTTGAAGCAACAGATAATGCTGAACAGACAGTTAAGGTAAGTGCCAAGGCTGTTGTTGGTGAGACTGCTGCTATTAAACTTGGTGGTGACTTAAGTGTTGTTGCTGCTTCCAAGGAAGATGTCGATACTGCAGCTCATTTCGTTAAGGAAGTAAATGGTGTTGAAGTAAATGCCGTTGTTGAAGATGGTGCTACTATCAGCGCTGTTGATACTGCAGTTGGTGATATCGCTATCATGGCTGAGAATGCTTTAAATGAAAACACTAAGACTGCCAATAATGCAAATAGTGAAAATATTGTTATCAGTGGTGCTGATGTTAAGGCTTACTTTGGTAAGGCTGCTGATGATGCAATGATTAAGGCCAATAGATTTGCTGTTTTAACTTTGACTTCAAATGTTAGAACAAACACTTCAGAGGTTGGCACTTCTGGTTATGCTTATGCAGGCAATGTTGTCAATGACAACGCTTCTGCTAAGAATAATCATAAGGTTAATGCCAATAAGGTTGTAATCAATTCTCGTAACAATGGCAGAAGCCATACAACAACTAAGGCCAGCGGTAAGGGCTCACAGACAAATTCTGGTGATGCCGACGCTGACCCTGACCAACGATTACAGTCGTTATTTAATGGATTAGAGACTAAGGTAAATAAGGTTAATACAGCTACTGTTAACTGGGCTGCTGTTGAGGCCTTAATTACTGGTCGCCAGCAGGCTGAAACTTCTGAACAGAAATTAAAGAAGACTTCTACTTATTCTTTAAGTATTGTTAAGAGTTTAAATACTGCTGTTTCTGATAATGAAGTTCAGGCAACTTCTGTTGATGTTGCTGCTGAGAATAGTCTGACAGTTAAGGTTTATGCTGATTCTACAGGAATCGATGGTACTAATAAGAACTATGGTCAGGCTGCTGCTGTTAGTACAGTTATAAATGAAAATAAGGCTTATATAAATAAGGGTGTTCTTGCCGATACAGTTAATGTTGTTGCAGTAGCTCCTAAGTTAACTTTTGCAACTAAGGCTTTTGCCGGTAAGGGTACAGAAAACATTTATACTGCTGGTGCTGTTGCTATTGCTACTATCAGTACAAAGAATGAAGCTGTTCTTGCTGGTGGTGTTAATGCCAGTGAATTGAATGTTATTGCTAAAGCTTATGAACATGAAGATACAGTTGCTTCTGCTTGTAAGGCTGGTTATGTTGGTAATGGTGGTGCTTATGCTGCTGCTCTTATCAATTGCGATGTTAAGGCTTTGGTCAATGATGGTTTAAGTTTCGTTATAGGCAATGGCTTAAATGTTCTAGCTGATGCTGATCACAGCTCATATACATTGGCTTATGCTGGTATCAGAAATTATCTTGAAGGTGGAGCTTCTAATGTTGCTTATGAATTTGGTAGCGATGCCTTAGATGTAGCTGATGCTATTACTATTAATAATCAGAATGTAATTGCCCGCTTTGGTGCTTCTGAATTAGTTGCTAAGAGTTTGAATGTTGAGGCTCTTACTAAGGGTACAAACAATGTCTATGCCAAGGCAGCCAGTGGTAAGGTTACTATTGATTATGGTATTCTTGGTACTTCAGATAAGGATCTGTCTTTAACTGGTGCAGTTGTTGCTTTGAATATTCAGAATGTTTTGACTAAGGCTGAATTCAAGGGTGATGCTGTTGTAAAGAATACAGTTAAGATTAATGCTAAGGGTACTAATGAAAATATAGTTTCTTCTACTGCTACAACTGTAGGCAATGATATTTATAAATACTATGTCTGGTATGTTAAGCATTTTGCTCCAAACGAGGATCAGAGAGATGAGTTATTAGAGGATTTAATTACTAAACTTATCAATGGTGATTTCTATCGTTTATTCGCTTCTTCTGATATCTATACAGGTATTGGCAGAAAGATTAATGCTGAATTAAATAAATATCAGAATTCTGAAGATGCTGCTGCTCCTCAGTATAGTGCTCAGGATAGTGCACCTTTATCTACAAATATTCTCTTTGTTGAAGATGCTACTTTAACTGGTAGCCAGATTACAACAACTATTCTGACTTATCTTGTCAGCAAGGTTAATGATCTGATTGATTTAGAGTTCTTGAATAAGCTTGGTTTGGATCTTGATCAGACTACTGTTAAGAGCGCTAAGCTTTATACAACTGCTTCAACAACTCTGAATGTTTTGAATCAGCAGGTTGTTGCTGAAGCTGGTGGTTATATCAAGGCTCCTGTTATTACTATTAATGCTGAACATGATAGTAATTTCCAGACAATTGCTGATAACCGCGATACTAATAATGAAGTTCGTTCCACAAGATTAGGTGGTAAGGCTTGTGATACAGGTATTACTGGTGCTGCTGCTATTACATTAGATAAGAATCAGACAGTTGCTAAGACAGTAGCAAATACTGAATTAGAGACAACTGAAGGTGATATCGTTATCAATGCAAACTTCACTGAAAATATTAAGGATTTAAATGCTATTAACAGTTATGCAGTTTCTGGTTTCCAGGCTATGCAGGAAAAGACACTGCGTTCTACATCAATTCCATATGATATCCGTGGTGAAGGCGAAGGTAATGCCTTGTCACAGATTGTTATCAGAACTGTAACTGAAGCTTCAATTGGTGAGAATAATACAATTATTTCTGCTGCTGATGTAAAGGTTACTGCAACTAATAAGTCTCGTTATGCAGTTCAGGCTGGTGATGATACTTATAAGAATAAGACATTAAGTGATTTCACTTCATTTGATCTGATTGGTAATAAGGCTAGTTACTATCCATATGGTAGTGATGGTTCTTTCGCTTTAATTAATGCTCATGCTAAGGTTCTGGCTGTTATTAATGCTGGTTCCAAGGTAACTTGTGATGACCTAACTGTTAAAGCTAACAAGGATAAGGTTGCTGAAGTTAAGAACAACATGAGTGTCATCGATGTCTTTAATGTTGATAAAGCAGGCGATGCTATTCTGGAAATCGACAAAGATGGCGATGGTTATGATATTGACTATAGTCCTAATGATGCCTATAAGTTGGGTGTTGAGAGTGCTTATGGTTCAATCTTCTCTTACTTTACAAAGGCTATTGGTGGCGAACTGAAGAATACTTCTTTAGGTGCTGCTTTGAATGTTGATATTGATCTGTCTAAGCCGGTTTCTGAATGGGGCGCTGGTATTGATTTATCAAAGGCTACAATGACTAGACCTACTGGTATTTCTATTATCATGCTTGATAATGAGATTCGTGCTGAGATTGCTGATGGTGTTGAAGTTAATGCCGCTGGCAAGGTTGATGTTGATGCTTATGAGGCAAATAGCGTTAAGGCTGCTTCTGGTAGTGGCAGAACTCCAGATTCTTACTATCATGCTGGTATGAATGTTTCTTATATCGGTAATGATGATCAGGTTAAGGCAATTATTGGTAGTGCTAAGATTACTTCTACTGCCGCTTTAACACTGGATGCTATTGCTGATGTTTTGAATCTTTCTGTTGCTGAGATTCCAATGACTGGTCTTTGGAATGATTATGTAATTCCAAGAGGCTATAAGTCCTGGAAGGGTTATTTGAAGGGCTTATATGAATCTGCTAATACATTTGGTGGTTCATTCAATTTAATCCAGGCTAAGAGTAAGACTATTGCTGAAGTTTGTGATGGTTCTGCTGATGCTAAGGCTGAATTAAAGGCTGATTCAATTGGTGTTAATGCAACTGTTAAGCAGTTATCAGTTATGATCAACTCCGAGGGTGGTAGTGTTTACTCTGGTAAGGGTATGACTATTGGTGTTATTAACAATAATTCCACTACTGCTGCTAGAGTTGGTAATTATGCTGTATTAACTTCATTAAGTGGTGATATCGATGTTAAGTCTTATATTAAGGACTTAATGATCAGTGCTGTCAACGATACTTGCAAGTTGGCTGAACTGGGCGATATCTTAAATAAGATTTCTAATTCTAAATATGTATTAACTTTCCGTGTATTATATGGTAGCAATTCAGCTAAAGCTTCTGTTGGTGATTATGCTAGTCTGAATTCTGCACGTGATATCAATGTTGAAGCTAAGTCAGAGACAACATTGAGAATGGTTGCAACTGGTATTTCTTTGGATTGCACAGTATTGCGTGTTCAGGTCAATCTGTTTGAAAGAAATGTTAATACTACTATTGGTGCTTATGCTTCTTTAACTGCTGCTCGTGATATCAATGTTAGAGCAATTGCTATTGAGGATTCTCAGTTATATGCAACTTGTGCTGGTGCCAGTGCTACTGAGTCTGCACTTAATGGTTTGCTGGCTGTTACCGTTACTTCAAATACAGTTGCATTAAAGATTAATTCTCATGCAATACTGGATGCTGGCAGAAATATTGAAGTTAAGTCTTCATTATTAACTGATCAGTATATGGCAATGGGTTCTGTTGCTGCTGGTAAGTCAGTAACTGGTGTTGTTGTTGGTGTTTCCTTATTTACAAATAATGTTTCAAATGAGATCCTGACTGATGCTTATTTGAAGGCTGTTGAAAAGATTAATATCAATGCTCAGTCTTTAGAACATATCTATCACTTCGGTGTTTCTGCTGCTGGTGGTGCGAGTGCTAAGGGTGGCGTTGTTATTACAATTATTCAGAAGAATAATGTTAAGACAATTTTCAGTGGTTCAGCTGTTGCTAAGAATGTTGAAATAACTGCCACTGATGATACTCATCAAATACTTGCTGGTGGTGCTGCTAACTTAGCCTTTGATGGTGCTAAGGGAGCTACAATTTTAGTTCTTATTTATAAGAAGAATGTTATCGTTGATGCAAGTGCTGCTCAGACTATCGTTGCAGATTCTGATGACAACAATAACGAATATGGAAATGTTCTTGTTCAGGCTCAGTCTTTTGATGACATGTGGTTATTGTCAGCTACTGGTGGTATTTCTGCTAAGGGTACCAACCTTTCTGGTGATGTCAATGTCTTAGTATTCTGGTCAACTGTCAAGACATTCTTAGGCGGTAATGTTACTGCTTCAAATAATATTAATGTTTTAGCTAATAATGAGATCGATATGATCGATGTTGGTGCTTGTCTGGGTATTTCATCTGGTACAGCTGCCAATGTTGTTGCGATCGTTACATACTTCCAGGGTCATACTGAAGTAGGTATTGCTGACTATGCTGTATTAACAGCTGGTAAGAACATCAACATTATTGCTAAGTCTAGAGAATTCAATACACCTAATGGTGCTGGTCTTGCCGCTGGTAAGAATGCCATTGGTGCTACTGTTGATGTAATTATTTCCGGAATTGAAACTTTAGCTTACACTGGTAATCATGTTAAGTTAACAGCTTTGAATGGTAGTGTTACTGTTAAGGCTGATGATGAATATCAGTTACTTGCTATCGTTGCTACTTTAGCTGGTGGTGCTACTGCTGGTGTTGGTATTTCGGTAATCGTTGCAATTTTAAAGAATAATGTTCAGGCTAATTTAGGTACTGAAAATGAAGTTAAGGCAAAATTAAATGTTGAGGTTCTGGCTTCTTCACAGAGAACTATCGATACTTATGTTGCTTCAATTTCAATTGGTGGTACATTAGGTGCTGCTCCGGCTGTTGCTGTTGTATTAGCTGGTTCTAAATTATCTAAGGATGCTTCTGATG
>DCGB01000045.1:39106-39603 GCA_002314515.1 Solobacterium sp. UBA1789 | reverse complement strand
CAGGCATAGATATGTCAGAGCAGATGAGCAAGGCTATGGGTAGTAACCCTCTTGTTCAGGAAGAAAAGAATTCATTATTAACTAATGGTCAGATTGCTGAATTGGAATCTGATGGTCAGAGTGTTAAGGATCAGAAGCCTGAAGGTGGCTTTGAAGAATATGGCCAGGATGGCAGAAGCCATGGTGGCGGTGTTGATGACAAGAAGGCTAATGAAGATGCTGATGAAAACAGCGTTGATAATGAAGATCCTGTAAATGGTACAGATGGTGATGAAGTTGCTAATCTGAGCCTTGATAAAGAAAAGACTATTGCTTACAAGGTAGACAATAGTGGTAAGAAAGCTAGATCTGATGCAGCTGGTGCTGTTGTAGGTTCTGGTACTATCATTTCAACAACTACTGGCGATATCATGGTTGTTGCTAATGATGTTTTGAAGGCTGATGTTATTGCTGGCACAATTGCTGTCGGTGGTACAGCAGGTATCAGTGTTGGTGTC
>DCGB01000045.1:9007-39086 GCA_002314515.1 Solobacterium sp. UBA1789 | reverse complement strand
ATTGCTTCAAGTAATGTTAATGCTGAAGTTCAGGAGGGTGCTGTATTATCTGCTGGTGGAGATGTCATTGTTAAGGCTTCTACTGGTTCTGATCCTCGTTCATTAAGCAATAATCCATTCATGAAGAGTGGCGATGCTCCTTTAACTGACGCTGATGAGAAGATGGATGATAATGCAAGCAACCGCGATAAGAACTTAGCTTCTAAGTTAAGAAGAGTTGCTGCTAAGACTAAGGAAAAGGTTACTGACAAGTTAAGAGAAGCTGAACTGATTTCTCAGGATGCTAATGCTTCAACAGTTAGAGTTATTTCTTTATCTGTTGCTGGTGGTGGTACTGCTGGTATCAGTATTGCTTGTGCTGTAATGCTTGTTTACAGTGATATCCATGCTGTTTTAGATGGTAGCGTTACAAAGGCTGATAATGTCCAGGTTAAGGGCGTTATGAACTTTGGTGAAGTTCAGGCTGCTGTTATCGGTATTGCTATTTCTGGTACTGCTGGTGTTGCTGCTTCTGTTGGTTATGTAAACTTTGCTGGTCAGGTTACTACTGGTATTGGTGCTCATAGTACTATTGGTTCTGAAGAAGAGTCTGTTAAGCATGTTGAAGTTATTACTGATGCTGATACATTAGCTGGTTGTGCTGCTGCTTCTTTAGCTGGTGGTTTGGGTGCTGTTTCTGCAGGTGTTGCTCTGGTCTTCAATAGAACAGTTGCAAATACTTATATTGCCCGTGGTGCTCAGTTATTTATTAAGAATGGTGATTTGGATGTATTGGCTGATGTTGATGCTACAGCTAAGGCTTTCATTATCTCTGTTTCTTTAGGTGAAATTGCTATTGGTGCTACAGTTGCTGTTGTTGTAAATAATGTTCAGGCTATGACATTTGTCGGTTCTGTTCCTTATATTACAAATAATGGTGGTGTTGGTACTGTTAAGTCAGATGTCTTAGGTACAATCGTTGCTGATGATATTTCTATTAAGAATAATATTCATGGTATTTCAACTGTCTTAGGTGTCGGTGTTGCCGGTGGTTTAGTTGCTGTCAATGGTATTGTGGCAATGAACTTTAACCGTGTAGTATCTGTTGCTTTACTCGATGGTTTCAATATCTCTAATGGTGGTACAACTAAGACTAATAAAGTATTAGTTGATTCTAAGATCAATGGTGATGCTGGTGTAACTATCACAAGTTTGGTTGTTGGTGGCGTTGCTGCTGGTGCCTGTGTTGGTATTTCTCAGATTGGTGCTATCAGTGCTAATGTTGTTGGCGTTGATGGTAAGATGTATATCAACAAGCTTGTTGTTGGTGAATCTGCAAGTTCTTCTGAAGCATTTGTAAATATTCTGTCTGGTAAGGCTGGTGGTGCTTCAGTTGCTATTAACATCGCTGTTGCTTTAAATGAATCTCATTTCTTAAGTGATTTAAGAGGTACAACTAGTGGCTTGTTAGATGCTAATGAAGTATCTATCGTCATGAATGGTAATGCAATGGCCAGATCTATCATTGCCAGTGCCAGTGTTGGTTTCTCATTTACAGTTTGCTGTTCAGTTCCAATTGCTGTTACTAAGGGTATTCAGGAAGCCTTAGTTTCAAGTAATGCGGAAATGATTATTAGAAAGTTGACAGTTAAGTCAACTCAGAATACAAGTGTTCCTGTTAAGACTTTAGAAGTCCAGTATGGTTTGAAGAAGTCTGACACAACTACTATTAAGTTCACTGATATGGCTCAGACTTTCCTGGTTTCTATGCAGGCTGGTCCAGTTACTGTTGGTGTAAGTGCTACTACTGCTATTGCTAATGCAACATGTCGCGCTAAGGTTGCTGCTAGTAACCTGACTATTGTCAAGGAAGGTTCTTATGCTGGTGGTATCGAGGTTGCTGCTGTTGCTAATACTAAGGCAGTTGCTCAGGTATTCGAATATGGTATCTCTGCTGTAGGTGTTGGTACTATTGCTGCTTATACTTATGCAAAGGGTACTATTGAGTCTATTCTTGAAGTTTTAAATAATGGCGTTATCAACGCTGCTGGCGATGTAAAGGTTTCTGTTGATTACAATGCCGAGAGTATTATTAAACTGGCTCCAAGTTCAGGTGGTGGTTTAGTTTCTGCTCATGTCAATGCAGCTATTTCTAAGGTTAAGTCAGTTGCTAATGCTGTTATTATCGGTTCAGGTACTATCAATGCTGATGGCTATACTGTTTCTGTTGTTTCAAATGGTAAGGTCAGAGCTGTTTCTGAAATCGAATCTAAATTAATTTCTGCTGGCGCAGTTAGCGTAAATGCTTCCTTCGTCATGGCTGTATTAGCTGCTAATCAGATTTCAAGTGCTGATGGTGTTGCAATTAATGCTAAGAAAGTTAGAATCTTATCTTTCTATAATGTTAATAACAATTCTGAAAGCGCTGATGTTACAACTCCTTCAGCTAATAATAACTATGGTGCCTTCGCTTTAGTTGGTGCTCCTCTTGTTTCTGTCAGTGGATTCAAGCTTGCTGCTAATATTGGTTTAGCTTATTCAAGTTCTGTTGTTAGAGCTGTATTATATGGTGCAAGCCCTAAGACCAGCGAAGATATCTATATCAATACATTCGCAAATTCTTATGCTGATACTCAGGTTTGTCAGCCTACTGTTAGCGTAAGTGCTGTTAATGCCGGTGTTACTTATGTTAAGGCTTTCGCAAGAGGCACATATGAGGCTGGTGTTAATTCAACAAATTCTAATTCAAATATTGAAGCTAGAAACATTTATATTGGAAGTGGTTATAGAACTAAGGCTTATTCTGTAACTGGTCCAATTGGTGGTGGCGTTTCTTTAAGTGTCGCTTCTGTCAGTGTCAATATTGCTAGAGCTTATACACAGTCTGCTGCTAATTCTTATCTGATCAATGCCGGTTCTGGTAATATCAAGGGTAATGTTGTTGTTAAGACTGTTGGTGATTCTGTTGCTTTAGCTGATGTTCTGAAGTATACAGTAAGCATTTCCTTGGTTGATGCTGCTGCTAATCATCTGTTGACATACAGTATGGCTTCTCAGCAGGCATTTACTAACTTCGGTAAAGATATGGTTATCGGTGGTAACCTGGATGTTACTTCTACATTAGATGGTCAGTCTTATGCCAAGGTTGGTAATAGTGAGGGTGTCAGCTTATCACTGGTTGAGGGTAGTGTTAATATTGCTAAGGCCTTTACTGCTACTTATAACAATGCTTATATTGCTGGTTACAATGGTGCAGTTGTTAAGGCATTGAAAGCTAAGGTTTTGGCTAAGTCTAATACAAGTGCTAATGCAATTGCTTTGAAGCCGGTTAGTGTTTCTGTTGCCAGTGTCTGTGGTTCATATGCATTATCAGATTGCTATGATCAGGTTTATGCTCATGTTGGTAATGGTAATGCCTTCACTTTGGATCTGAATGGTTCAGCTGATGTTAAGGCTCAGAGCAAGACTACTTCTTATACAGAATGTGCTTCTGGTGTCAGTGTTTCACTGGTTTCTGGTTCTGGTAATGATGTCATTGCCTTTATCGGTGATGCTGCTGCTCAGACTGTTAAGGCATATGTTGCTGCAAATGCCAAGTTAATCGCAAATGGTGATATTTCAATCGTTGCTGAAAATGTCGGTACAATTGAGGCTAAGTTAACTGCTGGCTTCAAGATTTCTGGTATTTCTATCAGCTCAAATAATGTAACTACTGTAAGTACATATCGTACTGATGCTTATGTAGCTGCTAATGCTTATGTTGAGTCTAAGAATGGTAGCGTAACAATCAAGGCTATTAATACAGCTAATGCAAATTCACTTGTTAATGGTGATGGCTGTGGTATCCTGGTTAGTGCTGATTTCAAGGCTGCTTTGAACTATATTACACAGAATTGTGAAGTATATGTTGATAAGAATGCAGTTGTAAAGGCTCATGATAATATCAATATTTCTACAGATGTTAATGCAAATGCATCTGCTCATACAAATGCTAATTCTGGTGGTATCTTCTCTGGTGGTTCATTAACTGCTACTCAGACTATTGGTAGAAATGTTAATCTGAAGATCAACAATGCTACTGTTAATGCCCGTTTTGGTAATTTGAATATCATTCTGGAAATTGGTCGCAAAGATCGTATCTATACTGCAGCTGATGGTTCTTCTGTTGGTTTAGTTGGTATTGGTGGTGCTCATGCTAAGACTGAGTTAGTCAATTCTGGTAAATTAAGTGTTGAGGGTTCACAGTTAAATGCTGATTTCGGTACATTAAATCTGATGACTAATGTTTCTGAGAGTGGTTCATATGTAAATGGTGACTTCTCAGCTGGTGGTTTAGGTGGTTCACCTACTGCCAATGTTTATGATAATGTTGCTGTATTGAGTGGTGTTGTTACTGTTAGTGGTTCTAAGGTTAGAGCTACAAATGTTAATATTGCTTCTCAGATTAAGGAACTTTATCTGTATGCTAATGCTTATTCTAAGTTAGTTGCTGCTGGTGGTGCTGGTTTCGCTCAGGCAAGATTTAATTTAGCATTTATTAATCAGGTCAATATTGTTAACAAGTCAGAAGTTACAGCTTATAACAATGCTAGTATCTTAACTAGTTCAACTCCATCTAAGGGTGGTACGAATATTGAGACTAAGGCTAAGGCTGTAATGGTTTCACTTGCTGGTTATATTGAATCTACAGCTGCTGTTGATGGCACAGTAAATAGCACATCTTTAATTTCTAATTCTACTGTTAGAGGTTATAATGTTTCCTTAAATTCTACTGCTTTCAATGGTGGTGTAAGTCAGTCTTCTAAGGGTACAAAGGTTTCAATCTTTGCAGTCAAGGATGTTAATACTCGTTATGGTGTTGTTAATGGCAATACTGTAAATGCTGATTCTGGTTCTGTATTTGAAATCGGTGGTGCTGCTGTTGGTGCTAAGGTTGGTATCGATGAAAATGGTAAGATCTATCAGACTGGTTTATTAGGTAAGATTTCTTCTTCTGTTAGTGCTGATAAGGTTGTCTTAAATGGCAAGATGATTCCAAGAGGAACAGGTACTTTATCTGCTGCCGGCGTTGACTTAAGCAAGGCTGTTGTTAACTACTATGATGGTTCTAAGTTAGAGATTGATACATACTTCCCTGGTACAACTGTTCTGTGTGCAATTGATATGAACACAGCTAATGGCGAGCCTAAGATGTATGCTGCTAAATTTGGAAAAGTTAATAAGATTTCTCCAGAACTTCCAAGTTCAATTAAGATTGATTCTTATAATGGTGGTGATTTATTATTCGGTAATGTTGTTGCCAATGAACATGGTTCAACTAATATCAACTGGATCAATGGTGCTGGTAATTTACTTGCTTCTTATATCACTGTTGAAGGTAATAAGATTACTCCATTATGGACTGTTAAGTTAAATATTACTAATGCCAAGAATATTGGTACTTCTACTAATGAATATTATTCAGAAGATGAATATTCTATCGCCTTAGGTAAGATGGCTGAGCAGAAGAATAATACTTATTTCCAGGTATTTATGTGCAAGCACAATAATGTTAATCCTGGTATTACTGCTACAGCTAGTGGTGATGTCTTCTTTGAACCAATTCTGGTTGAAGTAAATAGAATGTATACTTTAACTGCTGCAAGTTCAAATAAGGCTGTTGATGGCAGAATTATTCTTGGTGATATCTCTACAGATGGTGTTCTTGATATCCATATGTCTGATCCAAGAAGAATTAATTACACACCTGAGGCTGGTGGTGTCTGTGTTGCTACACCTGAGACAGGTCTAGTATATGTTGATGGCACTGGTAATGATAGTGTTGCTTTGAAGGGTGCTGCTTTAGAGCGTTACTTCAAGGAAGTTGATGATGATGGCAATAAGATGTATGTATTGCCTGATAATTCAATTCTGATTTTGGATGAAAATGACAAGGTTGTTTCATTCAATGGTTATGAATTGTATCAGAGAATGCTCTTTGGTGAGGAGACTACTAATAGAGTTATTCTGGCTACTGATGTAGTTGATGGTTATACATATTATGCTTCATTTGATTACACATTGGGTAAGCTTGAGGTTGAAGAGGGCTTCTCTAGCGACTTCACTGTTTATCTGACTGCTGAACAGATTAAGCTGTTAAAGACTAAGGGTCTATCAGATGGTACTAATGTTAATCATATCTATGACTATGTTAATTATGTAGTTGAAGTATGTAAAAATGGCACTTGGGGTACATTAGAATATGCATCTGAATTAGATAGACAAAACGAGAATGATTGTGAAATTATTCTTAGCATCCTAATGAATGGTACTGCTAAGTATAACCTGAAGAATGGTGGCTTCGGAAATTATTACAACAATACTGAAGAACTTCCAGATCTTTCATTATTAGATTCTAAGGTTAAGTTCTATAAGTTAACAGTTAATTACAACTCTGATAAACACTATACTCAGAATGTTATTCTGATGGCTTATAACGATATCGAATACTTAGGATTATATTCTGTTCATTATTATTATGATGACGATGACGAAGAATGGTATATCAGCGCTGATGTTGCCAGTGCAGGTACTAGAAAGACAGATTATATACTAACTAATGGAAGTACTTCTGACGAAGAATCTGTTGGTCATTCATATACTAAGGTTGGTCCAAGTCAGCATAAGAACCAGGATATTGAAGGCAGTGGTTCAACTTCATACTACGCATTAACTGTTATCAAGAGCGTAATGCAGGATGTTGATAATGATAAGAAGTATGTTGATACTCCTGTATATCGTATTGCTAACTGCGATGTAACTGAATATGGCGACTACCGTGTATTCTATGAATATGCCAAGGATGCTGAAGGTAATGATACTACAACAATCATTGGTGGTCTTGTTACATTAAATACATTAAGTAATGAAATTACATATTATGTTGGTTCAGTTGTTGTAAGCACTGAAGAAGAAGATGTAACTATCAATGAAGAAATTGAAAATCATTACTACTACTTCGAAGACGAAGAAGAAACTGTCAAGAAGTATATTGATTTACCAGAAGGTATTGTTGATGACACAGATGATGAATCTGGTTTAGTTGCCGAGAAAGTTGTTGTAGGTCAGAAAGACCATTCAGTAATTATCGAAAGCACTAAGACTTCATATTACTATATCAATGCTGATGGTGAAGAAGTAGAAATTAAACTTCCTACTGATGCTGTTTATGATTCTCTGAAGAAGGCTTATAGTGGCACTGTTACTATTAGCCCAGTTAAGCTTGAGATCGTTCGTAAGGAAGCTGATACTTATTACTACATGGATGGTGACGATAAGGTTGCTATCGATCTTCCAGCTAATGCTCAGTCAATTGGTGAAGGTCAGTATAGTGCAACTATCACTGTTGAACAGGAAGTAGATGTTACTATCTATGAAGTTGAAGGCAAGTTCTACTATAAAGAAGGTACTAAGCTTGTTGAATTAGATGAACTTCCTGAGGATGCAGTTGAGGGTAGCGAAGAAAATACTTATACTATCAAGCAAACTCAGAATGTCGATGTCAATATTACAATTTCTAAAGATGCAGATGCTTACTATAAGTTGGGTGAAGATGGTGTCAGCCATGTCACTGTTGATTCTTTAGATGGTTATACAGAAGATACAGAAAATGGTTACTGGACAAAGACAACTAAATTAGCTGATGAAGATGTCACTGTTGATGTATTTGTCAAAGAAACTGGTCGCTTCAAATTTGCAGATCCAAGAGATGGTCATGAAGGAACAACTAATTACTTAGATGAACTTCCTGAAGGTGCTGTATATGTTGTTGAAGAAGATGGCTGTTACTATATCGCTACAGTAACTTTAGATCTTGAGAAGGATATCTATAAGGAAGTTATCAAGAAGTATGACTATACAACAGAAGATGGCAATATTCACTATATTGAAGAATTACCTGAAGATGCTGAAAAGGTAGAAGGCGAAGATCATAAGTATAGTGCTTCTGTTACAGTTAAGGAAACTTCTGTTAAGATCAGAATCGATGTTACTGATGCAGGTGATTACTATGCTAATATTACAAAGTTAGCTGAACTTCCTGATGAGGCTGTTGATAATGGTGATGGTACTTATTCATTAGATGTAACAATCAAGGGTAAGGATCAGACAGTAACTGTTTACAACAACGAAACATATGGTTACTTCTATTTCAACCAGTATGGTGATGATGTCTTTGCAATTGCTGAATTGCCAGACGATGCTCAGGATGCTGTTGCTTCTAAGCGTGTAAGTAGAGTAATTTACTTACCTGCTATTAATAACATTTATAATGTCACTGAAACTGTTGCTGTTGGCAAAGATGGCAAAGTTTATACTAAGTTAAATGGTCTTCAGTATATTGAAACTGTTGATGGTGATATTACTACTAATTATGGTGCAAATGGTTCAAGTACAGTCAGTGGCGATGGCACAACTGTTACTTTAACTGACAGACCATTGAAGCTTGAAAAAGTATTAGATGAAATTGCCAAGGATGCTGCTGGTAATTACTATTACTTGACTACAAATAATTATGTAAATACCTGGAATTTGGCTACTAAGCAGGTTTCTGGTACTTCTACATTAATCAATAATGCTGAGGGCACTACTTTATATGAAATTACAGCTAATGGTTGTCGTTTATATGAAAATGGTGTTGCTAAGTATAATTATGAAAACGAAGAAATTAGTCCGGTTGAAGCTGTAGGTACTACTTTCAGTATGGCTAAGGTTAAGTCAACTGAAGAAAGTCAGAATCGTTATGATATCAATAAGCTGGAGTCTAAGAAGGCTGAAGTATTCTTCTGGTATGATGGCGGTTACTATGAGTTAAGTGATGCTAATGATACTAATGGAATTACCGACAATATCATTTCATTGCATAACGTATATGATACTTTGACTGCTTCTAAGGATGATAAGAACAATACAGTTCTTGAAACTATTCTTAATAAGTATGGTGCTGGCGCTACTGATGGTATCGAGTATAAGTTCACTAGTGGAACTGGTAATTTAGTTAACAGAAATACTGTTAATGATGATACTTCATACTATTCTGGTAGTCAGTCTATCGAAGTTAAGGATACTAACATGCAGTTCGAAAAGAACATTGTCATCTTAGAGGGCGGTTCTTTCGATATCATTGCTTTGAATGGTAGTGTTACTGGTTTGAATGTTACATTACAGGCTGATGCCAAGTTCAGAGTTCTTGCTCTGGGTACTGGCGATGGTCAGGGTCTGATTACATTCGATGATATTATCGTTAATGGTAAGCCAGTTTCTGGTAGTGCTGAACCAGGTTCATATCTGGAATTCACTTCTGATGGTCAGATTACAGTTAAGACTCTTCAGATTGTTAATCAGGGTGAGGCTAATATTCTGTCTTACCATGGTGGATTCAATGTAATTAATACCGATCCTGATAAACCTTCAATTGAAGTAGGTAATGGTTCTACATTGATTATCAATGTTGAAGATGATATTACAATGGATTCTCTGTCAATCCACAATGATACTGGTAATATTGTTAAGCTATATTCTACAAATGGTAATGTAATTATTCCTGATGTAAGTATTACTTTAGGTGCTGAGGCAACAGGCAAGGGTAACGATGTTGTTGTTGATGCTATGGGTAATATTGCTATCGACAAGCTGTTCATGAGCAATACAAGCAATCCAACTTTGAAGCTTGAGAATAAGTTGGTTATGAAGACTCATGCTAAGGTTGATGGCGATGCTACAATCAGAGGTAAATTATTAAGTTACGATTGGATTATTACTAATTCTATCGTTGATGCAAATATCGCTGGCGATATCGTTATCGATAATGCCAAGAATGTTGATTATGCTGACTATGATCCAGAAGTTCGCTTCAATACTCCATTAATCGTTAACAAGGGTTCAGTTGTAAATCTGACTTCTAATGATGGTGGTTTCTTAAGCTCAGGCTTGGATACTAAGGTTAAGGAAATCAAGTTACGTACAATTGATGTTTCTGATTCAACATTAAAGATAGTTGCTTCTAAGAATATTGAGATTTCACTGGTTAATGTTGAACATAGTGATATTACTCTTGATAGCTTAGATGGTAGTTTATTGTTTGATAAGGTTAATGTTTCTGGTATTTCAAATGTTACTTTAGCTGCTAACAATAATATCGATCTGTTACATCAGACTGATGTCGAGGGCAAGGAACAACATGCTGCTATCACTTATGATGAGACAACATATGATAAGAAGAATGCTAAGACTTCTACTCTGACTTTGACAGCTGGTCGCAATATTGGTAATACTGCTAAGTGGATGTATATCGATGTTCCTGATACTGTTAAGCCAGTTGTTACTTTGGTTAACAGCTTCTATATCGATGCTCAGAAGCAGATTCCTTGGGATATTTATCAGTATTTCAATACAAATGGTGTTGGTATTGAGGGTATTAATTTAGCTCTTAATAACAAGACTGCTCTGAATTTCCTGGGTTACAGCGATGTACAGTACTTCATTAGTCTGTTCGATCTGGATACTAATGAAAAGCTGGCTCAGTGGATGATTGATCACCTTGGTGATAATGCCGCTGATACCGCTACTAAGAAGAACTTCTATAATTATGTAAAAGATTATGAAGATCTGATTACTTTAACTAATAACAATAAGGCTCTTGAAGCAGAAAATGTTGCTGATTTACTGAAGGCTTCAAGCGTTCTGAATTCCAGCGCTTTGGCTAAGGCTATTAAGGCTGCATATCAGGCTGCTTATGATGAACAGTATGCTCAATATGAGTTGGATAAGGCTGAATTTGAAGCTAATCCATTAAATGAAGGTCTGGTATTTGGTGACTTCATGTTTGATGAAGCTGGTGAATATCGTAAGGCATTCAAGGCTGGTATTGAATCTACAGAATTAACTAATAGCGACAAGCTTGCTATTGTAACTTATCTGTTATATGTCAATGATGAATATGTTGCTAACAATGATTCTTCTTACATCTTTGGTGAAAGAGATAAGACAGAATTAGTTAACGAATTGTTCTACAATGGCGCTAACCTGGATAAGGAATATGCTGATATCCTTAGTGCTGCTTTACGTGCAACTTATAGTTCCAAGAGTGAAGTTAAGGCTGAATTAGATAAGGCTAATAAGGATTTGACTGCTGCTCAGACTGCTTATCAGAAGGCATATGGTACTCAGTTGACTGAATTAGATAACTTGAATAATACAGTCAATAAGATGATTGCTGCTGCTAAGTTTGCTGATGAGGCTGTATTGGCAGAGTTCAAGGCTGAGGCTTATAAGACTGTTAATGCCAAGGTTGCTAAGTTTGCTGATGAATTAAGTCTGTTAACAACAGATGATGACAAGAAGGCTCTTGTTAATACTTATGCTGAAGAACTGATGAATGAATTAAATCAGTTGGCTACTAATAGTGGTGTTGATTTCAGTACTAAGATCAGTAATACTAAGTCAATCTTTAACTTAAAGGTTTCTTATGAGAACAAGGTAAGTGAAGCTGAGGCTACTTATCTGACTATTGCTCAGGTTGAGGCTAGAATTCAGTTATTAACTCAGAGATATAAAGAATTATGTGACTCTTTCGCTGATGAAGATCAGGCAAGAGAAATAGTTGATAGAGTTAAGGAGATTGTGGTCGGGGATCCTGACCAGGGTGAAGATTCTGCTTATACTAAGGCTATTAAAGCTTTAGAGGCTGCTGAAAAGACTTTGGCTGCTAAACAGGGTGCTTATGAAACATTCTCTTTAGATAAGACTTTAACTGCTGATTATCTGAAGTTAGCTAGAGAAGATATGATGCTTGCAGTAGCTGATGTTATTGCTGCTAGAAATGCTTTAGCTGATTTACGCAATGAACTCTATTCATTAATTAATACTCATGTAGTTGCTAATGGTAGAGACTTTGAGATGGTTATCGGTGAAATGTATGGCTCTGCTCATATCTATAACACCGGTGATATCACTATCACAGTTGATCCTAATGCTGCTGATACTGAATTAAGACCAATGATCTTAGCTAGAGCTGCAGCTGGTAAAGTCGCTATTAACCACAATAAAGATGGTAAGAGAATAAGTGATATTATTCTTACTAATGTTCGTTCAGAATATGGCGATGTAACTATCAAGAACCTGGGCGGTAGTATCTATGCTGCTGACTTGGATGAGGTTACAAATGAAGATTTCGCTAAGCAGGAATGGATTTATAGGAATGATGGCTTAGATTATGAAAATGCCTATGTAAATGGTGCATGGACTAATCCAGTTGAACTTGATAGTCTGTTTGCTCAGAACTTCTTCCTGAATTTAGGTCCAAGAGTTGGTTTATGTGACCAGGATTCAGTTAAGAATTTCGAAAAATTACATATTATCGGTGGTAACTTGACGTTGTATGCTGCTGGTTCTATTGGTAGCAGATTCAGTCCGTTATTAACTGAAACTCGTTCTTACACATATGAAAAGGTAGTAAATGTAACTGGTAATAATGATCCTTACGGTTTCGGTACATATAACCGTGGTGATCTGATTGATCAGTTCTATGGTCAGAAGTACTTAGAATACTTTGCTGATAAGCAGGCTGCATATGATGTTTATTACAACGAATTCTACTATCCGACTTCTAAGGAATATGTACATGGTTACAAGGTAATTGGCGCTAGCAATCTGATTACTTTATTAGAAGAAAATGTTGGTACATTTGCTGATGATAACAATGTTGTTCCAGCAGGTTACCGTTACATTGCTGAGATGGTAGATGCCGATGGTGTTAAGTCAACATATGGTATCGAGCTTGCAGTAGAATACTACTGGTTGAGAATTTATGACTACTCTAAGCCAATGACAGTAAATGCCGTTGCTATGGGTGGTGACTTATACATGGTTGAGACTACCGGTAGTGTCAATATCGGTGAGATCCATGCTGAAAATGACTTAAGTTACATCATTCCGGAAGATATCAATGATGGTAGAACTGAGCAGCAGAAGGCAGATAATACTCCAAATATCTATGCTAAGGGTAATGCAACATTCACTACTGGTGAAGATGATGTAAATCCGGTATTTGGTACTAAGGAAAATCCTTTGCTTGTTTCAGTTGGTACAATCGATGAAGATGGTAAGTTAGTCGGTGGATTGACATTACGTACAACGGATAAGGATGTAAATCTGAAGGTTAAGGACATTCTGGTCTTAAATGCTACTTGTGCTGATTCTCATTACGAGATTGATGTTATCTCTGATTATGGTTCAGTAGTATTGAATGACATGAATCCTGACACTAAGGTATTAAGTGGTCATATCTATGCTAAGGGTTCCGTATCTATCAATACAGTTGGTGATATCGGTACTAAGGCTAAGCCATTTGAAATCACTGATAAGGTAACTTACTACTATGAAGGCGAAAAGCAGGTTGGTAAGGTTGATTTCAATGGTAAGAATGTTTATCTGAATATTCTTGAAGATAGTGCTAATGATGCTGAAGTAAGCGGTTCTGCTATCTTAGGCAGATCAGTTGCGGATGGTGAATTAGTATTGAATGCAGCTGGTTATCTGGTTGATGGTAATGATAATTCATTATCTGCTCTATTAATCGAATTGGCTGATAGACAGTATGCCTACAATGAGGCTAAGAATGAATTAGAGTCAGCATTAGCTTATAAGGCTAGTCTGGATAATAATCATAGTGCTCAAAAGGTAAAAGATCTTGAGCAGGCTATCATTGATAAGAATGATGAAGCAACCGCTAAGAATGATGAAATCGGTTCATTATGTGGTGAACTGGATGCATTGCTCCTAGACCTGGAAGCTAAGCAGACTGATCTTGATAACTACAACAAGATTGATCTGGTAGCATTGAAGAATGATCCAAATGCTACTAAGGATGATATTCATAAGGCTTTAGCTGAACTTGTTGCTAAGGAAAAGGCTTTAGCTGATGCTACAAGTCTGGTTAATGCTAAGAGAGAGGAAATCAGAGTTGCTAATGCTGAATACAGCGCTATCAATGATGAAATTGAAGCATTAACTAAGGAATATGAAGATGCTGTAGCTTATAACACAAATGTTCCTGATTATATCACAAGAAAGACTACTGAACGGAATGCTTATAAAGATAGAATCAAAGAACTTGATGCATTGCTGTTAACAGAAACTGATCCTGTAGCTATTCAGGCTATAAAAGATGAGCGCTCTCAGTTGAGAGATAATGTTCTTGCTCTTGATAAAGATATCAGAAAGGCAATCAGAGCATTAGATGAACTTACAAAGGTAAATGGTACTATCGATGAGGCTACTGCTGCATTGAATGAGCGTGCTGATGAACTTGATGCTTTGAAGAAGATGGTTGAAGCTCAGATGGCATTGGATGAGGCTATTCATAGAAATGAAGCAGAGGGTAGTGATTTATCTGCAAACAATGAATTAGCTAAGAGATATATCTATGCTGCAACAAACGCAATGGTTCAGGCAGTTGATGCTAATAAGGATAGTACAGTAATAGCTACTATTCAGAAGGCAATTGATGAAGCATTACTGGTTGATAAGCTTGTTAGCGATGCTGAAAGATTAACTGTTACTGATTTGAATAATCTGACTGCTGATGATATCGCATTATTAGAGGTTCTTGGTTTAACTGTTGAATCTTCTAAGGAAGATATTATTAAGGCTGTTGTTGATTATCAGAATACTATCTTAGGTATTACTGATGCAATCGACGAGTTTGAAGAACTGGGCAGCGGAAATGAAAGTCAGGCTCAGATTACTGTTGATACTTATAAGCAGTTAATTAAGTCATATGATGAAATCGTTGCACTTCAGAGAATTGTTGATGAAAAGACAGTAGCTTACAAGAATGCTGAAGAAGCATATAACAAGGCTAAGTTAGCATTTGATACAATCGTTGCTAAATTAGGAGTTAAACATCAGTCGCTGGTTAATGGCGAACAGTATAATGAGATTCTGAATAAGCTGATGAAGGATTCAGAATTCATGAAGCTATATAGAGCATATGTCAATGCTGAAAACGCTATGGCTGATGCTAAAGATGAACTGGATGCCGCAAACAACGACTTAAATACAAAGGCACAACAGATTAGTCAGTTGCGTGACATTGTTGATCAGGAAGAAGTAACTAACGAACTGATTCATATTGATAACAAGATCAATTCAAATAACGATGAGATTTCTGACTTGACTCGTTTAGCTTCTGGTACTACTCCTGCTGGTGATTGGGCTAAGGCTAGAAGTGCTCTGAATGCTCAGAAGACTGTTGTCTATAATGCTGAAAAAGAATTAGAGAAACAGGTTAATCGTTTGAAGGATCTGGTTAAGGATGCTGTTGACTATGAATATCTGATTGGTCAGTCTTTAACAGAAAATACTGTTGCAACTGATATCAGACCAGATGATGTTGATTACAGTAAGCTTCCTCTTGATACTCGTAAGGAAGTTGAAGATCAGATCTCCTTGATCAGAGAAACTCAGAATAATCTTGCTAAGGAATATGAAAAAGAGCAGGATCTCCAGGAAGAATTTGATGTTCTGAATGATCGTGTGTATTCTCTGATAAGAGAAAACGAAGAATTGCAGGAAGAATTCAATAGCATCTCTGCTGAAAATGGTATTTCCGGTACTTCTAATAAGGATATTATTAGAAATAGTGCTGCTAATCAGTTGAATGTTGATGATACTACAATCACTGTTGAAAAGGGTGATACAAGCGATGAAGCTAAGATTGGTAGAAGCCTTGATGATGCTCAGGATGCAACATTAACAGTTAATGGTAATGCTGTAATCAGAACTGGTGGTGGCTTCGGTGATGCCGGTGAAGATGTAGATGGTGTTAAGAGTCAGATGATTACTACTGACATCAAGGGTACTTTGGATCTGGTTGCTAATGGTGGTGTTGATATTGCCAGCGAAGATAGTTTGAGACTTGTTCAGGTTGTTGCTGAAGATGATGTCAGACTTGAAACATTAGGCAATATTACAAGTGCTGCTGCTAAGTCTCCAGTAATTAAGGGTAATGACTTTGAAGCTGTTGCTATTACAGGTTCTGAAGAAGAATCTGATGGTACTCATTCTGTTGGTACTGAAAATAAGCCATTAAATGTTGATGTTAAGGGCATTAAGGGTACTGCTGATGATATCGCATTGAACAACAGTAATAAGGAAAATACTGAACTAGGTGATATTACTGCTAATAACAACGTATATCTGAATTTAAATGGTAGTGCTACTCCTGAGGATGATGATTCTATCATTAATGCTGATAAGGTCACATTAAAGGCTAAGGGCGACATTGGTGTTGTAACTGAGGAAACTAAGGATCAGTTCAATGAAAATGTTGAACAGAGCAATGAAGATGGTCGTGTTAAGAAGCTTCCTGGTTCTATCAATCTGATTACTGATGAATTGGATATGAGTGGTGATAATATCAACATCTCTAATTCTTCAGAAGAATTGAAGATTGATAATCTGGAAGGTAAGCAGATCTTCATTACTGATGAAGGTAATCTGAGAACTGGTGATGATGGCATCATTAAGGGCGAAGAAATTTACATTAACTCTAATGGTAATATCGGTACTCCAGTTGAAGAATTAAGAATTCGCGGTGCTAAAGAAGTCGTTACAAATACTATCTATGGTCATCTGAACTATAGAATTCTCAAGAATAAGGCTTCTGTTGCTAGTGAACCTATCAGATATCGTCTGAGAACAAGATGGGACGAAGTAACTGACTTAGGTGGAGTTGTTGGTTTCTTGCCAAGAAGTGCCAAGTTCGAATTCTCTGCCTTAGATCTTGATCCAGAAGTTGAAGGTTACGATCTGCTGAAGAAGGCTGCTGATAGTGAGTACTTCTTAGCTGGTATGAATGTTGAGGCTAAGTATAACACATACGGTATTATCGTAATCGTTAGATTGCCTGAGGATTGTGAGCTTGAAAACGGTACAACCGTCTATGCATTGACTTCAATTAAGGGTCATGTATATGTAGCAGAGGGTATCGTAAGAGATGGCAACGCAATATTCAATTCCCGTGGCTTGAAGAAGGATACAGCAGTATCATATGTTGTTATCACTGAAGAAGGCCTTGAAGGTTTGGATATCCTCAATACTCTGGGAATCACTGAAAAGGGTATTATCCGTCAGTACTTCAGTAAGCTTGTATTGAAGTATATCGACGAACATATCCCAGAGCGGATGGAAAAAGAAGAAGAGCCTAAGCAGGAGGAAGTAGTTGAAGATGTTGAAGAAGTAGTCGATGAGATTGCTGCTGAAAGTCCTAACTACTTACCTGTTGTTGTCGGTGTCGGTCTAGCTGCTGCTGCAATTTATTTCTTCCTTGTAAAAAAGAAGAAGAAAAATGACGAGTAGTAAGTTAAAATAATATTAAACAAACAAACAGCTGGATAAAAATTCAGCTGTTTGTATGATTGGGGTTCAAATATGAATAAAATCGGTAAATTCCTAAAAAAAGTCTTAATAGTTATCTGCGTTATTGCCTTGTTGACGACATGTGTCAATTATTCGGTCAAATTTTATCGCAAGTTAAAGATGGAAGAACTTATCGCCATCGTTACAGATGATGAGGCAGAGATTACTAATGAAGTTATCAGTGAAATTAAACTGTATTTAAAGTCTAATGAGAAGATTGATACTTTTGAAGAATGTTTTCTTAATGCCTTTATGGATGAATATAAGGAAGATTATAAAAAGGCTATTGAGGATTATCTTTTGGCTTTGGATTATACCGATGATAACGAAAAGATTGCTCAGGTATATCGAAAGGTTGGTATTATTGATTGTCAGCTTGGTGAATACAAGGATGCAGTGGACTACTTAAAGAAGTCTTTGGAATATGATGACACCAATAACAACGCCTTGCTTTATCTGTCAGAAGCTTATCTGCAGCAGGGTGATTATGCCCAGGCTCTGATCAATGTTAAAAAATACGCTGATAACAATGATTTGACTTTTGAACAATATGAAACAGTATTGACAATGTATATCAATATCAATGAATATCAGGGTGCTATCAATACAGTTAATGCTGCGATGGAAAAATATCCGGATAAGAAGGGAGATTTAATCTTATACCGGTTACAGGCTAATTTATTGAAAGATGATTTGGCTGCAGCTATGGAAGATGCCCATGAATATAAAGAATTATCAGATATTGAATTTAATGAGGAAATATTATGTGCTTCTTTCTATAGTGCCTTAGGTTTTTATCAGAAAGCTTTGGATATTTATGTTGCGCATATTGATAACGAAGAATATGAATTACTAGAGAGTGCCATTGAATGTGCTTATCAGATAGATGATTATCAGACTATGTATAAACTGGCTGAATTAGCTATTAAGCATTATGGCGAAGATGAGCAGGCTATTGATTATTATAAATGGCAGGGTATCGCTGAAATGCAGCTGGGTTATTATAAGACGGCAGTAAAATCATTCAATGTTTACTTGAATACTTATAATACGCATTATGAGGTTGTTTATTTAAGAGCTTTGTGTAATTTTGCTTTAACTAAATATGATGATGCTATTACTGATTTCACTTTAACCATTGAATATGATACTTTGACAGAAGATAGTCTTTATAATCGTGCTTTGTGTTATTCACAGGTTGGTGATATGGATAATCTGCGTAAAGATCTTGAAGCTGTTGTTGAGATGAAGAGTGGTACTGAAACTTATGCCAATGCCGTTGAGTTGTTGAAAGTACTGGATACCAGCAATGAGGAAGTAAGTGAATAAGACTGCAATAGCAGTCTTTTGTCTTTTAGAGGGGAATAGAATGCTTAGAACTTGTAACAGAAATGAATTTATAGATAATTGTGATTTCTTTTATCAGCTGGCAACGGATATCACTAAGTCCTGTTATCCAACATATTGTGATGGCATCAAAACAAAAGAGGATTTCATCGAAAGGTCATTAAAGGCGTTTGAACGTGATAATGAAGAAATTATGATATTCGAAATGGATGGCAGAATCGAAGGAATGATCCATTATTTCTATTATGAAAATGATAAATATCTTGAACTCAGTTCTTTTAATATCAATAGAGAAACAAAGATAGCATTAGAAGAATTCATAGATTATCTTAAAAATAAATATCAGGCTTATGAACTACTGTTTGGTTTTCCTTCTGAAAACAGGGATGCAGTCAACTGTTTAAAAGAACAGGGTTTTGAATGTATTGAAGACGACTATAATAACACAGCCTTTTTAGATAATTGTCAGAATCTGGAAGAAAAAGACTTAATCAGAATTGATAAAAACAATTTCGATCTCTTTCGTAACATCCATAAATCAATTGAAGATGGCATGTATTGGAATAGTGACAGGATATATGATTGTCTGGATGAATGGGTAATCCTTCTTATGAAAGATAAGGCAGCTGCCTATTACAGAATACATGATGACAGGTGGGTAGAAATATATGGTGTTGACATCATGGATGACAAGAATGTCTATGGTGATTTATTAACTGGTGCATTGGCTGATGCCAAAAATAACGGATATAAGATCGTAACCTATTTTGCTGAAAAAGAATATGAAGAATTTGTTAAGGAATGTGGTTTTGTCTGTGTTGGTAATTACCAGTGTTATCGAAAGGTGATTTAGCGGTTGTGAATTAATATCCGCCAATAATAGAAAAATACCTTGATGGCAAAACAGTAAAAGACTCAGCTGTCGATAAAGTTCAGAAACTTATCAAACTGGTAATGATCTATTTTTAAAGACTGATGAAAAAGACAATTTAACTAAATTGCGATTGATGCAGGCAGGTGAGATGTTTGAATAGGCGATACAGAAGTATCGCTTTATTTATTCGAAAAGTGTACCACATTCTGGGCAGAACTTTTCATAGACTTTAGCTCCACAGTTTTTACAGAATCCTTTTGCCTTTCTGTTTTCCTGTTTGATTACTGGAGCCTGGTTGTTTGTTAAAACAGGCATTGGGGGAATGATATGATTAATATTCTGTCTGCTTATGATATTATAGCGGCTGAGAACAGTATTTCCATCATCGGTTTTTTTAATATCCTGTAATAATTCTATAATTCTGTCATAGCCATAACTATTAGCACATTCTTTGAGGATTGCAGGTATGATATGAAGAATGGTATCGTTTTGTTTACATACCTGTCTGATAATGTTTAGCTTTTCTTCATCGTTGAAAGGAAGATTTTCGCATTCTTTGAGAATTATCTGGCTTAAATATTCAATACGGTCAATTGAAGAATCGCTTACAGGATATAGACTATAGGGATCTTTGATGTTAACACCTGGCATCAATTCTAAAATCCGAACTTCTTTTGTATTTTCGTTATTTCGACTATTTAATGATAACTGAAACTGACCACAGTATGGGCAGACAGGAACAACACCACCGGAATTGGTCATGGTTTTGCTGTTTAAATAGATGTTAATTTCCTGGCCACACTTTGGGCAATGCATCTGATAATGAAGCAGGTCATCATCCTTATGACAGTGATAGTAGACATTTTCTTCTTTATGCTGGTCATAGATTTCTTTGTTAATGAGTCCTTGCTGATAGGCCTGATAAAAATGAAAATTATAGGAATTAGTTATATCCTGATAAAAATGGGAGCTGATATTATAGTCATCTTTATTTTTATACAGATCCTGATTAAAATATCTACGGTCTAAAATATATAAGTCATAACAGCTGCCATAAGCATCCTGTATCCAGCTTTTTGATGATTCTGAATAAAAGGGTTCTTTTCGAAAGATTTCTTTAAAATTATTTAGAATATCTTCTTTTTTTAAATCAACAAAATTCATGGCACACCTCACTATTCTATTTAAATAATATACGATAGTTGATTCATCTTAAAGCTGTTTATGAATCAGTAGATATCCCGGTATATTTCACATATAGTGATGGCAGTTCATTAAATGTTACATCACAAACTTTCACTATTAGAGTTGAAAAATAAAGAAGTCATTGCCCAGGCAATGACTTTTGTCATTTATATAAGTTTGGATACTGATTTTTATCAGAAATTTCCAGTTTTCTAAAACCAATTACACATAGGACAATTACTGATAAGATAACAATCCAGCTTACTGATCCAAAATTATCATATAATTTACCAAATAAGAGATTGCCAACGGCAGCAACCATAGTTATTGAAACATCCCTGAAAGACGATATACGTCCCCGGTAATTGGCAGGAATACGATTGATATAGAAGGTTGAAGAAGTTATGGTTTCAATGATTTCGCCAATTGTAAAGACAAAGCAGGCTATATAACAGATAAGGGGTGATTTAATAAATAAGACAAAGCCAATAAAGCCAAACAGCTCAAATACTTCACCTAAGGCCATTTTATCCAGAGTTGTAAACCGGGAAATGAAGTTGGTAACAAAGGAAGTAATGACCAATACAGTAATACAGTTGACAGAGGAAACTGTGCCATAGATTATTGAACCTGTATCTCCATAAGCTTTAGAAAATTCCAAAGGCAGGATATAGGTAAACTGACCATAGCACAAGATGGTAAAGGCAGTAATAAGGATAAAATAGAAAACTATCTTATTGTTTTTTAAGACATTAAAGAAGTTTGTATCATCTTTAATTGCTTCATATTTATTGTCTTTGTCTGCTGTTGTTCTGGTTTCTTTGATGCAGATATCAAAGACAATAATTGATAGTAACTGCATAATGCCAGAGATGATAAAGATCAGATTGGCATTATTTTTTAACAGGAAGCCGCCAATAACAGGTGCCATCATACAGCCTAGATTCTTACAGAGATATTTCAGAGAATAGGCCTTATCGCGGTCTTTGACGGTTGTAATATCGCCAATCAGGACATTATATGATGGTGATTCGATTTTCTGTAATAAAGTACCAAAAAGATAAAAAATAATGCTGGTTTTGCTTAATGTAAAAAGACCGCAGACAATAAAGATTATTGAAGATGTAATATCACAGATATTGATTAAGAGCTTTTTATTATATTTATCAGCCATCTTTCCACCCAATAAGCCAGCGGGCATTGAAAAGATAGAAAATATCAAAGCCCAGGCTGCAATCTGAGTGGCATTAAGTCCTATAATAACTGACAATATCAAAGTAAACATTGGCCCAATCAGCGAACCAAGTTCATCGATTACTGTACAGGCACAGATGACATATACTTCTTTTTGCAAGCCTTTGTACTGATTAACAGTTTTCATTATTAAAATTTTAGAATTTTGTTTGCATATTTAGCAAGATAGGTTGCAATAAGAGTCACGATAATTCCCAAAGGAATTGATACCCAGATGGGGAAAGGCTGAAGCCAGCCACCTTCAAAGAGTGTTGTCAGGACATTACCAATTATTATCCATTGAATAATATAGATAGTATTCAGATTGTCACTCATAAAAAATACCAGTTTATCCAGTTTTTCACTATTGATTTTCTTGAATGCAAAATAAAATAAAGATTCGCACAAAACAACAACATTAAAACAGAATAGGGCACTAATAAAGTTGACTAAATAATAAATATCATCATAAATGGTAAAAAACTGAATTGGACTTATGCCATAGAACATAGCTCCGGCAATTATGCCAATAGTAAAGGCAAAAGAAATTCTCAGACTTATCTTATGCCAGCGGTCCTGGCTGACAATCTGCTTTAGGTATCTGGCCGACAACATGCCCATGGCTGGATAAATATACCAGTTGAATAGTGGGAAATAACTTAATTCACTGCTTTTGACAAATAGGGCAAGAATATATTTGCCAAATATTGTAGTCGATTCAAAGTTAATAAAGGAACCGATTATCAACATGATAATAGCAGCCTGTGGTACGGCCCAGACATGAATATTCAGTTTTTTTAATAAGGCCGTAAACATGAAAGCGACACCACAGAAAGAAAGAATATCAACATTAAATGTATAATACAGGAAAGTATCCAAATCAAAGTAGCCGGCAATTTTGCCAACTATCAGGTATGAAGCACTCAGTCTGATTAAATTAAAAATATAGCTGAAAGCCAGGAGTTTTAATCCCCTTATGAACAGCTCTTTTGGTGAACGATGTTTTGAATAAACTATTCCCAGTCCCATGGCATACATGAATACTGGTGCTGCCAGAGGTCCACCCAGGAATTCGATAATATAGCCTAAAACTGATGTCGTGCCATCGGCATAGCAGACACTCATTTCTTCATACCAGTGGATGATAACCATATATAGGATGCCAAAGGCCTTAATATAATCAATAGACTTTTGTCTTCCGGTATTTACAAAATCTTCAGAAACCAGACTTTTTAATGGCATAATTTTGCCTCCATATGTTAATGATATTCTCTTTTTAGAGTTTCAATAAGTTCTTCCTTGTTTTCAATAGCCCAATGACAGCCTACACTAAAGTTGAAATCAAGTTTATTAAAAAATTCTATCATCTCCTGACCCTTGATTGGATCAACATACCAGTCGGGAATGCGACCAGAACTGCCGTCGCCAATAAAGACAGCCTTCTGTTGAGGAAGATAGACAATGCTTGCATCATCGGTATGTGGTGATGGTGCTTTCAGTATTTCAATATTAATGTCGCCAAGATCTATAATTAGTTTGTTTTCATATTCGAGGTCTGATGTTTTGACAATGATTGGTTTATCACCATATTCATAACGCATCTGATCATCATTTTTAAGCATTTCCTGGTCACTTTGAGGATTCTGCTGGGCAATAAATTCTCTTAAGTGATCATTTGTCTCTTTGCAGGCAATACTTTGTCCATTGATTGCATGCATGCCAAAAGAATGATCCCGATGCCAATGGGTGATAATCGTCAATTGTGGAAGTGGCAGATCATTTTTTTTCAATAGTTCATAGAATTCCTGAACGTGACTGTCTGAATGGCCGGCATCAATGGCTAATGAAAAATTTTTACCTTTGATATAGCCCAGACGTGGGCGATCTCGTCTTTGTTCATAGTCGGTATAGTAGACGTTTTCACACAGTTTATATAATTCCATATTTTTATCTTTTCCTCGTGTTTATGATAACAGAATTCACCTTATTTTGTTATGTCAACTAATATTTACATTTATCATATAAAGATGTCATTTTCAGTTGGTTGTTAGGTGCTGATATTGCTAATTACAATGTTTTAAGGAGGTATTTATGAACGTTCTGGAAATTAAAGGATTAAATAAAACCTATGACAGTTTTAAATTAAAGGATGTTTCCTTTTCGGTTGAAGAAGGACATATTGCTGGCTTTATTGGCCGCAATGGTGCCGGAAAAACTACAACAATAAAGTCCATGTTGAATCTTATCAGTATTGACAGTGGTGAAATATTATATTTTGGTAAAAATCTGAAGGACAAAGAAAGAGAAATAAAATCCTATATTGGTTATTCAAGCGGCACAATCAGCTGGTATCCGCATAAAAAAATCAAAGATATCATAAAAGTAGTCAGAAGATTTTATGACAGCTGGAATGAAGAAGCTTATCAGAAATATCTGAGATTATTTGAACTGGATGAAAATAAGACACCCCTGGAGTTATCAGAGGGCATGAAGGTCAAAGTCAATCTTTTAATAGCCCTGTCTCATGAGGCCAGGATCCTGATTCTTGATGAGCCAACAAGTGGTCTTGATCCCTTTTCTAGGGATGAATTACTGATGTTGTTAAAAGAATTAAAGAAAGACAAGGTAGCCATTTTCTTTTCAACCCATATTATTTCAGATATTGAAAAGTGTGCCGATGATATTGTTTATATTTCTAAAGGACAGATTATTGCAGCTGAAACCAAAGAAGGATTTATCAGAAAATATCAAAGGTCTAATGAAAGTCTGGAGGATATTTTTCTGCGTCTGGAAAGAGGTGAAGATAATGCGTAATGTTTTATATAAGGAATTTAAATTAAGCGCTTCATTGTTAACTTATTTTTTCATTGCGTTTTCATTGATGTTTTTTATTCCTGGTTATCCAATATTGTGTGGTGTTTTCTTTGTAACTCTTGGTATTTTTAAGAGTTTTCAGAATATGGTTGAGACCAATGACCTTGTTTTTTCTTTTTTGTTGCCTGTTGGCAAAAAGGATATAATTAAGGGCAAGTTTCTCTTTGTCTGTATCATTGAATCAATCAGTTTATTTATTATGGGACTTATCTGTTTAATTAGAAATACATTCCTGGTAGATTCAACTGTTTATCGTCAGAACTTTTTGATGAATGCCAATGCTTTTGCCTTAGGTGTTGCCTTTGTTATGTTTTCTTTATTTAATCTGTTGTTTGTTGCCGGATTTTTTAAGACTTCTTATCAAAGGACTAAACCTTTCCTTGTTTATCTGATTACTGTTTTTATGGTACTGGGAATAGCTGAGGCACTGCATCATTTTCCTGGACTGGCTTTTTTTAATGCCTTTGGCAGTGAATATCTGCCTATTCAGCTCATGACATTATCTATTGGAATAATCATTTATCTGTTAATTTCTTATTTAGCCTATAGATTATCCTGCGATAGATTTGCGAAAATAGATATGTAGGAGAATCAAAAATGATTAAAGATAATTTACTGATATTACGTAATATCTATGGTTATTCACAGGAAGAAGTGGCAACAAAAATCAATGTTTCCCGCCAGGCATATTCCAAGTGGGAAAAGGGCGCTTCTTTACCGGATATAGTTAATTGCAGCAAACTGGCTGAATTATATGAAATTACTGTTGATAGTCTATTGAAAACGGAAAAAAGTGAAGGGATTGGCATTATTCCGCCAGCTCCCAAGGGTAAGAATATCTGGGGAACTGTGACTGTCAATGACCGTGGTCAGGTTGTCATTCCCAAGGGTGCTCGCGACAAGTTTAAACTGATGGCTGGTGATAATCTGGTTGTCTTGAGTGACGACGAGGGTATTGTGCTAATATCAAAAGAAAAATTCGAAGAAAAGATAAATAAAATAATGGAGTTTGCCTCCATTAATAATGACATTTAAATAACATTAGTTTAGTACTTTGGTTACAGGAGATATTGCTTTGGCAATATCTTTTTGTTTGATCTTTTTATAGCAAATATCCTGTGCGTTATTCTTTTTACTATTGCATTGTGTAATGATCCAGGAAAAAGATTTTTGTTGATAACGACAGGAGAACGTTTGAGAACGCTGTGGGAACGATGTGGCAACAAGCTAAAATTATAATAAAAAATGAAGCGATATATGAAAGGATTTGTGGCTTTTGAAGAAGATTGGCGACTTATTAAAAACGATTTATCAGACTTTGGGTTTTCTGGTGGTAATTGTGGCCTTTGCATACCTTTTGTCCAGTCATTTTCTGCCGATTGTCAAAGTTGAAACCGCTAGTATGTCTCCAGACTACGAAATTGGTGACTATCTTCTTTGTTTGCGGACAAAAGAAGTTGAAACTGGTGACGATGTTCTGTTTTATTGGGGAAACAAGCTGGAAATCAAGAAAGTTGTTGCTTCAGCAGGCGATAGTGTCAGCATTGATGATAATGGAGATCTCTATATCAACGGAACAAGAAGTGAGTATTCAGATAAGGATACTGTTGCTGGCGATGTTGATTATCCTTTATTGATTAAACAGCGGGAATATTTTGTTTTAAATACAAAACGAAGCGATTTAGCTGATTCCCGTAGTAGTCAGATGGGAAATGTTAAACAGGATGATCTTTATGCAAAAGTCTTACTTAAGCTTTGGCCAAGGAGGTAAATATGAATATCAGAAAAATAATATTAATGGTCTTTGTAATGTTGATGCTGCCTTTGCCTGTTTTGGCTGATGAAGATACGATAGTTGAAACTGATTTAACGGTTGATGATCAAAAACCAGGTAATGATAATATCTTTGATTTTATTTTGTGTGATGATTCAATGATCTATCAGACTGTTCAAAATGATGCTGATGGCAAAATCAGTTTTAATGTTTCGGAATTGGAAAATGGAACTTACTATATCAGAGAATATCCTAGTCAAAGTCAAAAAGACAGTCATTCAAATATGACTTTCGATGAAAGAATCATGAGTATCACCTTAAGTGGCAGCAGTTCTTCAGAGGGTGCTTCCTGGCTGAAAAATGGCGAATTGTACTTTGCCTATGGTGGTATCAAGGGTCCGATAATTGTCAAAAACGCGGACCAGACCAAACAGGTCTATGCCTATTGTATTTATAACCAGAAGCAGACGCCGGAGGACTTCTGGAATAATAAAACCCAATATAAGGCTATTATCCCCGTAACCAGCCTTAGTACGTATGCGCAGGACTCAGGTGCCAGTTTAGATAAGATAAAGAAAGTAATTTATCATTATACAGTTAATCCTCCGGCCACTTCCAAAGACTGGGACAATGTCGAAATAATTATTTCCAGCTTATCTTCTGGCACGACCTTGAACAGCAGTCAGACTGCGATGTTAAATACCTGTTTAAAGGAAACAGTTCCTGATAACTTTGTACTGGTTCTTCTGCTGCCCTTTGGCAACAATCGCAGCAGCTATGACCAGAATAAGGCTGGTACTTATGACAGCCGTATGCAGAACCTGATTACCGGTTATCTTGTGGGTGATAAAAAAGTTACTTATGATAAAGTTTCTTTTGCCAATAAGACTATTACAAAATCACCAGTCAGTTTCAATCTGTCGGCAACAAAGAAGTTAGATGGCAGCACGCCAGATAATCAGATCTTCCAGTTTCAGTTACTGGATGAAAACGATACTGTATTGCAGACAAAAGAAAATGATAGTTCGGGTTTAATAAAATTCGCAGACATTGAAATATCTGAGGCTGGTATTTATAACTATAAGATTAAAGAAATAAATGGTGGCGATATCAATATTAAATATGATGATCATATCTATCAGTATGAGGTTGAAGTGCTTGAAGAAGATTTATTTAATACTGTGGACAATGAATACTATGCCACTATGGATGATAAGTGTTATGTCTCGACAGTAAAGGATACTAAGGATTTCCCGGTATATAACATCAGTAATGATTTAAAAGACGAACCTTATCAGCTTATTGAAGATCCCGGTGAGGATGTTCTGGAAACTTATATAAACAGTAATCGATATGGTAAGAGGCTTAAGGAAATAATAACAAAGACCCTTTATTATCTGCAGTTAGATGATGACAATTATTCTCTAAGTGAGAAAAACAATATCGTTAAATATGTCTGTGGAGATGAGGGTAGTGATTATCGTGCGTTAATTACAACAGTCGAACAGCTAAGTTTGCCTGATTATTATGAGTTAATGCTGTTTATTAAAGATGATTCTCTTCTTTTGGGTGCAAAGGGGGTAAAAATCAGTGGAGAAGAGGCTATCTTTAATAATCATCGATTATCAGATGGGATAGAACTTCCTGATGCTGGTGGTCGTGGCAATAGAATGATGAATATCGGTATTGGTCTGGCTTTTGTTGCTGTTGTATTAATCAATAAATTGAGGAGAAAAGATGAAAAAATTTAAATTAATTTTATTCAGTGTTTTGTTGCTTGTGATGATGTTGCCTAATAGGGTTTTTGCAGCTGATACCGGTAGTATCAAAATTGATAATCCCGTTAAAGACGAGACTTATAAGTTGTATAAAATAGCTGACTTGTATAGTTATGATGGCGATGCTTATTTATATACAATTGAAGAAGATAATCCATTTTATTCTTATTTAACTGGCAGCGAGGGAAAACAGTATATGACTGTTGAAGATCGCTGGGATGAACTAAATTCCAGGACTATTCATGTAATAAATTGGGTAAAGGGTGCTTCTGTAAGTGATTTTACAGCTGCTATTAAGAATTATATTAAGAATAACAAAATCGAGGCTTTAAAGACTGTTGTTTCTGATGGTACAGAAATCAGTTTTACAGATCTGCCACTTGGTTATTATCTTGTTGATTCTTCTGTTGGTGCCTTATGTGGTTTGGATACAACTGACCCTGATGTAATCATTCATGAAAAGAACTTTGTACCTAGTGTTGAAAAACAGGTCATGAATAATGGCTTACCTGAGAAGAGTAATACAGCCAGTATTGGTGATGAGTTAGACTTTGTTGTCGTTATTACAGCTTTTGCCGGTGCTCAGAATTATATCTTGTATGATGAGGCCAGTGCAGGTATTACATTTGATGAAAACAGCCTTGATTCCGTTTCCATCGATGATACTTATGTCCTCAATAGCAATTATGTTTATACTTTGGATGATGCCCAGCATTTCCATATTGAATTCAAGCAGTCATTCCTGGATGGTATTGAAGGTGAGACAGAAATTACTGTTCGCTATAAGGGCAAATTAAATGAAAAGGCTGTCATTGGTGATGGTGGCAACAGTAATACTGCCTATTTACAATATGGTACTGATTCAAAGACTGAGAATTCTGTTACCAGGACTTATACTTATGAATTCCAGATTGTTAAAACTGATGCCAGTGAAAAAGTCATCAGTGGTGCAACTTTCAACCTCTATAAGGGTGGAACTTTATTAAGCTTTATTAAAGAAGGCAATAACTATCGTTTGGCTATGCCAAATGAGCAGGGCGCAACAAGTACTATTGAAGCTTCGATTGCCACTATTCAGGGTTTGGGTAATGGTACCTATGGTCTGGTTGAAGTCAGTGCCCCTGCTGGCTATACACCTATTGATTATAGTGTCAATGTGACCATCAATAATGCTAATAATGATGCAACAGTTATTGATAATATTTACCAGGGTCAGGGCATACAGGTAATTAACAGAACCGGTGGTATTTTGCCTAATACCGGCGGCAGTGGAACGGCTGTTATGGTTGTAGCTGGTGTTATCTTTGTTCTGGCAGCTATCGTTTTAATCAGAAGCACTAAAAAAGAAAAGTGAAAAAGATAAGTAGGTTCAGTTTAATACTTTTATTACTGATTGTGGGGATAGGTTTTATTGCCTATCCCTCTTTGGCTAATTATTATAACGAAAGACACAGTTCAGCAATTATTGATAACTATAAAGAAGAGATCAAGGAAATTGATAAGAACGAATTTATCGAATATCTAAGTGAAGCCTATGCCTATAACCAGCGTCTAAGTAATGAAAATATTGAAAATAAT
>DCGB01000045.1:6733-8990 GCA_002314515.1 Solobacterium sp. UBA1789 | reverse complement strand
ATAAATTGCCAGAAGAATATATTGAAGAATATGAAAGACTATTAAATATCAATAATGATGGTATTATGGGATATCTGCTGATTGAAAAGGTTGACTTGTGTCTGCCAATTTATCACTGGTCAGATAAGGATTCTTTGGCTAATGGTCTTGGTCATGTTGAATATAGCAGTTTGCCTGTTGGTGGTGATTCCTGTCATAGTGTTTTAGCAGGTCATAGTGGTTTGCGGGATAAGAGTTATTTTAATGTTTTATTTGATCTGGATATCGGTGACTGTTTTGTAATAAATGTACTAGATCAGCAGTTAATTTATGAAATTGATAGTATTACAGAAGTATTACCAAATGATTTAAGTAGTACTAGAATAATAGAAGGACAGGATTATTGTACATTGCTGACTTGCAGTCCTATTGGTGTTAATTCTCATCGTCTTCTGGTTAGGGGTAAAAGAGTAAAAGAAGACAGTAAGGATAACTTTCTGATCATCAGAAATGAAATAAAGATTCTTAATGTTGATTATGTTGGTTTAGCTTATAGTGCCATTATTTATATATTGTATTTGTTGATCATTTTCTTGAAAGGAAGAATCAGAGGACAATGAATGTAAGATGTGAGGAAATGGAAAAGTTACCGATAGGAATTGTTAAGGCAACTGATGATAAATATCCACGAATAATCAGTATCAATAATGCCATGTTGAAGATACTCAACGGCAATGAGAACAGTAAAAATTATGAATATATTAAGGATAACCTCTTTTTTATGGTTCCTTATGATGAAAGAGAAAATCTGGCACATATTCTCCAGGAGGCCAAAGAAAACGAAGGCAATTCAGTTACGCTGAGACATCGGGCAATTGGTCTGGATGATAAGCTGGTAAATCTGGGTTGTATTGTTTCTTATGTCAATAATTCTTACTATTTCATTTACAGTAAGATTACTGAAGAGGCTTATGATCAGAGTAATTATTTTGCAGCATTAGAGAATGCATATAATGTTATTTTTAAGGTTGATGTGTTTGAAGACAGGGTTTCCTGTATCTATGGCAGGGATACTTCGGCTATTGGAAAGATGTATGATGCGGTAATGACTATTGATAGTGCCATTTCCTATTGGATTAATAATTATATGTATGAGCCTGATAAGATCATTGCCCGGGATTTTTTAAATAGAGTTTCTTCAATCGAGACAATGAAAAAAGAAAATCGTCCTTTGCAGATTGAATTCCGTTTACTCATTCATGATTATATTGAAACCTTTCTGGCCGTTGCTGTTCTGTTGAATAGTCGCAATATTTTATTGTGTGTTCGCAATACCTCAAAGACCAAGTACAATCTCCTGTCTAAGGAAGAAAACAGCGTTTTTATTCGCACGTTTGGGCATTTTGATGTCTTTGTCGGTGGTAAGCCAATGATTTTTGGCAGTGATAAGGAAAAGGAACTGCTGGCATTACTGGTTGATCGCAATGGTGGTACCATTACTTCCAGCGAGGCTATTTCTTATTTATGGGAAAATGAGCCAGCAGATGAGCGGATGCTGGCAAAGTATCGTAAGCTGGCTATGCGTCTGATGCAGGATCTTTCCTGTTATGGTATTGGCGATATTCTGCAGAATAAACATGGTGTACGTTCAATTGATACGACAAAGGTCACTTCTGATTATTATGAATTATTAAAGGGCAATATCTTATATATAAAGCAGTTTAATGATCAGTATATGATTGATTATTCCTGGGCGGAAAATACTTTGAGCAGTCTTTTTACTTTAACTGAAAAATAATTATTCTGAGCTTTGACAGCCATAGTCATCATACCAGTCTTCAGCTTCATATTCGTCAATAAATTCTTCGCCATAGCGGTCCAGGAATTCATCAAAATCACAATCCTCATCTGTTGTCTGTTTCTTGTCTTTAGGAAACTGTTTGTTGTTTAAAAGATCATTGAAACTAATGGTATGTGAATTGCCAACTGTCTGGACCAGCCATTTATTATCTTTATAAAAGATATAGAGATGATCATTATAGCTTGAGCAGTCATAGCCTTCATTTAAGAGTGTTGAAACATCAATATAGTATTGTTCCTTAATATTGGCGTTTTCTTTAAAATAGGTGATGGCTGTTTTAAAAGATGGGAAATAGTAGTCTTTGTCGTTGCTGTAGTAGTAACATGCAGTTTCTGTTTTGTTGTCACTATATTCGATTATTTCTTTATCTGAGTCTGTTATGGTATAAATCAGCGGATAGCGGTTTGGTGGAAATTC
>DCGB01000045.1:0-6720 GCA_002314515.1 Solobacterium sp. UBA1789 | reverse complement strand
CGATATTCTTCAATTGTCAGATATTCAGTTTTATAGCTAGCTTTAAGATACCACTGTTCATCCTGGTATTTGAAATATAACTCACCAGTTTCTTCTAGAGGATAGTTTTCCTGATAAAGAAGAGGATTAAGATAATATCTTTCATTTTTATTGGCTTTTTCTTTTAAATATTCAATGGCCTGTTCGATATTTGTAAAGTAATAGTGTTTTTCATATATAGAGGAGTCCAGATAATAATAAAAGAAGGTTGATTGAATTTCATTGCTGATTTCAATGTCTTCATAATAGAGATATTTGTTGTCTTTATAGTAGGCAATATAGGCAGATGCCATATTGTTTATTTCATATTGATGATTATCGGTGGTGACTGTCTGTTTTGTCTGGGGGCTACAGGCACAGAGGATAAATAATAATATTACTAGTCTTTTGATCATAATTATATTGTAAGTGATAATAATATTAATATATAGGGGTTGGATTATGGATGAGATAAAGATAGGAAAGTATAGACATTTTAAGGGCAAGGAATATCAGGTATTATATCTTGCTAAGCATTCGGAGACTCTGGAGGATCTGGTTGTTTATCAGGCTTTATATGGCGATAGGGGTATTTGGGTAAGACCGGCTTCAATGTGGAATGAAACTGTTGAAAGAGATGGTAAGTCTTTTAGACGTTTTGAATATATTGATTAAAAAAAAGCCACTTTTGTGACTTATTTGAATTTCCATTTACTGATTTGATTTCCTTTGACCATATAGGCTTCTTTGGCTATTTCAGCCAGTGGCTGATCATGGTAGGAATCGGAATAGAATTCTTCAATACGACCATTGGGATATAGTTCATAGAAGCGTTGAACTTTTTCTTTGCCGTGGCAGTTTTTGCCCTGGTATCTGACTGTCTGCAGGTCAAGAGGAGTGGCCATACATTTTACATTTAGTCTATTGCAGATTTCACTGATTAGAAAATAGGGTGAGGCGGAGATGATGAGATCATCTTCTTTTTTATTTTTATAATAAAAGTCTTTGATGCCATTTTGATGTTTATCCCAGAATTCTTTGACCATATCTTCTTTGTTGTCAAAGTTTTTGAGGATGGCAAAGAAATTGACTTTGGCAGATTCTTTGGGAATGATTTTTAGTCCATAGAGGATGGCAAAAAAGAGGGTTTGGAGGCCTCTTGTGAACAAGAGATAGGGTTTTCTGGTATAGAGGAAGATGATAAAGTCGACACTTGAGTCGTTTTTGTAGATGGTTTTGTCAAAGTCGTATACGTTCATAGAATAATTATAGCCTTAATTTGAGCTATAATGAATTAGTGAAAAAGAAATATGCAAGTGCAGGTTTAGATTATGATCTGATCATTAGTAAGTTTAAGAATATTAATGATTATGAGGAGGCTGTTAAGTTTTATTTAGGTGATCCTTTCTTTGATGAAGTTAAAACTTATCTGGCTGATAATGATTTTGCGATGGCCAAGGATGCGATTAAGGGTTTGTATATCCTGGCACAGGATCTTTGTCTTTATCCTCTTTATATTGCTTTGATGGAAGTATATGAGGATCTGGAGAGTGAATTATATAATGATGTGATTGCGCATTATGATGAGATGATAGTGGTTTATAAGCGCATTAGGAGTATTTATTATGTATGATGCGATCGTAGTTGGTGCTGGCCATGCGGGTGTTGAGGCAGCAATGGCTTTGGCTCATGCGGGTAAGAAGACAGCTTTGGTGACAATTAGTATTAAGAATATTGCCAATATGCCTTGTAATCCTTCAATTGGTGGTCCGGCTAAGGGTATTGTTGTAAGAGAAATTGATGCCTTGGGTGGTGTGATGCCTAAGGTGGCTGATAAGACGGCTTTGCAGTTTAAGATGTTGAATACGACCAAGGGTCCGGGTGTCTGGAGTATGCGTGTGCAGTCGGATAAGGAAGCGTATTCTTTAATGATGCAGGATTTGTGTCTGCATACAGCTAATCTTGAAGTCGTTGAGGATATCTGTGAAGAAGTTATCTGTGATAATAAGATTTTTAAGGCTGTTCGTTTACAGAATAAGGGATTGATTGAAGCTTCGGTTTGTATATTGACAACGGGTACTTATATGGATTCCTGTCGTCTGATTTCAGCAGAAGTTACACCAGGTGGTCCGGATGATGAGCCAACGACTAAGAATTTAAGTGAGTCTTTGAGGAAACTGGATATCACTTTATTCCGTCTGAAAACCGGAACTCCTCAGCGTGTTTTGACTTCTTCTATTGATTTTTCCAAGACTCAATATGAACCGGGCACAAATTCTTTTATTCGTTTTTCGGAAGAAACTGAGAGTATCAGACCTTTTGAAGAACAGTATCCCTGTCATTTGACTTATACAACGCCAAGAACTCTGGAAATCATCAGGGAGAATTTACATAAGTCTTCCATGTATTCGGGAGTTGTCAAGGGTGTTGGTCCCCGTTATTGTCCTTCTATTGAGGATAAGGTTGTGCGTTTTGCGGATAAGGAGCGTCATCAGCTGTTTCTTGAGCCTTTGACAGCAGATAATGAATTAACCTATGTTCAGGGTTTTTCTACTTCAATGCCAAGAGATGTCCAGGAGGAAATGGTTCATAGTCTGATTGGTCTGGAGAATGCCAAGATTGTTAAGTATGCCTATGCGATTGAATATGATGCGGTTGATCCTTTGCAGGTGAAGGCTAATCTGGAATTAAAGGACATCAATGGTCTTTTTATCAGTGGTCAGATTCTTGGTACCTCGGGTTATGAGGAGGCTGCAGGTTTGGGTATTATGGCAGGAATTAATGCCCGTCGTAAACTGGATAATGAGGAGCCTTTTGTCCTGGGTCGTGATGAGGCATATATTGGGGTTATGATTGATGATCTGGTTACCAAGGGTACCAAGGAACCTTATCGTTTATTGACTTCCAGAGCTGAATATCGTCTATTGATGAGACATGATAATGCTGATCAGCGTTTATTAAAATATGGTTATGAGAATAAACTGATTTCTGAAGACAGATATCAGAAATATTTAAATAAGATTGAGAAAATCAGGGAATTGAAAGAATATCTGGCTGAAGCCAAGATTTCTTATCAGACAGGTATTAATGATTATCTGAATTCTTTGGATTATGAAGAAAGACCTGATCTTTCACACAATGCCCTGGATCTGGCTAGAAGGCCAAAGGTTGAATTAAGGGAATTATTGAAATATCTGGAAAAGGAAGAAGATAGAGAAATCATTGAGCAGACACAGATTGAGATTCGCTATGCGGGTTATATTGATAAGGCATTCAAGGAAGCTGAGCGTATGTTGAAGATGGATAAGCTGAAGCTACCTCAGGATATTGATTATCTGCATATGGATAATCTTTCCCTGGAGGCCAGACAGAAGCTAGATAAGGTTAAGCCTTTTACTTTGGGTCAGGCTTCACGTATTTCGGGTATTAATCCTTCGGATGTTCAGGTTTTGGCTATTTATTTAAAGAGGAAAAATGAAAAATGAGAGTTTTACTGTTAGGAAATAGTTTTACATATTATCATGATATGCCCCTTATTTTGAAGGAAATCAGTGGTTTTGAGGTTGTTTCCCACACCAGACCAGGTGGCTATCTTTATGAGCATCTTGATCCCAAAGAAGAAATGGGTGCTAAGACACTGGCTGCTTTAAAGAATGAGAAATGGGATTATGTCATTTTGCAGGAACAGTCTTTCTGTCCGGTGGGTGATAAGAAGTGTTTTGATGATTCTGTTGATCAGTTGTGTAAGCTGATTAAAGAAAATGGGGCTAAGCCCTTATTATATGCAACCTGGGCTTATGAAGAGGGTACAGCTAAGTTAAATGATACAGGCTTGTCTTATGATGAATTATCTAAGGGTTTATATGATGCCTATCATGGGGCAGCATTGAGAAATGGTGCTGGAGTCATTGATGTCGGTTTAGCTTTTGATAGGATGCGTAAGCTTATTCATCTTTATGAGGATGATAATTATCATCCATCTGAGGCTGCTTCAATGTATATTGCGCAGCTGATTAAGGAAGCGATTGAACTCTGATTATTCAGAGTTTTTTATGATAAAGTAAATGGTATAAGAGGACATGCCCATGAATAATAATATTGCACAGGAATATTTTGATTATCTTCATCAAATACCGGAATTGAGCTGGAAAGAATATAAGACTTCAGAATATATTGCTGATGAACTTAAGCGTCTTGGTTTAGAGGTTCATTCAAATATTAAGGATACAACAGCTGTAGTTGGCATCTTGCGTGGTAAGACAGCTGGTCCAATTCTGGCTATACGGGCGGATATGGATGCCTTGCCTTTTCCTGATGAAAATGGCAATATTCAGGCTATTCATGCCTGTGGTCATGATGGTCATAGTGCTATGGTTTTGGCTGCAGCTAAGAAACTGGCTGATGAGGGTCTTGATAAGGGTGAGATTCGTTTTGTTTTTCAGCCAGCTGAGGAAAAACTTGGTGGAGCAAAATTATTACTGGATAGTGGAGAAATTGATGGTGTTGATGGTATTATTGGCTGTCATCTAAGACCAATGCAGGATGCTGTATTACATGAGGGTGTGGCCAGACTGCTTCATTCGGCTAATGTAGTCTTAAGAGTTAAGATAAGTGGCAAGAGTTGTCATGCGGCACAGCCTCATCAGGGGTCTAATCCAATCAATGCGGCAGCTATGATTATTAATTCAATTAATGCGATATATGAAAATCCGCAGATTCCTTATTCGGCTAAGGTTACTCAAATAAATGCCCAGAGTGCAGCAACTAATATTATTCCTTATGAATTGACTTTTGCGGTTGATATCAGGGCTCAGTCTAATGAGCTTATGGATTCTTTATTAAAAAAGGTTAAGGATGCGATTAATTACGGAGCCCTTGCCAATGGTACCAGGGCTGAGATTGTTGAATTAGCCAGATGTGATGCAGCTCAACTGGATGAAGAAATGTCAAAACTGGTTGAAGAAGCTATGGATGGCGTTGTTAAGATTAAGCCTTCTGTCTTAAATTCGGGTAGTGAGGATTTCCATTTCTTTAGTACTATTGGTGGCTATAAGACGGCTTATATTGGCGTTGGTGCTAATCTGACACCGGGTCTTCATAATCCTAAGATGACTTTTGATACGGAAGCATTAACAGATGGTTCTGAGGTTTTATATCGTTTTGCCAGACTTTTTGTTAGCAGATAGTAAGAGGATAATTATAAATGATAATTGAAACAGAGAGACTTATATTGAGGCCTTTTGTTGAAGAGGATGCCCAGGATGTATTTGAATATTTACATGAGCCGGCAGTTAACTGTTTTGCATGCATGAAACTTGAAACACTTGAGGATGCAAAAAGGGAAATGCAAAAAAGAAAAGGTGAAACAGAATACTATTTTGCGATTACTGTCAAAGATACGGGAAAAGTTATTGGTGAAATTGATGCATATCCGGAGAGTAATGAAGCATATCCGGATGAAGATACTATCATAGATACCTTTAGTCCCTGCTGGATGTTAAATAAAGAGTATCAGGGAAGGGGCTATGCCTATGAGGCAGCCAGGGCTTTCTTTGATTATCTTTTTAGTCAAAAGGGTGCCAGAAGAATCTATGCCTATACTGAGGATTATAATATTGCCAGTCAGCATTTATGTGAAAAGCTGGGAATGCGCAAAGAAGGTGAGTTTAAGGAATTTATCAGTTTCATTAATAATGAAGATGGAACACCAAGATATGAAAATACTATGCAGTATGCAATATTAAAAAGAGAATGGCCTACTGATTGAGAATTTATTGATGATTTCTGTTATACAAAACCAAAGGAAACAGGAACGCATATTGCGGTGGCAAAGCTTTGTATGATTATGAAATTAAATAAGAGCTTTGTCGGGCAATCAAATGACTTTGTAATAGTAATGTAATAAAAGTTTTGAAATAATATAGTTGATAAAAGGAGATTGAAATTAAGTCATTAAAGAAATCATTAAATGATGAGGAATTAGAAAAAGTAGCTGGTGGAGCTTATGTTACAGAAGATTACTTTTATTATCGTTTAAATGGACAAAACAAGAGAAGACAGATTCTGGCAGATATAGATGATGTTAAGTATCTTGTAGATACCTTAACGCAAGGTGGGGTAACTGATGAAGAAATAATAGAATTCTTTTCAAAATTGTGTGTATTTTTTGGACCTGAAGAGGATTGTTAGAAAGAAGAAATAACATGTCACAAAAGAAAATAATTGATATAGAAGAATTAGAGAAGGTCAATGGCGGTTCAACAGCATATTATAGAGAATGCCCATCGTGTGGTGCTTTAACTGCACAGTTTCTATATAGATGTTCTGGCTGCGGAGGTGATTTATCAAACGTAGCTTCCAAGGAATATAAGGTATGTCCTGCCTGTCATAGACCTAATAAAATGACAAGAACTCTTTGCCTCTATTGTCTGGAAACACTATAAACAATATATAAGCGATTATGACAAATAAAAAAGACTTAAATCAAAAGGAACTGGATAAGGTATCAGGCGGTGATTATGGACGCCAATGGGATATTGAGCAGTTCAGACAGGATTATTCTACAGGCAACACAGTGCCAACTGATTCAGCTGAAACTGATGGCGCACAGTTTAAACCAGCAAATGCTGGTACTGATTCAGCTTTCATGACTATCAAAATAAAATAAACAAATTAAATGGAGAATTGAACTATAAATAAATC
>DCGB01000020.1:2762-2886 GCA_002314515.1 Solobacterium sp. UBA1789 | reverse complement strand
GAGAATGTGTTGCATCATCATCATCACGACGATAAACCTTTCCAGGACAGAATACTTTTATAGGCAATGTATCATGCTGCTGTTCAAGAACACGCATCTGAATGGCAGTAGTCTGGGTTCTCAA
>DCGB01000020.1:0-2691 GCA_002314515.1 Solobacterium sp. UBA1789 | reverse complement strand
GTAAAGTTATATTCATCGATTTCAACTTCAGGACCTTCTGCAATATTGTAGCCCATACCAATGAAGACATCTTCAAGTTCACGAGAAACTAAAGATAATGGATGAAGATTGCCCAGGCGTACTTCATCAGCATCCAATGTAATATCGATTTTTTCTGCTTCCAAAAGGATATCAACAGCCTTTTCAGCTAATTCTTTCTTTTTGTTTTCAAATGCTTCTGTCAAAGCGTTTTTTAAGTCATTAACTTTTTGACCAAAAACCGGTTTTTCTTCTTTTGGTAAATCGCGCATCTGAGCCATTAAATCCTGAATCTTACCCTTTTTAGATAAGTATTCAAGACGTAAGTCTTCTAATACTTTTTCATCTTTAACTTTGTCAATAAGTTCTAATGCTTCTTCTTTTAATACCGCTAAATCCATTTTGACCTCCATAAAATAAAAACCGCGATTAAGGAACGAATTAACCGCGGTACCATCCTAATTCAGCAATAAAAAACTGCTGCCCTTTTGACTATAACGTTGTCACCGGAATAATTCTGCTCAAAAGCTGAATTCGCTCAGTTATCTGCGTGAACTTGCACCATCTTTCACTCGCTAAGCAGATAATTCCTAAGGTACTACTTCTTTTTCAAAGCTTATAAAAAGATTATATATAATTTTGCATAAGAATTCTACTAATAATATAATTAATATATGAATATCTTACAAATCAGTTATGTAGTGGAAATATCAAAGATAGGCTCAATGAACAAGGCTGCTGCATCTTTATCAATTGCTCAGCCAAATTTATCGAGGTCAATTAAGGATCTGGAAAATGAACTGGGAATTACCATTTTCAAAAGATCGTCCAAAGGCATTGTTTTGACTAATGAAGGAGAAGTCTTTTTAAACTATGCCGAAAAAATCATTGATCAGTTCAATGAGATTGATAAGATATACAAACAGGAAAGAGTTATCAAAAATCGTTTTTCACTATCTGCCCCTCGTGTCAGCTATATTGCTGAAGCATTCGTCAATTTTTCTAATGCCAATAGTGTCAATCATGATGAAGAACTGTTCTATCGTGAGACAAACGCCAATCGTGCTCTGACTAATATCACCGAAAATGATTTTAAGTTAGGTATTATTCGCTATGCCAAAATGTATGACAGCTATTTCAAAAAAATGATGGAAGAAAAAAATATCCATTATGAGACAATTGCCGAATTCAATTATGTTCTGGTCATGTCCAAGGATTCACCATTAGCCAATATTGATGACATCCGTTTTTCTGATTTAACCGACTGGATAGAAATTGCTCACGCTGATCCTTTTGTCCCTTCTTTGCCATTGGCTAAGGTTAAAAAAGAGGAATTACCTTCTAACATCAAAAGAAGAATCTATATCTTTGATAGAGCTTCTCAATATCAGCTCGTATCTGAAAATAAAGAAACCTTTATGTGGGTTTCACCTGAACCAGAAAGCGTTCTTAAACGCTATAATCTGATTCAGAAAACTTCTTCAGATAATAAAAAAATGTATCAGGATATCCTGATACATCGTAATGACTATAAGCTCAGTACTCTTGACCAGATCTTTATCAAAGAGCTGTATGCTTCAAGAGACAAAGTATTTAAAAAATAAAGCGGAATAATTTATTCCGCTTTTTTTGTGTAAATTCAGTTGAATTAAGCCTCAACACGAATGCCAGGACCCATGTTAGATGAAATAGTGATATTCAATACATAAGTACCCTTAACAGCAGCTGGTCTAGCACGTAGAATCTGCTGATAAATAGCATTGTAGTTTTCTTCAAGAGCAGCATTATCGAATGAAGCCTTGCCAAGTAAGCAGTTAATGTTACCTTCTTTATCAACACGATAAGTAACTTTACCTTTTTTGATTTCTTCAACTGCAGCTGCGATATTAGGAGTAACAGTACCAGTCTTAGGGTTTGGCATTAAGCCCTTAGGACCTAAGATACGACCTAACTTACCTAATTCACCCATCATATCAGGTGTAGCAACGATAACATCGAAATCGAACCAGCCCTTCTTGATTTCTTCAAGAATTTCCTTATCGCCAACAAAGTCAGCACCGGCAGCCTTTGCTTCTTCAATCTTAGCGCCCTGAGTTACAACTAATACACGCTGAGAACGACCAGTTCCAGCAGGCAAAACCATTGCACCACGGATCTGCTGATCAGCATGACGAGGGTCAACATTTAATTTGAAAGAAACGCGAACAGTAGCATCATACTTAACGAAAGATGTCTTCTTAACGAGCTCTACAGCTTCAGCAACAGGATACTTTTTAGTCTTATCATAAAGAGCTAAAGCGTTCTTATAATTTTTACTTCTTTTCATCGCTTATTCTCCTTCTACTGCAATACCCATATTTCTTGCTGTACCAGCAATAATATTCATAGCAGCTTCAACATCATTGGCATTAAGATCAGGCATCTTGTATTCAGCGATTTCGCGTAACTGAGCCTTAGTGATCTTGCCGGCGATAGAAGTATTAGGAGTACCTGATGCCTTAGTGACACCGGCAGCCTTCTTTAATAAGAATGCAGCTGGAGTAGTCTTTAAGACGAAATCAAAACTCTTGTCTTCATAAGCAGTAATAACAACAGGAACGATATCGCCCTTTCTATCCTTAGTCTGATCATTAAACTGAGTGCAGAACTGAGGCATGTTAATACCTGCTGATG
>DCGB01000086.1 GCA_002314515.1 Solobacterium sp. UBA1789 | reverse complement strand
TATTGCCGTTATTGCGATGACGGTTTTAACCATCTATGGAAAAACTTTCTATTTTATTGATGGTGTTTATTTCCGTGGACCTTATTACGAGATTATTATTGTTTCGGCAATAATTAATATGATAGCGATCATTGCGATGGTTCTGAAAAATGGCAAAATCATTGGTCGCCATGATGTTTTAGCTTTCCTGACTTATGCCTTTATTCCGTTTTTTACAACCCTTTATGAATTTATTAATCCTTTACTGGAACTGGGTTTTGTTTCAGCTTCAATTTCTACTCTTTTTATTTACATCCTGTTACAGGCAGGACGAGCCAACGAATTGCAGCTTCGTCAAAAGATTCTTGAGGAAATCGTTTCTACTGATCAGCTGACCGGATTAAAGAGTCGCCGCCTTTATGATGAAGCTATCGATAAAGGTTCATATGATAATAATACGGGTGTTCTGTTCTGTGATGCCAATTGTTTAAAATATACCAATGACTATTTTGGTCATGAAGCCGGTGATAAGCTTCTGATTAATTTTGCGGATTTTTTAAAAGAGAATTTTAAAGAAGATGATATTTATCGTATCAGCGGTGATGAATTTGTGGTCTTTGTCAGAAATGTTACAGGTTTTGAATTTGCGGAAATATGTGAAAAATTTAAGAATGACAATTCAAATAGAGGAGATATTGCTTCTGCTGGCTGGGCCTATTGTCAACATGGTTCAATTTTAGTTAGCCTAAAGGAAGCAGAACAGATGATGTATTACAATAAACAGGATTTTTATGTTCGTAATCCACAATACAATATGCGAGGCAAGAATAATGAAGTATAAATATATGCGTATTCAGGGTCGGGAAATAGCCGAATATACCAATTATGCCAATGGCGTTTTTGGCATTTTTCGTGATTTTGAAAAAAAGAATGTTCTGAATAAGGAAGATTATGAGCTTTTTAAGGCTATTGATGATCACTTTGCTCAGGAGTTACCTTGGCCACAAATCTGTAATGAGCGTCAGAAGGTTATTTGTTTCTTTAAGACTGAAAACAGCGAAAAAATGGAAAAGTATATGCAGCCCTTGCTTTTTCTGCTTGATCGCTATAATCATCCTTATGATGTAATCTATACCAATTATCCCGGCAATATTGTTTATGAAGATGATTTTCAGGTTGCTGTAACTATTGATGGTTTGCAGTATGACAAAGTTGATTATATGGATAAAGATATCTATGATAAACAAGCCAGAAAATAGTCTCCAGGGGACTATTTCTTTCAATAAGGGGTTAATATGAGTGGATATATTATGGATTTGCGTAAAGTCGTTGGTCATCGAACATTGATTCAATGTTCTGCCAGCGTCATTATCATCAACGAAAAGGGTCAGCTGCTTTTAGGCAAGAGGAGCGATGACCACAGCTGGTGTTATGCCGGTGGTTCAATAGAAATTGATGAGAGGGTTGAAGACTGCGCTAAAAGAGAGTTGTTTGAAGAAATGGGTTTAATTGCTGATGAATTATCTTTTTTTATGATAAATTCCGGTAAAGAAGTTCATCATATTTATCCCAATGGTGATGAAGTTTCCAATGTTGAAATAATTTATTTATGTCATAAATATCACGGTGAAATCAGGGCACAGGAAGATGAAATGGAAGATTTGCGTTTCTTTAGTCCAGAGGATATTGATTTGAAGGAGATATGTCCACCTGTCCGTCCGGTAATTGCCGAGTATTTGCGTTCACGTGGTCTTGACTAGTTTTATATGCTATATTGTTTTTGTTAATTATTTAAATAGTTATATATTCTGATGGAGGATTGTTTATGTTATATACCTGCAGGGATTTAGTTAGAGAAAAAATATTATGTGAGGGAAAAATAATTATTGGTCATTTTCAAACCGAATCTGGTCCTGTTTATTGTATCGCCTATGATCATGGTAAGGACAAGGAATGTCTGGAATGTGCTTTTACAACAAAAAATGATCATGATTATATCGTTTCTCTTGGTGATAAAATTCTGTCTTTATCGGTTGTTGAAGACTGGTATGAAGAATGGATTAATGGCCATCTGATTTTGTGTAATGAGTTTTTTGATCGTCCAGGTGAACTGGTTCAGTGTTTTTCTGATGAACAGGTAAAGGGTTTGGCCTGATTTGTGTCTTTTTCGTTTAAAAGAGTTGTATTAGATTTGATTGGAAGCTTTATTTCAGCTTTTGGTCTTTATAATATCCATGTCCGTTCACCAATCTGTGAGGGTGGTATTTTTGGTATGGCTTTATTTGATAAATACTGGTTTGATATATCGCCGGCAATCAGCACTTTTGTATTAACTGTAATCTGCTATATATTAGCTTACAGAGAGCTTGGCAAGGATTTTATTTATTATTCTTTGATTGCTTTTAGCAGTTTTTCGGTTTTTTATTTTATTCTGGAATTTACTGATCCTCTGTTTCCTTCGATTGCCAATAATCTTCTTTTGGCTGCAGTTTTTGGTGCTATGTTTATAGGAACAGGCTCAGGTCTTTGTGTTCTGGCTGGTGGTGCCCAGGGTGGCGATGATGCTTTGGCTATGTTGATGAATAGTCATTTTGGCATAAGGATTGAGAATGCGTATCTGATTACTGATTTTGTTGTTTTATTGATATCACTTTCGTATATTCCTTTAGAATATATTGCTTATTCAATGCTGAGTGTTTTCTTATCAGGTCGTCTTGTGGGTTTTGTTGTTAAGATTGGAAGGTCGTATGGAAAAATGTAAGGTTGCCAGATATTGTGGCGGATGTCAATATCAGGGTCTGGATTATCAAAAACAATTGGCAGAAAAGCAGAAAAATGAGGAAAAGCTTTTTTCTTCTTTTGGAAAAGTTTTGCCGATAATTGGCATGAATGATCCTTATCATTATCGAAACAAAGTTCAGGTCAGCTTTGGATATGATGAAGAACATCGTGTTATTTGTGGCAATTATGTAAACAGTACACATTTTATTGTTCCAATTGAAGATTGTCAGATTTGCGATGAAACAGCCAATTCCATTATCAGTTCTTTAAAGAGGCTGATTATTCGCTATCGTATTTCTGTTTTTGATGAAAAGTCAATGAAGGGCTGTATCCGTCATGCATTGGTTCGTTGCAGCAATGATGGTCAGTATATGCTGGTACTTGTTACAGGTTCTTTTAATATCAAGGACGGTGATCTTCTGGTTAAGGACTTATTAAAATATAATCCACAGCTGACAACTGTTGTTCAGAATATTAACAATCGTCATACTTCAATGATACTTGGTGATAAAAGTAAACTCTTATATGGCCGTGGTTATATTGTTGACGAGCTTTGTGACCTAAAGTTCAGGATTAGTGCGGCTTCTTTTTATCAGGTAAATAAACGCCAGACTTCTGTTCTTTATAAAGAGGCTATTGAAAAAGCGACTTTAAATAAGAGAGATGTTGTTATTGATGCTTATTGTGGTACTGGTACCATTGGTATGATTGCTGCAAAATATGTTAAAAAAGTTATTGGTGTTGAATTGAACAGTTATGCAGTAAAGGATGCTGAAATCAATAAAAAAGAAAACGGAATCAATAATATTGAATTTTATTGTGATGATGCGACCAGATTTATGATGAAAATGGCAAAAAACCATCTGCCGGTTGATGTGGTCATCATGGATCCACCACGCAGTGGAGCTGATCAGAAGTTTATTGAGGCAGTATTTGCCCTAAAACCCCGTCTGGTAATCTATATTTCCTGTAATCCTTTAACACTTAAGACCAATCTTGATCAGTTTAAGCGTAATTATCATATTGATTCCATTCAACCCGTTGATATGTTTCCTTTCACAAGTCATGTTGAGACGGTAGTCTTGATGTCAAGGGATGGCAAGTAAATAGTGTGAAAATGGCTTGAAATCAAAGGGTTTCGAGATACTGCCTTTCATCTGGCAGTTTCCCGGAACCCTTCTTCTTAATTGCCTGACAACAGTTCTGACCACTGACTTAAGGCATAGTTGTGACTATAGGACTTTTTTGCCTTGGCGAGACTATAGGACTGTTGTCAAAAGGGTACCGTGACTATATGAGTGATGTCAGAAGGTGGCTAGACTATAAGATTGATGTAGCAACAAATTTGAATTTGTTATCTAAGAGAGCGGTAGTGACGAACTGATCCGCCCTCTTTTAATTTAGTATTGACTTAAATAGATTCTCTAAATATAATTAAGCGGATACTTAATTGGAGGCTATTCATGGATATAGAAATATTGTTAAA
>DCGB01000131.1:907-10257 GCA_002314515.1 Solobacterium sp. UBA1789 | reverse complement strand
CTATTACCGGTTATTCAAAGGCAATTACTGGTAATGCCACTGATGGCTTTACAGTAACTAACTCTCATACTCCAAATACTATCGATCTTACCGGTAGCAAGGTATGGAGCGATGGTGATGATGTCGATGGTATCAGACCTGAATCAATTGAAATAACTGTTAAGGCAGATGGTGCAGTATATGATGATTATACTGTCACACCAGATGAGGATGGTAAGTGGAAGATTGAAGGTTTACCAAAGAATAAGGTAGTCAGTGGAGAATCAAAGGCAATCACTTATACAATTGAAGAAACAGCTATTACTGGTTACACAAATACTATTACCGGTAATGCAGCAAATGGCTTTGTAATCACTAACTCTCATACTCCTTATACTGTTGATCTAACAGGAACTAAGGTCTGGGATGATGGTGATGATGTTGACAGTATCCGTCCAGATACAATTGATATCACTGTTTATGCCGATGGCATAAAAGGTGAAACATATACACTTACTCCAGATAAGGATGGCAAGTGGAAGATTGAAGGCTTGCCTAAGAACAAGCTTGTAGAAGGTAAAACTACTGCCATTGTTTATACAGTTGATGAAGAAGCTATTACCGGTTATTCAAAGGCAATCACTGGTAATGCCACTGATGGTTTCACAATCACCAACACACACGAACCAGAAGAAATCGAGGTCAAGGTTCAGCTTGAATGGGTAGACCAGGACAATGTTGATGGTGTACGTCCAGGTAAGGTTAAGATTCTTCTTTATGCCGATGCGGGTGATACAGGCAAATATGTTGAAATCAATGGTGACCCGGATGTTGATGGTACATGGCCAAATGAACTGTTTGCCAAGCTTCCTAAACGTATGATGGTTAATAACAAGCCTAAACTAATTGAATATTCAGTAGTAGAAGTTGAGATTGATGATTATTCAATTGACTATACAACTCTGGATACTTATAGTTTCAAGGTTATAAATACTCACGTTCCAGAGGAAACTGAGGTTAAGGGTAATGTTGAATGGTTTGATGATGACAACCGTGATGGTAAGCGTCCTGATGAGGTTGAAATTGAACTTTATGCCGATGGTTTACCTACCGGCAAGAAACTAAAGGTCAAAAAAGGTTTAGATGAAAGCTGGAAATACAGCTTTGGCGATGAATTACCTAAATATGTCAGAGAAGAGGGTGTAACTAGAGAAATCGTCTATACAGTAGTTGAAAGTAAGATTAACGAATATAGTACTGAACAGGACGAATACGATTTCGATAATGAATACATTCCACTAAAACGCAATATTTTAGTAAGTAAGGAATGGCTGGACGATGAGGATATTGATCATGAGGCTGTTACCATTCATTTGTATGCCAATGGTAAGGATACTGGTCTAAGTATCAGCTTGAGTAATGAAAATGAATGGACTGATTCATTTGATGATTTATATGTCAATGAAAAGGGTAAGGCAATCAGCTATAGTCTGAAAGAAGATAAGGTTGAGGGCTATAACTATACCGTATATGGTGATATTAATGAGATGCTGGTAGTTAGTAATAAACCAACAAAGAAATATCACGTTCCAAATACGGGTATCAAATAATGATAAAGGAGCGCTATCTGGTGCTCCTTTTGTTATATAATGTCTTTATGATTAGTTACAGCGAAGAAGAAACGATTTTATTAGGTGAAAAACTCGGAAAATTACTGGAAAAGGGTATGTGTCTTACTCTGGTTGGTGATTTAGCTGGTGGCAAGACAACTTTTACCAAGGGTATTGGCAAGGCTTTAAATATCAGACGAGTTATTAATTCGCCGACTTTTACTATTTTAAAGATATATCATGGTGATTTGGACTTATATCATATTGATGCATATCGTTTGGATGGTGCGGATTATGATTTGGGTTTTGATGAATTGAGTGATGATGGTGTCATGGTTGTTGAATGGCCGCAATATTATAAGGAATATCTTCCGGAAAATTATCTGGAGATTTCTTTTGAATATGTTGATGATAATACCCGGAATATCAATTTTAATCCGGTGGGAGATAAGTATAAAAAGATTGTCGAGGAAGTATTATGTTGACTTTGTGTATTGATACAGCTTATAAGAATCTGGCTTTGGCGCTGATTAAGGATGATGAACTGCTGGCTTCTTATAATGAAATATGTTTCAAAAAACAGTCGGAGACTGTTTTTGTTGCTTTAGAAGAAATGTTTAAAAACAGTGGTGTTAATAAAAGAGACATTGATTCTATCTGTATTGCCTTGGGCCCTGGTTCTTATACTGGCGTTCGTATCGCTATGACGATTGCCAAGGTTTACTGTTCGGTTGCCAATATCAAGTTATATGGCATTTCGACATTGAGGCTGTATGCAGGTAATAGAGAAAATACAATGGTAATTATGGATGCCCGGGCTAATAGAGCTTATTTGAGTATTTATGATAAGGATAGAATTATTGTTGGTGATTGTGCCAAGGAATTAAAGGATATCGATTGTGCTTCTTACAATGTTGTGCTTGATGGTTCTTTGGTTGGCAGGGAAAATACTTTTGTGGATATTCCTTCATGTTTTTTAAATACCAGGGCTTTCTGGTCAGGAATCGATGATATAGATCATTTAACTCCTTTGTATTTAAAAGAAAGTGATGCGTATTATCGATGATTCGCAGAATGAGGCTTGGTGATCTTGATAAGGTCGCCAGAATTGAAAGCAGTGTTTTTAAGGATCCCTGGCCAATAAAATACTTTAAGGAAGAAATAGAAAACAATCAGTTTGCCTGTTTGCTGGTAATTGAAGAAAATGATGAGATTATGGCTTATGGCGATATCTGGTTTATGTTTGAAAATGCTGATATCTGTAATATTGCGGTTGCCAGCGATTATCAGCATCGAGGCTATGGTCAGCGGATGCTTAATGCCTTGTTTAGAGAAGCGATTAAAAACGAGGTTGAATTTGTTCATCTGGAAGTTCGTCCCAGCAATGAATATGCTTTAAAGTTATATCAGAAGAATGAGTTTATCCAGACCAGAATTCGTAAATCCTATTATGAAGATGGTGAGGATGCAATCGAGATGGTAAAGGCCATCGGAGGTTTAAATGAAGAAGATTTTGGCTATTGAGTCAAGCTGCGATGAAACAGCTTGTGCCATTTTAGATGAAAAGTTAAATATCTTAAGCAGTGTTGTTTCGACACAGATTGATGTTCATGCCCGTTTTGGCGGGGTTATTCCGGAAATTGCTTCCAGAATGCATGTTGAGCAGATTTCGATTATTGTTGATAATGCCTTGAAGCAAGCCGATGTATCGATGGATGATATTGATGCCATTGCTTATACCGTTGGACCTGGTTTAATAGGTTCTTTACATATTGGTGGCGTGGCTGCTAAGACTTTGGCTTTCTTTTATGATAAGCCTTTAATTGGTGTTCATCATTTAAAGGGTCATATCTTTATTAATGAATTACTGGCTGATTTTGAGTATCCGATGCTGGCTCTGGTTGTCAGTGGTGGTCATACTGAACTGGTTTATATCGAAAACGAAGACAGTTTTAAGATTATCGGTACCACATTGGATGATGCTGTTGGTGAGTCTTATGACAAGGTTGCCCGTATTATGGGCATGGGTTATCCTGGTGGTCCAAAGATTGATAAGGCTGCCAAGGAGGGTAAGGCTCATTATCAATTGCCGACTCCTAAGGTTGATGGCTTGAATTTTTCTTTCAGTGGATTAAAGAATGCCTGTCTGCAGCTGGCGAAGAAGCTGGAAAGAAATGGTGAAGAACTTAATAATAATGATTTATCTTATGCCTTTCAGGAAGTTGCTTTGAATGTTTTGCTTAATAAGACTCTAAAGGCCATGGAAGAATATCCCGTTAAGACGGTTATTACGGCTGGTGGAGTGGCTGCCAATTCACGTTTAAGAGAATTAATGAGTGAAAAGATTAAGGGTGTTAAGCTTGTTCAGCCACCGTTAAAATATTGTACGGATAACGCTACGATGATTGCCTGTGCTGCTTTCCACGACTTAAAGAAGGGCAAATTTGTTAGTCTTGATACAGCATCTTTGTCTGATATGTCGATTGAGGAGTAATTATGAGTAAATTTATAGTCCCCGAAAATTATGTTTCTTATTTGGGTTTATATGATACCCAGGCTGCCATTTCGCTGATTAAGAGAACTTATCAGGAAACTCTGGCAGATGCCTTACACTTAAAGCGCGTTTCGGCACCTTTATTTGTTGAAGCTGACAGTGGTTTAAATGATGATTTGAATGGCTTTGAGAGAGCTGTTGGTTTTGATATTCCTTCGGCTAAGAAGGATGGCGTTGTCATTCATTCTTTGGCAAAGTGGAAGCGTATGGCTTTACATGATTATAAGTTTTTTGTTGGCAATGGCTTATATACGGATATGAATGCCATTAGAAGAGATGAAGATCTTGATAATTTACATTCCATTTATGTTGATCAGTGGGATTGGGAAAAGGTTATCAGTAAGGAAGATCGTAATCTTGATTATTTGTTTAATCAGGTTTCTCTTATTGTTAAGGCTCTTGTCGTTACCCAGGGTATTCTGAATATTAAGTTTCCTGCTGTTGAGAGTCATATCAGGGAAGATGTCTATTTTATTTCTTCTGAAGATTTATTAAAACGTTATCCTGATTTGTCAGCCAAGGAAAGAGAAAAGGCCATCTGCAGAGAATATGGTACAGTATTTATCTATGGTATTGGTGATAAATTATCCAATGGTCAAAAACACGATGGTCGAGCTCCGGATTATGATGACTGGTCTTTGAATGGCGATTTGCTGGTTTATTATGATGTTCTGGATTGTGCCATGGAATTATCTTCCATGGGTATCAGGGTAGATGCTAAGGCTCTTGATTATCAGCTGAAGGCTGCTGGTGCTGATGAAAGACGTAAGTTTAAGTATCACCAGATGATTTTGAATGATGAATTGCCATATACCATTGGAGGTGGTATTGGTCAATCCCGTTTATGTATGCTGCTGATGAAAAAGGCCCATATTGGTGAGGTTCATTCTTCAATCTGGGATGAAGATACAAGGAATATTGCCAGAGATAATAAGATCATCTTATTGTAATAGTTAAAAAAATTTATTTATTCACAAAGTAAGATTATTAGCGTATAATTATTTTTATGAGAAATGTACCTAACGCTACTTTGAGAAGATATCCGATTTATTTAAAGGCCTTACGTAAGATTAAGGATGATGGTATTGATAAAATCATGTCATCAGAATTATCGGATTATGTTAATATCAAGCCGACAACTATCCGTCGGGATTTTTCCTTAATCGGTTCTTTGGGCAAACAGGGTTATGGTTATAATGTTGATGACCTGATTCAGATTTTTTCTGATGAACTTGGTGTCAACTATAATGAAAAGATTATCCTGGTTGGCGCCGGTAATTTGGGTAAGGCTATTTTAAATTACAACAAATGGGATGATGTTGTTGGCGAAATTGTCTGTGCCTTTGATTTATATCCGGAAAAGGTTGGCGATATCGGCATTCCGGTTTATAACATTGCCGATATTGAAAAATATTTGCCTGATGGCTGTCGTATTGCCATCTTATGTATTTCTTCGGATGTACAGAATACAGTTAATCTATTAACTAAAGTGGGAATTGATGGTATTGTGGACTTTACCCATGTTCATTACAATGTACCAGAGAATCTCAATGTCAGAAGTGTTGACCTGGTTTCGATTATTCAGGAACTGGTTTATAAAACAAATTTAACGAAATGAGGAAATGAGGATGTTTGATTACTACACTGCAAGAGAATTGTATGAATTAGCTTATGCCAAAAATCAGATTGAATTAGACCAGCTGGAGTATGTTGGTATTGAAGGCTGGGTTAGAACTAATCGTGATAATGGTTCTGTAGGCTTTATTGAATTGAATGATGGCACTTATTTCCGCAATGTTCAGATTGTCTATAGTGCTGCAATGGAAAACTATAATGAACTAAGCCATATTTTAACTGGTTCCAGTATCCAGGTTAATGGCAAATTCAAATATACACCTGATTCTAAACAGCCATTTGAAATTGAGGCTACAGATATTACTGTTATTGGTGCTTCAGATGAAACTTATGCCTTACAGAAAAAAAGACATAGTTTTGAATTTTTGAGAGAAATCCCGCACTTACGTCCAAGAACCAATACTTTTTCTGCTGTTTTCAGATTGCGTTCAGTTTTGTCAATGGCAATTCATGAATTCTTCCAGAACCAGGGTTTTGTCTATGTTCATACGCCAATTATTACTGGTAATGATGCTGAGGGTGCTGGTGAGGTCTTTACAGTTACAACCAGAGAAGATGATAAATATGAAGAAGATTTCTTTGGCAAGCATGCTTCTTTAACTGTTTCTGGTCAGTTACATGTTGAAGCTTTTGCCATGGCTTTCCGCGATGTCTATACCTTTGGCCCAACTTTTAGAGCAGAGAATTCCAATACCAAGACTCATGCGAACGAATTCTGGATGATTGAACCAGAGATTGCCTTTGCGGATCTTGATGATGATATGGAACTGATTGAAGATCTGGTTAAATACTGCATAGACTATGTTCTGGAAAACTGTCCAGAGGAGATGAAGTTCTTTAATTCAATGATTGATAAGACTTTGCTTGAAAGACTGGATGCCGTCAGAAAGTCTGAATTCAGAAGAATGAAATATACAGAGGCCATTGATATTTTACTGAAGGCTCCGGTTAAATTTGAAAACAAGGTTGAATGGGGCATTGATTTAAATACTGAACATGAGCGTTATATCTGTGAACAGGTTGTTAAGGGACCGGTTTTCCTGACTGATTATCCAAAGGATATCAAGGCTTTCTATATGCGCTTAAATGATGATGGCAAGACGGTTGCAGCTGCTGACTTACTTGTTCCGCATGTTGGCGAACTGGTTGGTGGTTCACAGCGTGAAGAGCGTCTTGATGTATTAGAAAAGCGTATGGAAGAAATCGGTATGGATAAGTCCATTCTTGAGTGGTATCTTGATTTAAGAAGATATGGCGGTTGTAAACATGCTGGCTTTGGCGTTGGCTTTGAACGTCTGATGATGTACCTGACTGGTATGGAAAACATTCGTGATGTACTCCCATATCCTCGTACACCAAAGAATTTAATTTATTAAAAATGTTATTACAAATCAATAAGGGTACCGTTTTCTTTGGTGCCAACGACGTTTTTGAAAATGTCGATTTCAGTGTAAATGAAAATGAAAGGATCGCTTTGGTCGGCCGTAATGGTTCGGGCAAGTCGACCCTTTTAAAAGTTATTGAAGGTGAAGTTGAACTATCTTCAGGTCAGCTGATTAAAAGCGATAAGATCAATATTGCCTATTTGAAGCAGAATGCTTTGATCAATTCAAACAAGACAGTTAAAGAAGAGTTTGAAGAAGTTTTTTCTTTATTGATTGAAAAGGAAAGACAGTTAAATGATCTTGCGGAAAAAATGGCTGTCAATCCTGATGAACAGCTTATAAACCGTTATTCAAGACTGGAAGAAGAATTTAAGTTTGAAGGTGGTTATACCTATCAGTCAGAAATCATGACAGTTTTACATGGCTTTGGCTTTGGACTTGACGACTATGAAAGACAGGTATCATCTTTTTCCGGTGGTGAGAAGACAAAGATCGCTTTTGCCAAGCTTTTATTAAGTAAACCGGATTTATTACTATTGGATGAACCTACCAATCATCTGGATTTATCTACTATTGAGTGGCTGGAATCTTATCTGGCTAAATATAAGAAGGCGATGATTATTGTATCTCATGATCGTGTTTTTCTTGATCGTCTTGTTTCGGTTGTTTATGAACTGGAATATGGGTCTATCAGACGATATAGTGGCAATTATACGTCTTTTGTCGAGCAGAAGAAGAATGATCTGATTCGCCAGGAATCAGCTTATAATCGTCAGCAGAAGGATATTAAGCGCTTAGAAGAACTGATTGAAAAATTCCGCTATAAAAAGAATAAGGCAGCCTTTGCGCAATCGAAAATTAAATACTTGGACCGTATGGATAAAATTGATGCGCCAACCAGTGATGAGAAAACGTTCTCTGCCCATTTCCATTGTCGCATCAAGGGTGGAAAGCGTGTCTTGAACGTGGACCATCTTCAAATCGGTTATGACACGACACTGTGTGAAGTGAACCTTGAGGTTCTTCAAGGACAACGTGTGGCAATCATTGGCCCAAATGGGAAAGGAAAATCTACCTTTGTGAAGACCATTATGGGTCTTGTGCCACAAAGAGGTGGAGAATATCTTTTAGGGCATCAAATCGAACCTGGTTACTTTGACCAGCAATTGGCTCAATTTACGGGAACCAAAACCGTATTGGATGAGCTATGGGATGAGTATCCACTTTTAGATCGTACCCAAATCCGTACTGTATTGGGCTCCTTCTTATTTACCTCCGATGAGGTATTCAAAACCGTAGACGTTTTGTCCGGTGGGGAAAAGGTACGCTTACAGCTCGCCAAATTGATGCTGCAACAGGCCAATTTACTAATTCTGGATGAACCTACCAACCACTTGGATATTTTAGGCAAAGAAGCTTTGGAAGAATCCTTGATGGATTATGAGGGAACGATGTTGTTCGTCTCCCATGACCGTTACTTCATCCAAAAGCTAGCGACTGCCATCCTCGTCATTGAAGAAGGAAAAGCAACCTATTATCCATTAACCTATAACGAATATGTGGATAAAATGGCAGGTGTTACACCAACTGTCACTCCTACCAAATCTACCTCAGTCCAAGCAGAACCGGTTAAGCCAGAAAGACGCAAGGATATGAGTCGTGAAATCAAGAAGATTGAAGCCTTGATTGACAAAAAGGAAAAGGAACTGGATGAGCTACGTGAGCTACGCTTCGACCCAGAATACTATCATGACTTTAGAAAGATGAACGAGCTCGACAATCGAATCGACGATCTCCATAATGAGATTGCACATTTGATGGAGACTTGGGAAGAATACAATGCATAAGATCATCCTACAAAATCGAGAAGTACAATATGAGGTGACACGTAAGCGAATGAAGGGAATTCGTTTCTATGTGAATGCCCAACATATCGTCCAAGTGCGTGCACCATACTTTGCGCTGAAACGTGATATCGAAAATGCGTTAAGGGAGCATGAGGATTGGATTTTGGCTCAATTTTCTCGTTCCATCATTTCCTTGGTGGAGGATCTACAAACTACTTATATTTTAGGGAAGCAATATCCTATTCAATGGATGTCTGGGACAAGGAATCGTTGGACGATTTTGGAGGATCGAGTCGTCATTGAAAGCACATCACTAGAAAAAGAAGCGTGTCAAGCGCAT
>DCGB01000131.1:0-829 GCA_002314515.1 Solobacterium sp. UBA1789 | reverse complement strand
ACAATATGTCGCCCAGTTTACACCTTATTGTGAAAGATGTTCCGGGGTAAGTGGAGTGAAGTATTATTATCGTCAGATGACTAGCCGATTTGGTAGCTGCACCCCAGCAAAGAACCATATTTCTCTCAATGCGCAGCTGGCATCCTTGGATCCTCGTGCCATTCGTCATGTGATGTTGCATGAATATGCGCACTTTGTCCATCTCAATCATTCTACGGATTTCCATCAGGTTTTGGAAAGCTGGGATGAAAATACGGCGTGGGCAACCAAATATCTCAAGAATGTACGTTTCCGATAAGGAAATCATAACGAATCCGGGTGATATCGAAAGGTATCACCTTTTCAAATGAAAAAAGATATCCTGAATATGATTTGATACTATTGTTTTTAGGAAAAGAGAGTATAATCATAAAATGTCTCAATCCGTTTGATTGTGTGTTTTTAGCTTGTTCAAACGGAAAGAGAGACCTAGAAAAGGGGGATGTTACGTGTTTATCATCTTTTTTATCGCATGGGTGATTTTTAACGGACGAATCACAGTGGAAATTGCACTGTTCGGTTTGGCAATTTCAACTGCTGTTTATTGGTTCATTTGTCGCTTTATGGATTATAGTGTCCAAAAAGATATGGCAATGGCGAAGAAGCTAGGAAAGATTCTTCACTACTTGGGAACCTTATTCGTAGAAATCGTAAAAGCGAATCTTGCGGTCTTGGGGTTCATTTATGGACACAAAACCGTTCATCCAGAAATTGTGACATTTGATGCCCCATTGCATCAACCAACAACCCAAACGGTATTGGCCGATTCCATTACTTTGACACCAGGTAC
>DCGB01000108.1:7191-7423 GCA_002314515.1 Solobacterium sp. UBA1789 | reverse complement strand
TCTTTTCCATTTTTGAAGCCTGATTTTTCAGACCTAAATCACGATATATCTGAACAACTTCCAGATCTGTACCGCCATATAAAGGATAGATATCCTTTTTGGTAAAATAAAGAATATTTAAAGAAATAAACAGAGCTATCAGACAAATTAAACAGCTTTTAAACATATTATCATTTTCATACATAAAATAGAAAATAATACCACAGATAGCACCACCTAAATGAGCCTGCCA
>DCGB01000108.1:3063-7170 GCA_002314515.1 Solobacterium sp. UBA1789 | reverse complement strand
TTTGGCATAAAGTTGATGAATATATTTATGATAATTACCGGCAAAAGCTGATTAATTGAACCTCTTTCGCGAATCAGATAGATAATATAGACAACAAATAAGGCATAAATACCGCCACTTAAGCCAACTTCTATCGTATTGCCCGTAAGTATACCATGTGTTAAAGCAGCAACAATTACCGAAACAAATAACATGATAGAAAATTTTAAATGTCCATATTTATATTCAAATACACGACCCAAAAAATAAAATGACAGCATATTCATAAATAAATGATATAAGGAACCGTGATTGAAACAATAGGTCAATAATCGCCAGAACTGGCCAAGAGACAAAGTAAATATCTTATAATCAGCACCAAGAAAAATGTAGGAAGCGACATCTGAATAAGTTCTACTTAGATATAAAGAAGCCAGATAAAAAAGACAGCATATCGCAATAATCGTATAAGTTACAAAACAAGGCGAAAAAGCCATTGCCAAAGCCTGTTTGCGGGCAATCTTAGAATTGTTTTTGATTTCATTTATACATCTGGTAATTTCAGCTTCACCATCTTCAACTTCATGAATTACATTATTAATACCCGGAAATGCGGCATTGATATCGGTTATTGTGGTATCGAAATAATCCAGATCGAGACATAAAGTATCATAATAATCATCTTCATAACATTCTTCATTACAGACATGGATATCCAGAAATCTGGCATCCTTAAGATGTAATAAGGACCTCATCAGTAAAAGATGCTTTTCGATACGTTCTTTTTCATCGGGGACAGTATCTAAAGAATCACCACTTAAGCGGATGATCTGATAAGTATTATTTTTGGAATTAACAAGCCAGATATCATTGCCACTATCTAAACCCTTGACTAAAAAAGTGTTATAAGAAAATTTGGTAATGAAATAAGACATCAATTGATAAACCTTATAGATATCTTTATCTTCCATATTTACTTCCTTTCGCCTGTAAATATTCTTTCATATATTCTGGTATTTCTGTTTTAAATTCTACCCTTTCTTTGGTTCGAGGATGGATAAAACTTAAATAATAGGCATGAAGATATTGACCACTTTCATCTATATCCGCTTTGCCGTATAGACCATCATTTAATACCGGATGATGAATAAAAGCTAAATGAACTCTTATCTGATGAGTTCTTCCGGTGTGCAGATTGACATCAAGAAAAGAAGAATCACTAAATCTTTCCAGTACCGTAAAATCAGTTAAAGCAGATTTTGAATTCTTATCAGTAACGCACATTTTCTGTCTGTTTTTAGGATTACGGCCAATTGGAGCATCGATACTCGCTTCATCATTTGGAACAACTCCTTTGACAATGGCGTAATATTTCCTAAAGCAGCTTTTATCCTGTAACTGTTCAGCGATAAACATGTGAGCGATATTGTTTTTGCATACTACCAGCAATCCTGAAGTAACCTTATCGATACGATGAACGATACCAGGACGATAATAACCATTAAGATCTGATAGTTCCTGATTGCGGAATAATAAGGCATTAACCAGAGTGTTATCATAATTTCCAGGTGCAGGATGAACAACCAAACCCCTCTGTTTATTAATGACAATAACATCATCATCCTCATAAACAATTTGTAAAGGTATATCAGCTGGCTTCAAGTCACTCTGACTTTCTTCTTCATAATCTATTTCTATCTGATCATCAGGCTGAATGCGATAGGAATTACGACTCTTATTACCATTTACCAAAACTCTTTGATCCTTAATCAGTTTTTGAATAAGTGACCTTGATAATAGCGTATTATCGGCCAGATAAGCATCAAGACGACTATCTAATTCTTCTTCAACTATTAGTTCAATTTTTGGCATTTCGAGCCTCCAGGAAGCTGCAAATAAGCAGGATAAAGACACCAACGGTTAAGAAACAGTCAGCAATATTAAATACCGGAAAATCATAGGAAAAAATGACAAAATCCAAAAAATCAACTACATAAATAGTTGTAATTCGATCAATAAAATTACCTAAAGCACCAGCTATCATCATCATAACAGCTATCTTTTCAATAATGTTTTTTGACTTAAGCAAAAGATATACGAATCCAATTATGGCGATCGGTGTAATTATATAAAAGAAAAGACTTTGACCCTGCATTATTGAAAAACCGGCACCAAAATTACGGACATAGGTTAAAGAAAAGAAACCATCTATCAAAGATATGCTTTCGCCCAAGGCAAAATAAGTAACAATAAGATGCTTGGTAAACTGGTCAATTAAAACCATTAAAACAACAACAAAAAGATAAGTTAAATAAATCATGAAAATATTTTATCACGCGACATCTGAAAAAGACATAGAGTTAAGATTCTCTTTAAACTGATTAGTGAACAATTGATAATAACGGCCTCTTAAAGCCATCAGTTCATTATGATTTCCATCTTCAATAATCTTACCCTTGTCTATAACTAAAATACGATCAGAATTAACAATTGTTGAAAGACGATGAGCTACTACAAAAGATGTCTTTCCCTTCATGATATGTTCGATACCATATTGGATAATCTGCTCTGTTTCCGTATCAATAGAAGCTGTAGCCTCATCCAATACAAAGATAGCCGGATTAGCCAATACAGCTCTGGCAAAAGAAATAAGCTGTTTCTGACCGGTAGAGAGTCGTGAACCACCCTCACCTACATCTGTCTGATACCCTTCTTTAAAAGAAGTAATAAAATCATGGGCATTAACCAGCTTGGCAGCTTCCATAACTTCCTCATCAGAAGCATCAAGGCGTCCAAAACGGATATTTTCCATGATGGTTCCGCTGAATAAATGCGGAGCCTGTAAGACATAACCAAGTTTTGAATGCAGCCAGCCCAAAGAATGTTTGCGATAATCAACACCATCAATTAATAATTCACCCTTAACTGGCTCATAAAAACGACATAAGAGATTAACAATTGTTGACTTACCTGAACCTGTTTCACCAACCAACGCAATAGTCTGACCAGCTTTAACTGTTAAATTAAAATTATTTAAAACCGGTTCATCTTCAATATATGAGAAATCAATATTCCTGAATTCTATATCACCTTTTATATCTTCATATACTTCAGCCTTAGGATCAAAAACAGTACCATATTTTCTGATAACTTCTTCACTGTCGAAAACAGTAGGCTCGCATTCCAAAAGATAGACAATACGTTCACCTGAAGCCTGTGCCATCTGAAAATCCTGAAATATCATTGAAATTGTTCTTATTGGCTCAAAAAACTGTTTTGCATACTGCACAAAGATATATAAAACACCAAATGAAAGCATATTATCAAAGACAAGTGTTCCACCATACCACAAAACCAAAGATACAGCTAATGAAGAAATGAATTCAACTGTTGGCCTAAAAATTGCCGAAAGACCCTCAGCCTTTAAATATGCATTGTAATAATTATGTGTTAAAACCTTAAAATCATTTAAGTTATTATTCTCTAAAACCAGAGTTTTGGTTGTCTTGGCACCATTTATACCCTCGGAATAAGCATTGGTAATGATTGAATTGGTTTTTCTAACCTCACGATATGCCCTTAATATTCTTTTTTGGAAATAGAAGGTCAAAACCGCAATAACAGGCACCACAATCAAAACAAGAATTGCAAGCTTCCAGTTATAATAAAGCATTACTGCTGTTAAACCAATCATCATCGGAACACCCCAGAATATTTCGGCAAAAGACCAGGATATTATTTCTGCTAAACGGGCAACATCTGATGAAACACGGGAAACCAGCCATCCAGTTGGTGTTACATCATAATATGAAAAAGAAAGACTCTGGAGTTTTTTGAATAGTTTCATTCTTAAATCATGGGCAAACTCCATCTCGCACTTACCAGCAATGACAAAGAAATAAAAATGCATGAAAGCCGTAACTAAAACAATAGCCAGATAAATGACCACATATATTACCAAATCAGAAACAGAAGTCAGATTATGATTGGTAAATTCATCAAGACCCTTCTTATTCATGATTGGCAAAACTATTTCTGAAATCGCAATCAGGACATTAAAAGTAAATAATATAAAGACATATTTATAGAATGGCTTAAAAAGGATGAGAATCTTTTTCCACATCGAAA
>DCGB01000108.1:2322-3036 GCA_002314515.1 Solobacterium sp. UBA1789 | reverse complement strand
CTTCAGAAAAGTCTTTTTCTTCAAATTTATTCGACATTTAAACCCTCCTTTAAGCGCTGATTCTGGATATCAGAAACCCTCTTATACAAACCATCCAGCTTAATAAGCTCATCATGGGTACCACATTGGCTTATATGACCATTTTCTATAACGACAATCTTATCGGCATCCATGGCAGAATTTACTCTTTGTGTGATGATGATCATTGTCGATGAACTACCCAAAGTCTTTAATGCAGAACGGATATTGGCATCGGTTTGAGTATCAACGGCTGACAAAGAGTCATCAAAAACCAGAATTGGCGTATTGTTGATAATTGTTCTGGCAATAGCTATACGCTGTTTCTGACCACCTGATAAAGTTACACCTTTTTCACCAACCAAAGTATCATAGCCCTTATCAAATTCCTGGATTACATCATGAACTGAGGCAATTTTTGTTGCACGCTCAACAGCCTTCTTATCTATTGATGGATCAGAAATACTTAAATTATCATAAATAGACTTAGAGAATAAGAAAGATTCCTGTAATACAATTCCGATATTCCGTCTTAAATGACCCTTGGCAATATCCTGAATAGGATAACCATTAATTCTGATTTCACCAGTTGTACAATCATACAAGGCTGCAAGAAGATGAATCAAAGACGATTTACCTGAACCTGTTGGACCTAAAATAGCGACTGTTTCACCCTTTTTTATAGTTAAATCAATA
>DCGB01000108.1:1899-2303 GCA_002314515.1 Solobacterium sp. UBA1789 | reverse complement strand
ATTTAAGACTTCGGTATTTTTATCATCGGCATAATGGAAACCGACATGGTCAAAAACAATATCACCATTGAGGTCTGGTTTCATACCATCTTCCAAATCTTCTATTGGTGTATTAATAATTTCACATAAGCGTGAACAGGAAACTGTGACCTTACCAAAATCAGATAATATACGACCTAAATGACGTATACGGTAAAGTATCTGTGACTGATAAGTAATAAAAACCAGAAAAGTGCCCAAAGGAATACGACCATCACGTACAAAGAATATACCTAATACAATGATAGAAAGGATACCAATCGAAGTAATCAGATAACTTAATCCCCAGTTCAAGCCCAGGGATGTCAGCATATGTACGGTTACATTTTTATAGTTGTCTGATAAGTTTTCGAATTTATCCAATT
>DCGB01000108.1:470-1881 GCA_002314515.1 Solobacterium sp. UBA1789 | reverse complement strand
GTTTTCGCGATTAAAAGCCTTGATTACGCGAACTCCCTGTAACGATTCCTGGACATCAACAATTAAATCTGATTCCTTTTCATCGGATAATTTAAACTGTTTCTGAATTCGCCCAAAAAATACATAAGAAAAAACAAATAAAAATGGTAAGGATATACAGGCATACCATGCCAATGTTTTATTTAGTGAAAACATTATTGATACAGCAACCGTAACAGCTGTAATAATGGCAACTATTTCTTCGATCTGTCCGGCAAAAAATCTTCTTATCTGGTCAATATCAGATGTGCAGCGCTGAATCAGATCACCGGTTTTAGTCTGAACATGAAATGAATAAGGCAGATGCTGAATATGATCGTATAAATGATTACGGATATTTTCTGTTAATGTATTAGCAACAATAGCCTGATCACGATAACGCAGATACATCATTAAAGAAGATACAAGATACATGACAATCAGTACTATCGCAATCAGATATAAATGCGATCTGATATTGTCCATGCCACCCAGCATTTTCTCTAAAGCTTTTAGCAAAATATTGGTATTAGGCTGACCATCAACTACCTGGTCAATAATGAAACCAAAAACCAGATTAGTCAGAAGTGAGAAAACAGAACAAAAGAAAACACAAATAAGCACGAAAATTAATCGTGCTTTCTGTTTGTTTAGATGTTTTAGGATGAACTGCATCCTAGTCATTGGCTGCAAACTCCTTTAAAGCTACTGCTATCTGATCAGGACATGAGGTCTTCTTTGGACCACAGGTCGTTCCCTCAAAAGCCTTAATTACATCATTAATATTCATGCCACGAAGGATCTTGGAAATACCACTAAGATTACCCTGACAGCCACCGCTTACTTCTAAATTTTTGATAATATTGTCTTCGATTTCAAAGACAAATTTACGTGAACAGACACCTTTAGGAATATATTCGTATCGCATAATCTCACCTCGGTATAATTTTAATATATTGTTATATTTTTGCAAGTTTATCAACAAGATAAGGTAAAATAGAAATGTTAGTAATCGAGGTAATTTATGGGAAAAATTAGAACAAGATTTGCGCCTAGTCCTACCGGCTATATGCATATTGGTAATTTACGCACTGCCTTATATGCCTATCTGGTAGCAAAAAAAGAAGATGGTGATTTTATCTTAAGAATTGAAGATACAGATACTGAAAGAAATGTTGAAGGNNGATCAGAATCGTCAGGTTGAAGGCGCAACTGAAATAATCTATTCAACATTAAAAGAATGCAAACTCGCACATGACGAGGGTCCGGATATTGGCGGTAACTATGGTCCTTATGTTCAATCAGACAGAATGGCATCAGGTATCTATAAGGAATATGCCCTTCAGCTTGTTGAAAAAGGCAAAGCCCACTACTGTTTCTGTACAGAAGATGA
>DCGB01000108.1:221-398 GCA_002314515.1 Solobacterium sp. UBA1789 | reverse complement strand
AAGATCCTTGTAAAAAATTAAGCAAGGAAGAAATTGAACTCAGAATTAATCGCGGTGATGCCTATGTAATTCGTCAGAATATCGATCCCGTTGGTACTACTTCTTTTGATGATGAAGTCTATGGAACCATTACAGTTGATAACGAATCCCTGGATGAAATGGTATTATTAAAATCCG
>DCGB01000108.1:0-122 GCA_002314515.1 Solobacterium sp. UBA1789 | reverse complement strand
TATCTTCTACACCTAAATACAATCTCCTATATGCTGCCTTTGGCTGGAATCCACCACGCTATATCCATTGTCCGCCTGTCATGAAAGATGAGACACATAAATTATCTAAACGTAATGGTGAT
>DCGB01000048.1:3524-4531 GCA_002314515.1 Solobacterium sp. UBA1789 | reverse complement strand
TGGCAAAATCACTGAACGTTATAAAGAAGTCTATAAAAAGCTCTTTGCCGGCGGAGCAGGTCTGGTTATCAGTGGTCATCAGGCTGTCTGTCCTGGTGGTCGGGCTGGTGCAGCTATGATTGAATGTACCTATGACAACTATGAAAATGATATCCACGAACTTACAGAAATGGCTCATGAAAATGACTGTAAATTCATCATTCAGCTTCAACATGCCGGTCCAAAAACCGGTCTTCCAAATCATGGTGATCAGCTTGCTGTCAGCGATATTGAAATGAATGGTTTTAAGTTTAAAGAAGCCTCATTAGAAGATATCGCAAGAATCAAAGACTGTTTTATCAAGGCAGCATTAAGAGTTAAAAGAGCTGGTGGTGATGGTATTCAGATTCATTCAACTCATGGTTATCTCTTAAATACCTTCTTATCACCTTCAACCAATCATCGAAAAGATGAATATGGCGGAAATATCGAAAACCGTTCACGTTTACTTAGATAAATCTATGCGGGTATCAGAGAAGCCTGTGGTCCTGATTTCTGCATTATCACCAAGATTTCCTATTCGGATTTAATTGAAGAGACTTCAAAGCCTTCAGAAATCCGCTGGCTATGTCAAAAACTGGAAGAGATGGGTATTGATGGTATTGAAATATCTGCTGGTATGACCAATGATGGTTCACCGGTTTCCTTTGATCCATTTATCAGAAAAGGAACAGAGGGTATCTATAGAAGTTTTGGAGAAGATATTGCCAATGTTGTTGATATTCCAGTAATTTCGGTCTGTGGTTATCGCACTAAGGCTTTTGTTGAAAAAACCTTAAATGAGACAAATATTAGTGCTGTTTCTTTCGGTAGACCATTGATTAGGGAAGCAGATTTAGTAAATAAGTGGCAAAATAGTGATGAGGATGCCTTGTGCATTTCCTGCAATAAATGTTTCAAATCAAGCCAGTATGGTACTTTGGGTTGTCATGTCTATGACTAGGAAGGGAATAATATGAAAGCACTGG
>DCGB01000048.1:3142-3486 GCA_002314515.1 Solobacterium sp. UBA1789 | reverse complement strand
CAAGATCCTGCCGGGAGAAGTTTTAAGGATAGACAATTTTTTGAATCATCAGGTCGAAATTACTTTTCTAAAAGAGATCGGCGAAGAATTTGCCCGTTTATTTAAGGGTGAAGAAATAACCAAGATTCTGACTATTGAAGCCAGTGGCATTTCTTTGGCAGTTGCCACAGCCCAGGCTATGGGTGTTAATCAGGTCATCTTTGCCAAAAAAGGTGATGCCAATAATATGTCCGAGAATACTTATTCTGCCAAGGTCTATTCCTATACACGCCAGAGAGAATTCAGTGCCAATGTGGCAAAAGAATATCTGAATTCCAATGATAAGGTATTGATTATTGATGATT
>DCGB01000048.1:2422-3049 GCA_002314515.1 Solobacterium sp. UBA1789 | reverse complement strand
TAGAAAAAGCTTATCAGCCTGGTGGTAAGAAATTAAGAGCTGCCGGTTATCATGTTGAGTCTCTGGCAAGAATCGGCAATATGGACATGGAAAAGGGTACAATTGAGTTCCTCTAATGATTAAAGAACAGATTCAAAAATATCAGCCTTTTAATGAACAGGAAGTAAAGGATAAGCAGTTTATTCTGAATCTATTCGATAAATACGATGATTTGTTTGAAAGAAGAAATCCTTATTTTCACTTTACAGCTTCATCTTGGCTGGTAAATAAAGACAGGACTAAGGTTGTCTTTGCCTATCATAAAATCTATGATTCCTGGGCCTGGCTTGGTGGCCATGCGGATGGTGAAAGAGATTTGGCTAAGGTAGCCTTAAAAGAAGCCAGAGAAGAAAGCGGCAATGATCATATTGAACTAATCAATAATGATATCTTCAGTCTTGAGGTTTTAGCTGTTGATGGCCATGTTAAAAAAGGAGAGTATCTTTCTTCACATCTTCATTTGAATCTTACTTATCTGCTGGAAATAGATGACCAGGAAATATTAAAAAAGAAGGAAGACGAAAATACAGCTGTTTCCTTCTTTAATCTGGATGAAGTCTTAAAGGTTTCCAAAGAAGACTGGTATAT
>DCGB01000048.1:586-2414 GCA_002314515.1 Solobacterium sp. UBA1789 | reverse complement strand
GGTATATCAATAATATTTATCCCAAACTGATAAAGAAGACTAAGATATTATGGCCTGATGAATGAAAAACAGGCTCATTGATAAATAGTTGAAAATATGTAGCATGTTAGGGTGGTGTTTCCAAACGTTAATTCTGGAAAATGAACGCTGTTGTTACCAGATTGACTAAATAACTTGAAATACTGAGTATCATAGGACTTGTCCTGAGGTGCTCAGTTTTTTATTAGTATCGTATATCGTAGTAAAACAAGTATTATTCCCGAAAAATAAAAATAATTTAAATTATGGGAATACAAGTTATAATAGACTAGAACACATCATGAGTCTTATGATTATCAGGGGATACAGGTCTTAGACTTGCCACAATGGTTATTAAAAGAATGAATAGATAATAAAAACGGCAGAGATTGAGAGCTATATCTTCAATCTCTGCCATAATAATTTTAAAATTACGCCATTATTATGCTGATTTTATTTAGCGTTAGTCTTTTCTTTTACCATTCAGATAGAAATCAGCTTTAGCCTGTTTAACAGCTTTGGCCATATCCAGAATAACGGCCTTTGGATTGTCGACCATAAAGATACCTGATGATCCACCACCGGAATCAGAACCATCTTTAATGGCATTATAGACATCATTGCCGTTTTTAATACTGGCACCCTGGGAAATCAGGATATTCGGATCAACATCATGAACAGCCTTACGGGTTAAAAGGCGATATTCAGGTGAAGAAGTTGTGCCGGTTCCAATTAAAGAAGTAGGTTCACAGATCATTGTTGTTGGATGTAAATGGGCTAAAAGACTTGCTTCTTCAACGCTGTCACAGCAGATGCTGGTATGAAGACCCAGTTCTTTGGCAATCTTGACTGCTTTAACCAGGTCAGTAACAGTCATCAGTTTTTCGGCATGGTTGAGAATGACACCATCAACACCAATGTTTTTTAAAGAAGCTGGCAGGACATAGCCCATACCCCGACCTGGATAGATACCATCCATATATTGAGCGTTGACAAAGAGATTGCTGGTTTTGCTGATGATGTTTGCCAGATCAACAAAGGGAGCCGTAAAGGTTACGCCGATATCATATTCTTCGGCCAGCTGGTCGGCATATATGGCCAGATCAAGCAATTCATCACCATACATCATCGATTTAGGATTGAGGCCTAAAAAAGGAGGTTCAAATTTTCTGATCATATAATTATTTCTCGCTTTCTTTAATTTCATTATAAGGTCTAAACTTTCAATTTTAAATAATTAAGCATATAATCAGTATGTTGAGGGGTATTTTATGAAAAAGAGATTCGGCGATCGCAAAGATGCTACAAGAATTAGAGATATAGATTCAACACACTTCATTATGGCTAATGTCTGGCCAAATAAATGCGACAATGAAGCATTTATCATGGAAACCATTGATATGGCAGGCATTGATGCTTATCTGGAAAAAAAGAATTATGAGGGTATTGACTATAAATATAATGTCTTTCAGATTCTGGTTACGGCTATTGCCAAGACTATTGTATTAAAACCTAAATTGAATCGTTTTATCCGCAATGGTCTCTTTTATCAGAAAGACTGGATTTCAACAGCATTTGTCGTAAAAAAGAAATTTGTGGAAAATGCAGGTGAAACTGTTGCCTATCTGATTCATAAGGAAGATGATACTATCGAAACTGTTCATGAATATATTCGTCATCAGGTTATGGATGCCCGTTCAAACAGGGGTAATTCAACAGATAATACTATGGATCTGATTGTTAAGATGCCGGCTTTTCTGGCTAAGTTTATTGCCCGTTTTGTTTTATGGCTGGATAAACATGGCTGGGG
>DCGB01000048.1:0-572 GCA_002314515.1 Solobacterium sp. UBA1789 | reverse complement strand
TTGCCAATGATGGTTTCAGTTCATCATGCTTTATTTCCAACCTGGGTTCAATTCATATGAAAGCTGGTTATCATCATTTGACTAACTGGGGAACCTGTTCAATGTTCTGTACAATCGGTGAAATTCGTGAGGAGCCGGTATTTGATAGAAATGGTTTTGTCAGAATGCGTCGCGTTGTTGATTTGGGTATGACCATTGATGAGCGTATTGCCGATGGTTATTATTATGCTCAGTCTGTTAAGCTGATTAAACACTTGTTAGAAAATCCAGAATTGCTGGAGCGTCCAATAAAAGAGGAGGTTGATTTTTAATGACAATTACTGCTAAAGCGCCTTGGAAAGATTATTTAGGTGATATTCCTTTCACCCTTGAATACTTTAATGGTACGATGTTTGAAAAAGTTAATGAGATTGCCAAGAAGTATCCAAAAAATATTGCTTTTGATTTTATGGGCAAACATACCACTTATAAGGAAATGGTCAAAAACATTGAAAAATGTGCCCGTTCTCTAAGAATGATTGGTATTAAGCCTGATGATAAGGTAACTATTGCCATGCCAAACTGTCCACAGG
>DCGB01000014.1 GCA_002314515.1 Solobacterium sp. UBA1789 | reverse complement strand
ACACTTCGCTGAGGTGTCTTTTTTGTCTGTTTAGTAATTTTGTTTTATAATATAAATATCGTTCTTTGAAAATTATCAGACAATGTCATCTCAATTAGCGCCAAGCACCCATTTTATGGGTTAACGAGGAAGAGGATTATCGAAATATTCGGCGGATGTCCTCTCGCATCATCCTATGCGTGATATATCGAAAAATATGCGGGTAACTGCAAAACAGAGGCGATATAAGGGATAAAAATAATTTTTATAGAAAGTTGAGTTTTTATTATGTGCGGAATTATTGGATATATAGGTTCCGATAATGCCTATAATGTACTGATCAAAGACCTGGAACTTTTAGAATACCGTGGTTATGATAGTGTGGGAATCGCTTTTAGTAGTGGTGAAGTCTATAAATGTGCCGGTCGGGTAGCTAAATTAAGAGAATCTTTAAAAAATCAGAATTTAGTAGCTCGTTGCGGTATTGGACATACACGCTGGGCAACCCATGGTGAAGTAAGCGACATCAATGCGCATCCTCACCAGCATGGCAAGGTCACTTTAGTACATAATGGCATTATTGAGAATTATAAAGAACTGATTAAAGAATTTGAAATGGAAGATCAGCTGCTTTCAACAACTGATACAGAAGTTGTTGCAGTATTGCTTGACCATTATTATAATGGCAATCCCTATGAGGCTATTAAAAAGGCCATAGGTCGTCTAAAGGGTACTTTTGCCCTGGTAATTATGTTTGCCGATCGTCCAAATGAAATCTATGCGACTAGAAGAGTAAGTCCTATTGTCTACTGTAAGACAAAGGAAGGCGTCCTGCTGGCTTCTGATCTGATGCCTATTGGCCAATATAATAGCGAATATTATGTTGAACCAGAGGACTGTATTCTAAAGATGGATGAAAAAGGCTTTGTTTTAACCGACTTAAACGACAACGTGGTTGAGCCAAAGCTGAATATCATTGATTGGGATGTCACTGAATTATCAAAACAGGGTTTTTCTTCCTATATGGAAAAGGAAATTGCTGACCAGCCTAAGGCTATCAGAGATACAGTTGCCTCCTATTTATGTGATGGTTTGCCGGTATTCAAAGTTGGCGAAGAAATTAAGCGCTTTGATAAGTTATATATTGTTGCCTGTGGCACCAGCCGTCATATCGGTTTAGTTATTAAGCCGGTTTTTGAGAAAATGGTTGGTATTCCGGTTTTTGTTGAACTGGCTTCTGAATTTTTATATGAGGACCATCTGATTGATGAAAATTCTTTAGTTATTGGTATTTCCCAATCTGGTGAAACAATCGATACTTTAGAGTCAATCAAGTATGCCAAGCGTTTGGGTGCCTATGTCATTTCTTTATTGAATGTCAAGGGTTCTTCAATGTCCCGTGTTTCCGATTTTACGATGTATGCGGAAGCTGGTCCGGAGATTGCGGTTGCTTCAACAAAGGCTTTTACTTCTCAGATGTCTCTGCTAAATGTCTTTATGGTTTTCATGGCCTTAAAGCGAAACAGAATTACTGCTGTTGAGGCAAAAGACTTCTTGGCTAATTTTGAGGAAACTATTGCTGCCTGTCAAAAGGTTATTGATGAAAAAGAAAAGCTGCATCTATTGTCAAAGATTGTTATTGACCAGTCAGATCTCTTTATGATTGGTCGTGGTCTTGATTATACGACATTAATGGAAGGTTCCTTAAAATTGAAGGAAATTTCCTATATTCATTCTGAAGTTTATGCTTCCGGTGAACTTAAACATGGTCCAATATCCCTAATTGACAATGACGGCGTTGTCATTACCTGTGTTACACAGGATCGCTTATTGCCAAAGGCTCTTTCTTCCATTAAGGAAGTTGAAGCTCGTGGTGCCCGTGTTTTGGCCTTTGTCAAAGAAGATCTGTGTAAGGACTTTGTCAATGAGGATGTCTATGTTTTACCAAAGCTGAAAGAAGAATTCATGGTTTATCCGGCTAGTGTTGCCTATCAGCTTCTGGCCTATTATGTTGCCCATGACAAGGGCCATGATGTCGATAAGCCAAAGAATCTTGCGAAAGTTGTAACTGTAGAATAATATTATTGTCTGATAATTATCTGGAACTAAGAGGTAGGTTATGAAAAATTGTCTTTTTGAAGACTTTGCATCGCTGGTTTTTTCGCCTTCTTTGATGAAAGAGCGGGTTTCAGCGGATGTCTATGAACTTTTTGAAAAAGCTTTGAAAAATGAGGCTCAGCTTGATTTGTCTACGGCAAATAAGATTGCTTTGGCAATGAAAGAATGGGCTATGGAAAAGGGCTGTACTCATTATGCCCACTGGTTCTTGCCTCTTACTGGTATCAGTGCTGAAAAACATGAGGCCTTTATCAGCCGTGATAAGGACCATCAGCCGATTACAGAATTTTCCGGTAAATCATTAATTAAGGGTGAATCCGATGCTTCCAGTTTACCTTCTGGTGGTCTAAGAGAAACTTTTGAAGCCCGTGGTTATAATTACTGGGATCTGACTTCTCCGGCTTTTATTCGTGAGAATGTTTTGTGTATTCCTTCGGTTTTTGTTTCTTTTAATGGTGAGGCCTTAGATAAGAAATATCCTTTATTAAAGTCTATTGATGTTTTGTCTAAACAGTCGGTGGCTTTATTGAATATTTTGGGATATAAGGATGTTTCTTCAATTACACCGGTATTGGGTCTGGAACAGGAATATTTTCTGGTTGATCGTCCTTTATATAAGCAGCGTCTGGATTTACAGATTACGGGTCGTACTTTATTTGGTGCACCAACTTTAAAGGGTCAGGAGCTTAATGACCACTATTATGGCACTATTCCAACTCGTGTTATCGCCTTTATGAAAGAGGTTGATGAGGAGTTATGGAAATTGGGTATTTATGCCCAGACTGAACATAATGAGGCTGCTCCTTGTCAGTTTGAGTTGGCACCACTTTTTGACAATGTCAATATTTCCATTGATCAGAATCAGATTATTATGGATGTTTTAAAGCGGGTTGCCTATAAACATGGTTATGCCTGTCTTTTACATGAAAAGCCATTCGATAAGATTAATGGTTCAGGCAAGCACAATAATTATTCACTTGTCAGCAATACCGGCATTAATCTGTTTGACCCAGGTAGCACAAAAGAAGAAAGAGGCCGTTTCCTGATTTTTAGTGCCTGTTTTATCAGTGCTATTGCTTCCTATTCTGAGCAGATTGTCTTAGCCTGTTCTTCAGCAGCCAATGATTATCGTTTGGGTGCCAATGAAGCACCTCCAGCTGTAATTTCCGTTTATATGGGCGATACTATTCAATCTACATTGGCAATGCTGGCTGATGAAAAACTGGATGATGCCAAACACAAGGGAGCCATGTATGGCTTGTCATATGTTCCAAAGGATACAGCTGATCGCAATCGAACTTCACCAATTGCTTTTACGGGCAATAAATTTGAATTACGTTCTCTGGGTTCTTCAATGTCGGCTTCTTTCCTTGATGTTGTCTTAAATACAGCTTTGGCTGAAAAGATTGAAGAAGCCTGTGAATATTTAAAAGACAAGAAAGATACTTTTAAGGCAGCTGTTGAATATGCCCAGGAATTACTGGAAAAGAGTTCAGCTATTCTTTTTGATGGTGACTGTTATTCAGCTAAATGGCGGGCTGAGGCTAAAAAGAGGGGTTTGACTATCATTAATTCTTCTATTGAAGCCTGTCATTATGCCGATGATGAAAAAGCCAGCAGACTATATAACAAATATGGTATTTTCAATGATACCGAATTAAAGGCTCATAAGGGTGTTTTAATTGATCAGTATATCAAATATACCGCATTGGAAGCTAAAACCATGCGCAAGATGGTTAATAATGAGATTATTCCTTATATTATTGAGGACATCAATATTTGTGCCAATTCCTTTTCAACCTCGGCTCATCTGTTAAAAAGATTAGAAAAACTGGAAAATCTATTGGATGATATCGGAACAAAGAATGATGAACTGGAAGAATGTCTGCTAAAACTGAATCAGAAATACAAGGGAGAAAAACTGGCTCTGGCATATCGTAAAGAAATCATTCCTTTGATGAAGGAACTAAGAACATATCTTGATGCTTATGAACAGATTGCTTCAGCAGCTGTCTATAAGTTACCAACGTATGATCGTCTGTTAGTCTAAGTATTATAAAAGTGGACATTTGAACTGGGTTCAGTTCAATTGTCCACTTTTTTATTGCTTAAGCTTTTCGTAATCAAGTTTTCCGGTTGATTTAGCTAAAAGGGTTAATATTACAGGAATAATTCCTACGCAGGAAGTTGTCATGATAAAGTCAATAATAACATTTAAGGACAATACGGTGGCCATGGCTTCTTCAGGAATGCNNAATGCCAGCAGCTGCCAAAAGAGCAACATAGGAAGCTGCTGCACCGCCAGGAATTGGTGGTGTTGCAATGGCAATAAATACCGAAGATATCGTTAAAATAACAATAGTTTGCCAGGACATACTGACATTATAATAACTGGCAAAATAATAACACATCAGCTGGAAATAGATTACTGCACCAAGGCGACTAATAACAGATCCCAAAGGAACACCAAAGGCTGCCAAAGAGGAATCAACACCCATTTCTTTGTTGGTTATCTGCATGTTGATATCAAAGCAGGCTGAAGATGAGGCAGTTGTCAGAGCCATTAAGAATAGTGGCAGACTCTTTTTCAGCATCTTAAATGGCGATACTTTTAGAATGAAGCCCGCCCACACAAATAATATGATAATAGCAGCCAATGTTATAGGCACATAGAGAGCAAGAAGTTTCCAGCTACCAAGGAAAACGGTAATTTTATCAGAAATCATTAGATTTAAAATAACCAGGAAAGTAATTAATGGAACGGTGCTGGCAACAAACTGCATAAGAAACTGAATCAGATAATTGATCTGTTCAATAAAAATTGCTACTGTTTCTGTTCTTCTGCCTAAAAATAACATAGCTGTTCCAATAATAATAGCCATAAAGATAATCTGTAGGGTATTGCCTTCAGCAAAAGGAGTAACAATACTGGAAGGAATAATATCTAATATCATATTAAAGATTACGGAAATGCCTGATAAAGTTTTTTCAGTATTGCTTAATGCTGGTCCAATTAATGGATAGCCAACAATAGCAAATAAGGCAGAAGCCATATTAATAGAAATAAATAAACCAAATAGTTTTTTACCAATTCTTCCCAATGTAATGGAATCACCTATACCATAAATACCCCAGGCAACGCTTAAGAAAATCATTGGACCGGCAATAGTGCTCAATAGTCTAAAGAAGGCAGTATATAAAGGAGTTAAAAAGTTTTGGTTAAAAGCATTTACTATTTCTTTAGTACAAGAGCATTTATTGTCATGCCAATAATGATAGCGGCAACAATAACCAGAAGAATCTTTAGGATTGGATTCATTGGTTTTCGGTTAATTTTAAAATATAGACCATTTTTATTACCATCACGATAGTATTCAGGAACCAGACCCAGTTCAACCAAAAGGCGATTGCTGAATTCGTTGCCCGTTGAATCATCCTGTTTGGCATAGGGGTCTAATGTTGGCCCATCAGCCAAGAGGCGGATTTTATAACCACTAAAGCTTTGGCTAATAGTTAAATTAAGCTGGTCATTTTCTTTGGCATTTTCACACCATAGGCCCAGACTTTCTTCAATACTGAGACGAATACGCGTAATTTTCTGTTTATCAATAAGACCAGTAAAATAGTTAATAATGCATTCTGAGACCAGATCAATGCCCTCGCCATCAAGCTTATGAATGAGTTCGATATGTTTTTCTTTTGAATTATTGTTTATTTTACTGTTTTTTTTCATTGTTTTTTCTCATAAACTTTCTAAATATTATTGTTTTTAATTTTAACAGAAATATTTGTTTATGGATAATGAAAAAGCTACTTCAGTAGCTTTTATGTGATGCTTATTGATTGTTGTTGAGGTCATTGAATTCATAATAATTCATTACTATGCGATGGCCACCGATGCGGTCTTTGATGATTACTTTTTTGTTGATTGTATCGACAGCAAAATTGGCAACCGTTCTGCCGTTGGCAGGATTATTAGGCTGACAGTCGATTTCAATAGTCTGATAGAAATCATCGGTATGATAGGCCAGAATATTGATCAGATCTTCGAGTTTGACATTTTCTTTATTTAATTTATCAATCTGTTCCTGACTTTTTTGATAGCGGAAGAGTGAATTTGTAGATATTTTTATTTCGCCTTTCTTTTTTAAAAAATGATTAGAGCGGGCATAGCGGTCATCTAGTTCTGTCAGATAGATATCTTCATAGTCTTTTTCAATGTTGATGGCTTCTTTTTTTTCAATATCAAGAACATTAATGCTGAATGGTGAGGCAACAACAAGGCTTCTGGCTATTTCAATAGCTTCTTCAATTGTTTTGGCGTTCAATATTTTTCTTTCAGTGATATAACGGGAAAGATTGTCGGTCTTTTTTTCAAAGCAGGAAATACTGTTGGAAGAAAATGCCAGGCCATAGGAATTATAGCCAAAGAAGCAGCCAATCAGTTTAGTAGCCATGGTATAGCCAACTATCCAATGGTCTTTATAGTTATATCTGACAAGAGCCACATTTTCTTCAGAGAAGTTACTATCGTCTTCGTTGTGAGAAAAGAGGACATTACCGTTTTTATCTTTCATCATTACGGTTGTACAGCCACAGGCTAAATCAAATATTTCCGGGCAGAACATGAGAAAAAAGACATTACGATCTATTTGGGCACCATCAGCTCGTCCATTGATTTCTTCTAGTCCTTCGGGAAATTCTTTTTGGAGATTTACCTGGAGTTTCGTTATCTTTTGGGCAATACCATCTTTTTTATATGCCTCATAATAGGGAATAATTTCTTTATTTAAAAAATCTTTAAAATAGATACCAAGCTGTTTTCCAATTTCATAGGCGTTTCCACTTATTTCTAGCATTTTAATCATTTTTCTTTACCTTCTTAAAATCAATAATCGAGATGATGATTGCAATCATAATTATTATACAGCCAGTAAATTCTCGGGCTGTCATTATCTGCTTGAGAAAAATAGCGCCAAACAGGGAGGCAAATACAGATTCTAATGAAAAAAGCAGCGATATCATTGAAGGATCTGATCCTGTTTGAGCCTTGATCTGTAAGATATAGGCAATACCACCGGATATGGCACCAGAATACAAGAGGGCCGGTATGGCATCTATGACATTCCTGAATTCAACGTTGCCAAAAAACAACATACCAAAAAGACAGATGACAGACGATATAATCATTTGTCCACAGGCCATTTCAATACCATCAACCTTGTTGACATAGTAGTCGATGCACATTATTTGTACTGCACACAGGAAGGAACAGATAAACAGACTGATATCCGAAAAGCCGATAATGATAGCTGAACTGACGCATAGGAAGTATAGGCCAATGCTGGCTAGAATAAGTGAAAAACAGAGTTTAAGTTTAAAGCGTTTATACAAAAAGAATTCAATAATTGGAACAATAAGAATATATAAGGCAGTAATAAAAGCTGCTTTGCCACTGGAGGTATTGGCAATGCCTATCTGCTGACAAACCATGGAAACAGAAGAAATAAGGCCATTGATCAGCGATGCATTAAAGAGATCGTTGGTGATTTTAAAGTTTTTTCCTCTGTTGCGATAACGGCAGAGAAGAAAGAGAAAAAAGGCAGCTATTGCAAAACGGATGGCAGTAAAACTTAGGGCGTCTAAAGATTGTGAACCAACACTTTGGGCAACAAAGGCCATGCCCCAGATCATGGCAGCTAGTACAGCATAAATATTCTGTCTCATATTTAGAATTATATCAGTATTTAGGCTATAATCATGTTAAAGCGAGGGTTATATTGTGATTATTATTGAAATGAACGATGGCAAAAAGATGTCCTTTGAACTGGATGAAAAAAATGCCCCAATTACTTGTGCAAATTTCCGCAAATTGCTTAATGAACATTTTTATGATGGCCTGATTTTTCATCGTATTATTGCCAATTTCATGATACAGGGTGGTGATCCTAAGGGTACTGGCGTTGGTGGTTCCAAGGAAAATATCAAAGGCGAATTTCTGGCCAATGGTGTAGTCAACAACCATAAGCACACAAGAGGAACAATTTCTATGGCTAGAGCTATGGATCCTGATTCTGCTTCCAGCCAGTTTTTTATCTGTCATGTTGATACGCCACATCTTGATGGTTCTTATGCTGCCTTTGGTCAGCTGGTAGAGGGCTATGAGGTTTTGGATGAACTTGCCAATGTTGAAACAGGATTCAGAGATAGACCTCTTGATCCACCAGTTATTAAAAGTATTTATGAAGTATAGAAAGCCATCACTGATGGCTCTTTATTTGACATTTGAAATAAGTTAGTTTATACTAACAAATAGTTATAGGAGACTAACATTTTATGAAAGCGATCTGGTATATCATTATCGTTACAGCAATTGCAGGTATGGCAGGAACTGGCTTGGGTGGCTTGGTTGGCGCTATACTTCGAAAGGATTCTTCGAAGGTTGTCAGTCTTTTGTTGAGCTTTGCTGCTGGTGTTATGCTGGCAGTTGTCTGCTTTGATCTTTTGCCGGCATCCTTTAATCCCGAGGGCAGTGAAACCCCTGTTTCTATATGGCTGGTTGCTCTTGGCTGTGTAGCTGGTTTTGGTGTTGTTTATCTGCTTAACTGGCTGATTGATAAAAATACCAATCCAGAACTTTCACATATTGAACAGGATGAACATCCTGCAACAGCAGATGCTTTGGACGAATTGATTCACTCTGATCATTTTTATGAACATCGCTCCCGTAATGGCAATCAGCAGCTATTTCTGGCTGGTATCGTCATGGCTTTTGCGATTGCCTTGCACAATATGCCAGAGGGCATGGTTATTGGTGCTTCTTTTGCCAACGATGTAACAAATATTTCTGGTAATAGTGCTTTACTGGTTGCGGTTATTATTGGTTTACATAATATTCCTGAGGGTATGGCTGTTTCTGTTCCTTTGATTTCCGGTGGTATGAGTAAAACGATGGCTGTCATGGTTACAGCCTTGTCGGGCCTTCCAACGATCCTGGGTGCACTTGTCGGTTATTCTTTAGGTCTGATTGGTCCTATATGGCTATCTTTATCATTGAGTTTTGCCGGAGGTGCCATGTTATATGTGGTCTTTGGCGAGTTGATGCCTGAGGCCTTTCTGATGTTGCGTTCAAAAGCACCAGCTGTTATGACACTGATAGGCGTGCTTGTCGGTTTGTTCCTGGTATATATGTAAGAGATGCATAAATTTTAAATAAAAGAGAAGAAATGATTAATTGATATGTACCCCAAATCCTAGACACTAGGAAAGGGGTACATTTTTTTATGAAATACTCATGGGAGTACAAACTACAATGCGTAGAAAATTATAAAATTGGCAAACAAAATATAAAGCCAAAATGGTGCAAACTTAATAATCGCAATTTTATTACCATGATTGAGAGCTGGGTAAGGTTATATAATCTACATGGCATTGATGGCTTAAAGCACAAACAATTTAATAAAGATTGGACAGCTGAGGAAAGATTCGAATTGGTAGCAAAAGTATTAGCTGGTCAATCAAAAAAATCAGTAGCTATAGAGGCAGGAATAAATGTTGGTCAACTTTATCAATGGGTTCAAAAATATAAGACATTAGGTTATTCTGGTTTAGAATTAAATAAAAGAGGTAGACATCCAAAGGAACCTAAACCCATGAAAAAAGTAATTGATAACACCAAACTAACAATAAGCGAAAAAGAAGAGCTTAAACTTCTTAAAAGAAGAAATGAATATTTAGAAGCGGAGAATGCCTACCTAAAAAAAGTAAGAGCCTTGGTGATAGAGAAGAATGCCAAGAAAAAACAGAATACAGCACTATCAGCCAAGGCGAAAAAGCAGGATTCATCAAAGAATTAGTTTCTAAAGGCCATAAGTTATCTGATTTACTTGAAGCAGCTAATCTTCCTAGATCTACTTATTACTTTGAAATAAGTAAACCTGATAATGATGAAATCAAGAATAAAGAATTAATAGGCGAAATAACACTTATATTCAATGAACATAAAGGTAGATATGGTGTTAGAAGAATATATCATGAACTACTTAATAGAGGCTTTATAGTTAATCATAAGAAAGTTCAAAGACTTATGAATAAGTTAAATCTTAAAGGCAAAGTGCCTAAAGAGAAATATCATTCATATCTTGGAACTGTAGGAACTATCGCTGACAATATCATTCAAAGGGATTTTAAAGCTGATAAACCTAATAAGAAATGGACTACTGATGTCTCACAATTTAACTTTAATTGGGGTAAGTGTTACTTATCACCAATTATGGATATGTATAACAACGAAATAATATCGTATAACTTATCTTTACATCCTAACTTTGAACAAGTTGAATATATGTTATCTAAAGCCCTTAAAATTAATGACAACCTTGAAGGTTTGATATTTCATTCCGATCAAGGATGGCAATATCAAAATTCAAGATACGTTACTTTTCTAAAAAATAAAGGCATTATTCAATCAATGTCTCGTAAAGGCAACTGTATCGATAACTGCATAATGGAATCCTTCTTTGGAACACTTAAAAACGAAATCTATTATGGATATGAGAAAGACTACAAAACATTTGAAGAATTCAAAGAAGCATTAGATGGATATATTTATTACTATAACAATTTAAGAATTCAATCAAAAACAAAATGGATGTCCCCTGTAGTATATAGGGAAACATCCATTAGCTTGATTTCTTAATGATATAATCCAATTAACACAAGACAAATTAATGTCTAGGATATTGGGTACACATCATAAAATAGTCTACTTTTTCTTTTATCATTATTTCAAAGGAGGAAATATTATGGGGAGA
>DCGB01000005.1:1779-3162 GCA_002314515.1 Solobacterium sp. UBA1789 | reverse complement strand
GACACTGGCCTATGGTGCTGTAATGTTCCCATATTTATTAATTGGTTTCCATGCCATGGTTATGATATCGGAAAAAACCCGTCGTATTTATCTGATAGTTATTTTAGGTATATATGACTTGTTTATTGTTGTCTATTCAATAATTAATCCTTATATTTTTGGTCCGGTTGAGGCAGCTGGTCTTTTGGGATCTGGTGTTGTAACTTTTGCAATTTCTGTTATTACGGTCGCCAGTCTGGTTATCATGTGGCAGAATGTCTATCTGGCTGATACGATAGAGATTGATGCTATTACCAAGACTCAGAGTCAGATTGGTTTCATTAAAAAGGCGACTAACATTTTGCAGAATGATTATAGTAGAGACTATATTCTGATGTATTTCAATGTCTTTTCATTTAAGGCAATAAATTCAATCTATGGTATTGAAGGCGGCAATCGCTTTTTGGCAGCTGTTGCTAAACACCTGATAAAATCGCCGATTTCTCCACGCCTGATTGGCCGTTTGAATGCTGACCGCTTTGTTTGTCTTGTTGATAAAAGAAATTTAAAAATCAGTGAATTATCTTCTGTCTGCCAGCTGACTTTTGAAGAAAATGGTCGCAGTCTTATGGCTAATTTACATTGTGGTATCTTTGATATCAATGATCGAAGTCTTTCTGTTGATTCAATGATCGATCGTGCCAGTACAGCTATTCGTTTTGTTCATAATGCCGGTAATAAACATTATGCTTTCTATGATAAAAAATCGGAAGCTACTTATAATGAAGAAACAATAATTCTGGGTGAGATTGATAAGGCCATCAATGAAGACCAGTTTCATCCATACTATCAGCCAATCGTTGACTGTAAGACAAGGGAGATTGTGTCTGCTGAAGCCGTTGCCCGCTGGATAAGTCCAATGATGGGTGTTATCAGTCCTGGTGTCTTTATTCCGGTTCTGGAAAAGAAAAATCTGGTATCCAATCTTGATAGAATCATTGCCAAGAGTGTCTATGATTTTGTGCAGGATAGACTTGATAATAATAAAAACGTTGTTCCAATATCAGTCAATCTGTCTCGTGATGATCTTTTTGATGAAACAATGGTCAAGGAAATCAATGATATTATCAAAGGTGCTACCAAATATATTCGTCCACGTTTTGAAATAACAGAATCAACATATGAAAATATTACCGAGCACATGTTAAAGGTTCTATCTGAATTCAGAAAGAATGGTGCAGAAATCATGGTTGATGATTTTGGCAGTGGCTTCTCATCTTTGGGAATGATTACCGATTATGAGTTTGATGTCATTAAACTCGATATTATTTTTTCCCGGAAGATTACTGATAATGAGAAAATTGTTGGCGTTGTTAAGAGTATTGTTGATATGTCACATAATCT
>DCGB01000005.1:0-1742 GCA_002314515.1 Solobacterium sp. UBA1789 | reverse complement strand
GAAGAACAGTTTAATGCGATTAGGGACTGTGGCTGTGACTATGTTCAGGGTTATCTTTTCTATAAACCTTTGCCAGAAAACGAATTTGCCAAACTTATTGACTGATTGTGATGGATAACAATGGATTAACTCCTATTGAAATTTATATAAACAAAGTATTTAAATTCATCATCATTGTAATTCCGTCCATAACCCTAAGTGCCGGTGCGACAGTTTCTTTGTTGAGAATACTTGGTTTTTATAATGATGTTCCTGATTGGACTATCATTATTTTCGATATAACCTGCATTATTTATACTTTGATAGGATTTTATTTCCGGAATAATTGCGAAGACGAAAATGGCATTATTAAGCCAAAGGTTTTAAGAAATGGCAAGATTTTCTTGTTGATTCTGTGTTTTATTCAATGGAATTTTATTTCTTATATGGTTCCCAGCCGTGGTATCTGGGCTTATTCGCTTTTCTTTGCAACATTGGCAGCAGTATTTTTAGATAGTAAAATGGTTGCCTGTGCCAGTATTGAAATAGTCCTATCTATTTTTGTTTCCTGGTTAATTATTCCTGATAGACTTTTGCCTGTCAGAGATGAATTTTTTATACCAGAAGTTATTTTAAGACTGGTTTTATTGTTTTTGGGCCTTGGTTCTATTTGGGCTGTTACGGGCCTAATTGAAAAGGGTCTGGCTAATGAACTGACAAAGATTGCTGACTATGATAGTTTGACCATGTTACGCAATCGCCGTCGTTTGGACGTTTTTTTGAATGATGCTTTAAAAAAGGCTGGAAATAATCAGCAGAACTTTTCTTTAATCATGATTGATCTGGATGATTTCAAACTGGTTAATGATAACTATGGTCATAGCTGTGGTGATGAAGTATTGAAAGATGTTGCCGGTATCATTTGTGATGGCATTGATGGAAAAGGTGATGTTTTCCGCTATGGTGGCGAAGAGATGTTAATCATTCTATATGAGGATGCTGAAGAAACAATGCTGTTAGCCGACAATATTCGTTGTAATGTTGAAAATCATAAGATCATTTATGATGATAAAGAAATCGCCATTACCATTACCATAGGAATCGCAAACTATGAAAAAGGCGATACTATTGATTCATTAATAAAGCGCGCGGATGATAACTTATATTATGGTAAGAAAAACGGTAAAAACTGTGTGATAAGTCATGAATTTAAATAAAGAAGAATTGCAGTCCATCATTGATTTTCTGGAAACCAATCCAAAAATTATCTATGATTCCTATCCTCAATATCCAAAGGAAATATCTGTTCTTTTAGCTTCTTTGGATTTTGATATTGATTATTTTACAAAATATGAGGATAGGGTTTCTGATCTGGCAATTGAAGAGATGAATCTTGAAGATATTAAAGTAATGTTTACTTTTATTCAAAGAGGCGAACGTTTCTGTGATGGAAATATTGCATCATATGTTGAAGATGAAACATTATTAAAACTGGCAAAAAGAGAAATAGAATTGCTTAATAAATAAGGAAGACAAGTATGAAAAAAATCAAATATCTGGGAAAAGACCATGGTTCTTTTGAAAAAGAATGGGGCATTCATTCTGGAAATCGTGAGTGGTGGTATGCAACAGGCATAATGTTTGATGAAGACAACAACATGTATTCTTATCAGTATACTTTGTTACACCTGGCTTTTGGTCTGATTGTTCCAAAAGTTGCCATGGTTGCTTTGACTGATTATCGCAACAAAAGACATTATGCT
>DCGB01000043.1:8384-9207 GCA_002314515.1 Solobacterium sp. UBA1789 | reverse complement strand
GAATATAGAAGACCAAGCGATGGATAAATGAACCATAGTAATAATGGGAAACAGCTTTGATAGCCAGTTTTAACAAATAAACCGAAAAAGTAAATTTCAAAGACTGAATCATATTTAAATGATGAACCGAGCAATAAACCAATTGCTTGCATGATAATGGCAATCGCACAAACGCCAATGGGTGGAATATTCAGCTTTTTAAGTAATGCAAAGAGGATGAATGATAATCCGGCAAAATGTAAGATATCGATATTGAATGTGACAAACAAAAACCAGTCTAAGTCAAAACCACCGTTCATCGTAAGTAAATACGGAATTGTTGAACGAGCGATACTTAAAAGATAAGCACCGACAAATAATTTAATACCACGAATAAAGAAATCCTTTGGCGTGCGGTGCGACGAATAAGAAAGTCCAATTCCCAGTGTAAACATGAAGACAGTTGCACCTAATGGGCCACCAAGAAATTGTAGAATAACATCGAAAGTGTTTGAACATGGTAATTCAAGATCTGCAATGGACAATTCCTCATAAACATGAATTGTAACCATAATAAAAATAGTTAAGGCCTTCATTACATCAAATTCTTTTTGCCGATTAAGGTTAATTTTTTCTTCTGACAAAATCATTTATTATTGCCTCCTGATAAAATGAAATAATTATAGCATTATTAATTACAAACAGCTGCTATAGTTCAACACTCTATTTCATAAATAATAATAACTTATAATCGCTTTTATCACTTCACTTTTAAATAAGTTATACAAAAGCATCTTCCTGATGAAGATGCCCATTTCTTTTATGGTGCCGACTATAGGACTTG
>DCGB01000043.1:7731-8355 GCA_002314515.1 Solobacterium sp. UBA1789 | reverse complement strand
GCTCTACCGGATGAGCTAAGTCGGCTTATCTTTCTTATTATATGCTATTTTGGTCTTTATTGATAAAATAATATATATAGTAAATGGAGATAATCAATGTATAAAAACAATATATTAAAGGGCCCTTATTTGGGTATCAATGCCAAAACTGCCATCTATGGTCAGGACTTATTGGAATTAGCCAAGGAAATCGATAAGCTTGCGATAAAATATGATGCCGAAGTTATTTTGATCTCTAATCTCCTGGATTTAAGAGAAATTGTCAGAAATACCAAAAAGATTATCGTTGAATCCCAGAATCTTGATCCCATTGCCCCAGGCCGGGGTATGGGTAAGATAACAGCCGAAATGCTGAAGGATGCCGGGGCCAAATCAGTCAATTTGAATCATGTTGAAAGACCATTGGGTACAAGAGACCTTGCCCACTGTATTGAACTATGTGATAAATATTCGCTGATCAGCCGTGTCTGTGTCAATTCATATAAGGAATGTGAAGCTGTTGCCGTGCTTAGACCAAATGTCATAGTCTGCGAAGAAGATGAACGTATCGGCTCTTTACAGATTTCAAGTGATGAATATATGAAAGAAAGCAGTCGTCTAATCAGAGCTATCAATAAAGATATC
>DCGB01000043.1:5995-7688 GCA_002314515.1 Solobacterium sp. UBA1789 | reverse complement strand
CGGTGGCCTCAGGTGATGATGTCTATCGGATTATTAAGAATGGTTCTGATGGTACCGGCTGTTCAAGCGCTATTGTTAAGGCTGCTGATCGGGTAGCTAAGGCTGAAGAGCTGATAAAGGCTTTAATAAGTGCACGAAATGAAAGGTGATGTTAACATCACCTTTTGATTTTGCGATATAAGCTATAGGCTTTATCATAGAGCTTTTTATTTTTCTCGTTGATGATATAGGAGAACTGACCTATCAGTTCAACAACCTCACCACCATATTGTTTCTTATAGGCATATAGGCCATAACTTTCATTTTTAGGATCAAAGTTGCCACTGATGCCATAGAAATTATAATAGTCATAGCCACTTTCCTTGGCCATCTTTATCAATTCATAGACGATAATATTGGAAGTATTGAAATGCTGCAGATATTCTTCATCATTTCCTGCCAGCAACATAATACTTTCCTTACCACAACTTAGCAGGCAGACACAGCTTAGGATGGCTTTTTTGCCATATTTGTTTTCACATCTGTCTAGTTGTTCAAGTATCTTGTTAAAGGAATTCAAAGTGACATTTTCTTCTTTGATTTTGCCGGCATTATTCTGTGGATGCAGTTCAAAGCGGGCAATGTTTTCTTCACACTTCCTAATTTCTTTTTCAATATTGTTACGACATTTGTCTACATCCAGTTCAGCTGCCATATATTTGAGAATACCCTTATCATGTAAGGCAGCATACATCTGTTCATAATAGCCTAAGGAGCGATCATTGAATCCCCGACGGATAGAAGTATCATTCATCAACTGTTTGAATTGAGGAATCTCTTCTTTTGTCATTTCCCTGACATTAATGGCATAGAGATCTTTTTTAAGAATACGACGTCTGGTTTCTTTTTTGAATTCCTGGAAGATTTCTTCCATATCTTTATTCTTAAGATTCAAACGGAACAGCCACCTTGGCTGCAGGTTTTCATAGTAAAGATTATAGCCATTATGCTGGTAACCAAGTTTGATGAGGTGGTCAACAACTGGTCTATTGTCAAAACTTTTTTCCACAATATCGCCATTGATATCCCTTTTATTTAATGGGAGATAAGGATCAATAATCAGTTCAAAGACCTTACGCTCCTTTAAGAATTTAACCAGATCCTGATGAAAACTGTCTAAGACCACCAGGTCGTTGAAATTAATCAGATAACCACGGGGACAATAGGCCAGATAAGCATTGATTAAAGGTGTTTTTTTCAAAAGAAAGAGTCCGGCAGCTTCGTAGTCGTTTTTATCATTGAGATAGGCCAGATATAAGGCTTCCCATTCGGTATAGCTTTTTAATGTTGCCCAACCGGAATTCTGATAAAAAGACAGGTTGGGAAAATCACGAATGATATCATCAAATTTTTCCTTGGTCAGTTCAATTATTTTCATGTTTGGCCTTTCTTAATGATTTTTTATAGAGATAACGGCGACGGATACTTATCAGTCTTTGAATTACGGCATTGGTCAATGGTTTGACAATAAAGTCGAATTCACCAATGAATTCATCGAAATCACCGCCAAAGCGGGTTTTAAAGAGATAAATGCCATATAATGGTGAATTTTTATTAATAACACCTTCGCTGCCATAGAAGTCGGCAGTCTGATAACCTCTATCACGGGCATCTTTCATAATTTCAAAATAAAGCAGATAATTGGCATTTAAAA
>DCGB01000043.1:0-5943 GCA_002314515.1 Solobacterium sp. UBA1789 | reverse complement strand
ATTGCCACCATGAATGAGCCAGACCTTATCTTTAAATCTGGCTGTAATGATAGCAGACAGAATGAGTTCTTTTTCTCTGGTATTGTCAATAATGACTTTTTCTTTAAGCAGTCTGGCTTTCTTTTGTTCAAGATCCTTGAGTTTGTTATCTTTTTTGGGACCATCAGGTCTTTTATTGCAGAGATCAAATTCTTCATTGATACTGTTTTCTTTTTCCTGATAGACTTTTTTCAGATCTTCAACATCAGCTTTGACTACAAAGACATCTGACATATCGTGATCATGAAGACAGTGATAGAAATTATCAAAGAAAGATTTTGGTTCAATATAGAGTTTCTTTCGAAGAGATGTCTGTTTCATGACATCATAGAATTCTTCAAGATCTTTATCTTCATTTTTGGTGCAGATCAGACGATTGGGATTGCCAACCTTCAGGATGGCCCGTGTTCGATTATGAAAAGAATTGATGAGTTCTTCATCGCTTCGATTGATATTGACGCGGAAAGTAAAACGAGGTGCAGAAGTATCGGCAAAATTAGTCGTAAAACCCTTGTAGGTACCGCCGTTTTCTTTGAAAAAATCAATTAAAGAAAGATATTCTTCGTTAGTATTTATGACCTGACCTTCACCATCATATTGGCGAATGATTAAGTCAGGGTCAATGCGCAAATAAAGACCATTGTGTTCCTTGACAAAGGCCTTCAGGGCATCCAGCATCTTTTTAATGACTTCTTTGTTGTGATAATCAACAAGAAAACTGCGGGGACAGTAAAAGCTGGCATACTTCAGTATCTTTTTTTCCAATAATAAGGCTGCAGCTATTATCTTATCTTCATCATCTTTTAAAGCCAGAAGATGAGTTTTGAAATTACGTTTCTGATTGACAGCTGCCCAGGCAGAAGATTGAACAAAATTACTGCGTTCCTGGCTGAGGGCGAAATCATCAAATTCTTTTTCGCTGATATAAGAAAGTCTCATATATTTTAGTATACATCACTTTCCCAGTTCTTTAATGCATAGATAAAGCAGCTCTGGCAGGGTCTTAAAACAATAGTCTTTTTCCAGTCTTTCACTTAACATATGACCATCTTTGCCATGGGTACCAATATTGACCACCGGCATGGAAATATTCTTTATATCTTCATATGGATAATCATAGTTATAAGGATACATTGGTGAATTATTTAAAAGCTTGGTGATTTCTTCTTCATTCAAATTGGTATTCAGGAAGCTCATATCGGAAATATAGGGATAAAAATAGCGTACTTTTAATGACTTGTCACTGCTTTTTTTAACTATCTCATTGATAGAATCGATTAATTTTCTTTCTTTACTGTTTTCGCCTTTTATTTCAATATTGGCATAAAACATGGAGCCAAAGAAAACAATGATGCAGGGTTCTCTGTTGTCGTCAAATTCTCTGATTTTCTGGATCAGGCGAACACAGAAGATTCTTAAATCGATTTTTTCTTTCAGGATTTCTCTGGCATAGTCATTTATTAACTGCCGTATATCTTTTTTATTCAGAATATTCTGATACCACTGTTCAAAGGAATAAACTCGGGTTTGCCAGTTTAGTTTATGATAGGCGATATTAGCCTTTTGACAATATTGTTCATATTGACTGCTGATATTGCTGATGGCTTCTTCAAAAGATGATTCAGCCACTTTTAAGCATTTTTCCATGACCTCATCCGGCTTTGTGGAATGAAGCATATAGTTAAAACAGGTATAGGCACTCAGGGCTGTTTGAACCGTATATTTATCTTTTGTATCGCTTTGTCTTAAGCTGATAGGCGGAACTGAGCATTCTTTATTGGCATAGTCACAGAATTCAGCATTATAGCTCATGTTTTTATTGATAAGCGAAATCAGATAATTGGGATCCAGGGCCTGGAAGGGACTTCCGGCATGAGCTTCTTTACCAAAGCACATAAAACATGGCAGGATTTTTCCTACAGTTCCCAGATAGATATAGTGATTTTGGTCATCTTTATTCTGTGGGGTTGTGAAGTCAGCATTAATAGCGCTGATATAGTTAAGATCTTCCTCATCTTTTAAAGCAGAAAGAACTCTTAATGAGGAAATTATGCCATGAGAATTATCTTCTTCATCGCATTCTGCTAAAAAGAGGAGGTTGACGTTGAGTTCATCAGGATGTTCAATAAAGTATTTAAATACCAGCATCTGATTGGCCAGACCGGCTTTCATGTCTAAAGAACCCCGGGCAAAAAGATATTTATCTGATTTGATGTCTTCAATGATTTCCTGATCAAGTTCAAAGTTTTCCTGCAGCTTCTGAGGTAATTTATCAGGATCAGTGGCATATTCTTTGATGTTGCCATAATCTTCAATATCAACAGTATCCAGATGGCCCATTAGAATAATGGTATCTTTGATATTTTCTTTTTTATAGAGGGCAATTATGCTTTGCCGTTCTATTTCATCATTTGTCGTGCTGACTTTAAGCAGATGTTTATTGTGTTGTGTAAAATAAGGGATATTCTTAAAAAAATCATAGATAAAGCTGGCAATATTCTTTTCCTGTTGAGCTTTGCCGTTGATAGAGCTGATATGAATCAGTTCTTTTGTTAAGCTCTGTATTTTTTCATAATTTATTTCGTTCATGTTTGGTCCCTTTTCGTGTCTATGATATCATTTTATGTTAAAAAGATGTTATATTTAATAAGGAAAGTGAGTTGTATAAAATATGCTCTATGATGCAATTATTATTGGTGGTGGCGTAACAGGTTGTGCCATTGCCCGTGAGCTGTCTTTTTATGATTTAAAGCTCGCACTTATTGAAAAAGAAGAAGATGTCTGCTCAGGTAGTTCCAAGGCCAATAGTGCAATTGTTCATGCAGGCTTTGATGCCGAAACCGGATCATTGAAAGCCAAAATGAATGTCAAGGGTAATCTGCTGATGCCTCAATTGTGTGAAGATCTGGAAGTATCTTATAAGCAGAATGGTTCTCTGGTTCTCTGTTTTGATGAAAAAGACCGTCCGGCTTTAATGGAACTGTATGAAAGAGGATTGGCCAATGGTGTTGAAGAACTAAAGGTCATCTCTGGTGATGAAGTTCGTCAGATTGAACCAGCTATTTCGCAGAATGTTGTTGCAGCCTTATATGCACCAACAGCAGGTATTGTCTGCCCATTTGAATTGACTTTCTCTTTGGCAGAAAATGCAGCTGCCAATGGTACTGACTTCTATTTTAATGAAGCAATTACCAAAATAGAGCGCAAAGATGGTCACTATGTTTTAAATGGTAAATTTGAGACAAAGGCCATTATCAATGCGGCTGGTCTTTATTCTGATATGATTCATAATCTTCTTTGTGAAGATAAATTACATATTCAGCCAAAGAAGGGTGACTATTGTCTGTTTGACAAGGAAACAACCGGTTTAGTTGAAAAGACAATTTTCCAGCTGCCAACAGCTGCTGGTAAGGGTGTTCTGGTAACACCAACTGTTCATGGCAATATGCTGATTGGTCCTTCGGCAACTGTTCTTGATGATAAGGACAATACAGCTACTACTCAGGCTGATCTGGATATGATTATTTCAACTGCTAAACCCAGCGTTGAAAATATTCCATTAAATAAGGTCATCACTTCTTTTTCAGGCCTTAGAGCACATGAAAAGGGTGGCGATTTCATTTTAAAGGAATCAGCTGAGGATTTCTTTGATGCCGCAGGTATTGAATCTCCAGGCTTATCTTCTGCTCCAGCTATTGGACAATATATGGCAGAGATGGTAGCAAATAAATATAACTACAAGAAGAAAACCGAATATGTTTCAACCAGAGAAGCTATTCCTTGTTTAAGAGAAATGGATAAGGAAAGCCGAGCTGAACTTATTAAGAAGAATCCTTTATATGGTAATATTATCTGCCGTTGTGAAGAAATTTCTGAGGGTGAAATTATCGATGCCATCAGACGTAAACCAGGCGCTGTTTCTTTAGATGGTGTTAAGCGTCGTGTCAGAGCTGGTATGGGACGCTGTCAGGGTGGTTTCTGTTCGCCAAAGGTTATGGAAATTCTGGCTAGGGAATTGAAATTAGAGGTTGAGGATATTAATAAAAACTCTAAGGGCTCTAATATGCTTTTGGGCAAGATGGAGGTCAAATAATGTACGATGTAATTGTTATTGGTGGTGGACCTGCCGGTTTAGCTGCTGCTTATTCCCTGCATGAAGAGGGTATTGATAATATTCTGATTCTGGAAAGAGATGATAAATTAGGCGGAATCCTGAATCAGTGCATTCATAATGGCTTTGGTTTACATACTTTTAATGAAGAATTAACTGGTCCAGAATATGCCTATCGTTTTATTGAAAAGGTTAATGAGGCAAAAATTCCTTATAAGCTTAATTCAATGGTTATTGATATCAATAATGATCATCAGGTCACTTATGTATCAAAAGAAGATGGTTTACAGACAATAGAGGCTAAGGCTATTATCCTGGCTATGGGTTGTCGTGAGCGTCCTCGTGGTGCTCTGAATATCCCTGGTTCACGTCCAGCTGGTATTTATTCAGCCGGTACTGCTCAGCGTCTGATGAATATTGAAGGTTATGATGTCGGTAAGGAAGTTGTTATTCTGGGTTCTGGTGATATTGGTTTAATTATGGCCAGAAGAATGACACTGGAAGGCGCCAAGGTTAAGGCTGTTGCGGAAATTATGCCATATTCCGGTGGTTTAAAGCGTAATATCGTTCAATGTCTGAATGACTACGATATTCCTTTATATTTAAGTCATACTGTTGTTGATATCCGTGGTAAAAAGCGTCTTGAGGGTGTGACAATTGCTGAGGTTGGTCCAGATCGTAAGCCGATTCCAGGTACAGAGATTGATTATGACTGTGATACTTTACTGCTTTCTGTTGGTTTATTGCCAGAGAATGAATTAAGTAAGGCAGCTAATATTGAATTATCCCGTATTACCAATGGTCCGGTTGTTAATGATGATCTTCAGACCAGTGTTGATGGTATCTTTGCCTGTGGTAATGTCTTACATGTACATGATCTGGTTGACTATGTATCTTCTGAGGCTGCTTTAGCTGGCAAGAAGGCTGCAGCTTATATTAAGAATAAAACTGCACATCAGTCTTATCTGAATGTTACACCAAAGAATGGTGTTCGTTATACTGTTCCTCAAAAGATTGATGTCGCCAATATGACTGATACTGTAACTCTGCGTTTCCGTGTTGATAATGTCTATAAGAAGCGTTTTATCAAGGTCTATGGTGATGGTAAGGAATTATCGAAGCAGATGAAGCTGATTCTGGCACCAGGCGAAATGGAAAATGTTGTTCTGAAAAAAGAACAGCTTCAGGGTATTAGCGAACTGGTAGTTTGCACCGAGGAGGCATAAGATGGAAAAAAGAGAATTGACTTGTATCGGTTGTCCAATGGGTTGTGCTTTGACTGTTACAATCGATGGTAGTGATATTAAGGTTAGTGGTAATACCTGTATCCGCGGTAAGAATTATGCGGAAAATGAGGTTACCAATCCAACACGTATTGTCACTTCAACAGTTAAGATTAATGGTGCCAGGTTACCAAGATTGTCTGTAAAGACAAAGACAGCAGTTCCTAAGGACATGATTTTCCAGGTTATGGAAGTCATTACAAAAACAGAAGTTGATGCTCCTAAGAAAATCGGTGATATTATCGTTTCTGATATCGCTGGTACTGGTGTTGATCTGATTGCAACCAAAAATATTGATTAAACAAACAAAAACAGCTGAATCAGCTGTTTTTTTTGCATCGGTTTATATAGGTTAAATCTTAGTTACATTAACAGCCTGAGGACCTTTATCTCCATCATTTACGTCGTAACTAACAGCCTGTCCATCTTCTAATGACTTGTAGCCATCCTGAACGATTGCAGAAAAGTGTACAAATACTTCTTTTCCATCATCACCAGTGATAAAGCCAT
>DCGB01000069.1:3685-5486 GCA_002314515.1 Solobacterium sp. UBA1789 | reverse complement strand
GATAACTCGTCTCCATCAGGATATTCTTCCTGGGGAATTTGGATTAAAATAGCTGAATTGGCTATTTTTGAATCTCGGGCTGCATAAGACATGCCATTAGTTAACACACTTTCTTTTTCGCTGCAAGCTGGTACAACTATGCCACCGGGACACATACAGAAAGAATATACGCCTTTTTCTCCTTTGTAGCGCAGGAAATATTCTGCGGCTTCCAGTTTCGGATGTTTCTGACTGTGATATTGTTTTTCATCAATCAGGCTTTGAGGGTGTTCAACTCTAAAGCCCAGTGAGACATCCTTTTTTTCGATATAGATACCCTGGTCTTTTAACATTTTTATTGTCTTACGGGCACTGTGACCAATACCCAAAAGTACATAATCAGCAAAGTACTTATTCTTGCTGGTAATGACCTCTTTAATCTTGTTGTTTTCAATTGATAAATCTGTTAATTCTTCATTAAAATGAAATTCAGCTCCTCGTGAGATCNNNNGAGATCATATCATCGGTGATTCTTGTGATAATCTGGCGGATTCTGTCGGTTCCTATATGCGAATGAGCTTCATATTTTATTTTGGGATCAGCACCATGTCTGACAAAGACATCCATTATATAGTCAACAAAGGGGTCCTTAATTCTGGTCATCAGTTTTGCATCGGAAAAGGTACCAGCACCACCTTCGCCATATTGAATATTGGAGTTTTCATTGAGAATGGCCTTTTTGAAGAATTCATCAACATCTTTTTCTCTTTGAGGAATTCGAGAACCTTTTTCAATAATGATGGGTTTTATACCGGCTTCCATTAGACGCCAGGCGGCAAAGATGCCACTAGGGCCATAGCCGATAATGATTACCTTCTTGTCACTTTGAACTCTAATAGGGGAAGTATTGACTTTCTGATATAGAGAGACATTTTTAATTTTCAGATATTTCTTTTCATCTTTAACTTCAACTAAAACCTGACAGTTGTAACAGAGTTTTTTGCGGGCATCCAGAGCCTTATGATGATACTGCCAACTGATTATTTCTTCTTTTGGCAGCTTAAGTTTTAAAGAAATTAGTTTTTCAATAACATCATCTTTTTCATCAAGATAGAGAGTTAAATCATTAATTAGTAACATACTATTATTATAACCCCTGATGATTAGGTCTTTTCCTTGACTGTAAAAATAGTTTATAATTATTTAAGTGTCAGAAAATAAAATAAAAACTGTAAGCAGACGTTTTGCGATTAATGAATTTAGAACCATTGGTTTGGTGCTTATTTTATATAGCCTTTTAGTTTTGTTGCTGCCACAACTAATCAAGGAATTTTTAACAATCAAAGGAATTGTGGAATTTAAGGGCTTTGATTTATTATTACTGACAGATTTATTCTGTCTCCTGTTTGGCACAATCATTCCGTTTTTTATTTTGCGAATGGCAACCAGGAAGACATTAAAGTCTTTTAATAGTGATAATGGTATTACGCTAAAAGAAATCTTATGTGATTCACTGGTTTTCTTTTCTCTGGTATCAGCAGCTATCTTTGTAATGACGGCCTTGGGTGCTTATATCAACATTCCTGGTCAGCTGGTTTCGGGTATTGGTGTTACTATCAATGTTGATAATCTGGATAATATCATTTATATCTTGTGTTTCTGTCTGGTTTCACCTTTTGTTGAAGAATATGCCTTCCGTGGTGTTTTGCTTAAATGTTTGTCACGTTATGGCAAATATTTTGCTCTTTATACAACTGCAATTATTTATGCCTTGGCCCATGGTTCTTTTATTGAAATGTTCCCAAGTTTTGTTATGGCTATG
>DCGB01000069.1:3310-3634 GCA_002314515.1 Solobacterium sp. UBA1789 | reverse complement strand
CGATTTTATATGGCTTGTTCAGAATTCCTGATAAATATGTTTCTTATATGAGTATTTTCCTGGCAGTCATTTATATCATTGCCATAATTCTGATCATTACAAAAACTTATGTTCATATCAAAGTAAAAAAGCCAGTTAATGTCTATCAGGTTTTCCTTTTGTTTATTGGTAATTTCTTTGTCGATTGCGCTTTAGCTTTCTTCATTGCCCATTCTGTTCTATTGTGGATTCTATAGAAAAAAGCCTCGAATGAGGCTTGTTTTTTTATGGCAGGGGTGGCAAGAATCGAACTCGCATTAGCGGTTTTGGAGACCGATGTGCTAC
>DCGB01000069.1:741-3292 GCA_002314515.1 Solobacterium sp. UBA1789 | reverse complement strand
ACCATTGTACCACACCCCTAGTGCTTATTAATAATATAATACCCAAAGCTCTAAAGTCAATATTTACTTTAGTCAGGCAGAAAGCTGTGGCCCTCTGCCTGTGCAAAAGATTGAAGTTTTATAGTAGCATTTCCGGATAGGTCAGTCTTTCAACATTAGGTATTTCTTCGTCTATCTTACTAAAGAGCCATTTTAAACCATATGGCAGCATATAGTAGTAGACATCAAAAGAGTGGCCACCTTCAGAAACATAATAACGAGGGTCATAATTTTTATAATAGAGGGCACAGGCCAAAGCATAGTTATTGGCTAACCAGTTTCCAAAGAGATTATCACAATCGTGGCGACCGACTACATTAAAAATCCGGATATCTTTTTGATCACTGAGCCTTAAGACAGACGGCCAGATGATGCCACTTCGGATATTGGCAAAACTGGGGCTGGCACCAAAAACATTGCCAAAAAAATCACTTCTGAACCAGGCAACACTGAATGCAGCTAAACCGGATGAGGATATACCGCAGATATAGTGGTCATGAGGATTATCGGAAACTGGCTGGTCTTTTAAGACAAATGGCAAATATTCTTCAACAAGAAAGCGGGCATGCCAATCTGATGTCATGTCATATTCAAAAGAACGATTGACTTCACCTTCTCTAAAGCCCATAACCGGCTGGCCAGGACCAGGAACGCCAAATGCCAAAAAGGCGCAGACACAGGGTTTAATAGATCCTTCTTTTTCCAGATTATCAATCAGATTAAGGATTTCAGGTCGTTTATCATCCTGACTTCTCATCATAAACTGGCCATCGAGAAAGACAAGCAGGGGAACATCATCGTTATTATTGAGATATTTGGAAGTATAGGTCCAATATTGATGCTTCGTACCAGGATAGAAGAGAGAATCTTCCAGTGTGCCTTCTTTAAGAATGCCTCTGGCTTCTTCTTTTTGAATATAGCTTTCTGGTCTTTGGTATAGGTCAGAATTGATTGTTCTGGTGCGTCTTGAATATTCTTTGTGTCTTTCGCTAGGCTCGATTATTTCGTGGTCATAGGCCGCATTAAAGAGCTTATAGGTACTTTTGGGAATTCTGATTTCAACATAGTCTTCATTGGGTTTTTGTTGACTTTTATTCAATATATTATTCATATTTTGTCCTCTATGCTCATTATAAAGAAAAAATGTATCAGTTGATACATTTCTTTTTCCTTATGGTCCCCAAAGTCGGGGTCGAACNNTTAAAATATCTTCTGTTGTCTTCATATCAAGGCTTGTTACTATCTTATTTCTTTTTGGACTTAATTTTAGATCTTTAATATCCATATATAACCATTATATAAAAAAATGGTCCCCAAAGTCGGGGTCGAACCGACATGGATTGCTCCACACGATTTTGAGTCGTGCGCGTCTGCCAATTCCGCCATTCGGGGGTGATTAAATTATATATCAGTTTTTTTTAAAATACAATGCTAAAATTTAATCATGGAACTGGCTAAAATGGGTCTGACAAATAAGCGAATTGATAGCTGTTTACGCCTGGGATTGACTGATGAAAAGGCAATATTACAGTATTATCCTTATCGTTATGAAGAGTATGTAGTTAAACACTATCGGGATTTTCATGATGGTGAAATTGTCACTTTTTCTGGCGAATTACTGTCATATCCTTCGACATTTCGATATGGTAAAAAAAGTATTACCCGTTTCAATGTCTTATATGAAGAAGAGGTCTTAACTGTCAGTATCTTTAATCGTCCCTGGATCAGGGCAAGTGTTGGCAGTGATATTGTAATCATTGGTAAGTATGAGAATTTCAATAAGATAACAGCTATAAACTGTTATACCAAGGATCTTGGTGAAGTTTTAGGAATTTATCCAATATATGCATTAAAAGAAGGAATTTCTCAGAATGATATTCGTAAGATTATTGCCTTTGTTTATAAAAAATGTGGTGCTGATGTTGCTGATAATTTACCATCTTTCCTATTAAAAGAACATGGCCTGGTTGATAAGAAGACGGCTATTAGAGATATTCATTTTCCACAAAACAGCAAGGATCTCAAAAAGGCTATTGCCCGTATTAAATATGAGGAATTTTTAAATTTCTATCTATCTTTAGCCATTATGCGTGGAAATAAGGAAGAAATGCATAAAAAGGCCAAGGATATTGATGATAAAAAGCTGGAAAAACTTATTGATACACTCGGCTATGAATTGACCCTGGACCAGAAGACAGCAGTCAATGATATTGTCAATGACCTCAAGAGCACCAGACTTATGTATCGTTTATTACAGGGCGAAGTCGGTTGTGGCAAGACAGCGGTGGCAATGATTGCCTTATATGCCAATTATTTAGCTGGTTATCAGGGTACGATTATGGCACCAACAGAAATTCTGGCTCGTCAGCACTACCAGTCGTTTATGGAAGTATTAAATCCTTTGGGAGTTAAAATAGGGCTTCTTTATTCAGCTGATAATAATATCAAAGAGATAAAAAAAGATATCAGGGATGCGAATTACGATATCATCATTGGTACTCATGCCTTATTT
>DCGB01000069.1:214-725 GCA_002314515.1 Solobacterium sp. UBA1789 | reverse complement strand
GATGATGTTGAGTTTAAAAATCTAGGTTTGGTTATCACTGATGAACAGCAGCGTTTTGGTGTTAAGCAGCGTCAGAAACTGAAGGATAAGGGTGATAGGGCTGATTTTCTGATGATGTCGGCAACACCGATTCCCCGAACCCTGGCTACAGTTATCTATGGTGATATGGCCATATCGACAATTGCCACTTTACCTAAGGGCCGAAAGGGCTGTAAGACATATCTGATTAAGGAAAATAAGATTGATTCTATAGTCAATAAGATAAAAGATGAATTAAAGAGGGGTCAGCAGGTTTATATTGTAGCCTCGGCTATTGAAAATAATGATTCCTACCATGGCAAAGATGTCTATAGTTTAAAGGAAGAAATTGCCAGACATCTTCAGCCTTATCGTGTTGGCTTACTGCATGGGCGGATGACTTCTGATGAGAAGAGTCTGAACATGGAAAAATTTTTACAGAAAGAATATGATGTCCTGATTTCAACGACCGTTATTGAAGTTGGTGTCAATG
>DCGB01000069.1:0-140 GCA_002314515.1 Solobacterium sp. UBA1789 | reverse complement strand
CAGCTTCATCAGCTTAGGGGTCGTGTACAAAGAGGCAATATGGAAGGCAGCTGCTATTTGCTGACCGATAGTAAGGATAGCGATACCCTGAAGCGTCTTCAGGTTTTATGTGACTGCAATGATGGTTTCAAGATTGCTTC
>DCGB01000123.1 GCA_002314515.1 Solobacterium sp. UBA1789 | reverse complement strand
TTTTAATTATGTCCACTTTTACCATAGCACTTTAACAAGAGAACTTTTTTTAGTTAGCACGAGATGAATATTTGCCATCAATGGTTGAAATGACAACCTTTTCGCCATTGGAAATAAATAATGGCACCTTGATCTGCAAACCGGTTTCACAAACCGCGTTCTTTAAAGCTGAAGTTGCTGTATTACCCTTAACAGCTTCCTCGCATTCAACAAGCTCCAGAACAACCTTATCTGGTAATGAAATTCCAAGAACCTCACCTTCATAAATCATAATCTGAACATCAAGATTAGGTGTCAGGAAATTGCTTTCCCATTGTAAACGGCTTTTTTCAATTTCAATCTGTTCATAAGATTCGCCATCCATGAAAACCATGGCATCACCAGAATCATAGAGGAACTGGAAAGTTCGCTTATCGATAGCAGCCTCACCAACACTATCAGAACCAATTAAAGATAATTCCTTAACAACACCAGTTCTAGGAACCTTAACCTTAACCTTAACCTTCATCTTGGCCATAGCGGTCTTATTTAACTGAATATCCAGGCACTGGTATAATTCATTTTCCCAAGTAAAACAAGAACCTGGTTTAATATCTGTTGATTTAATCATTACTATAATTACCTTTCTTTTTTTACTTTTCTATTTTACCCTAAAAAATCAATTATTCATAACTATAGTAGGTAATCATCTTCTGCTGAACCTCAATTCTCATCTTTAAACCAGAACTGTAAAGATAATAAGAATTATTATTTCTTTCAACATGGACATCATCAAAATCAGTGATATCATCATTGTTTAACAGCTGGCACTTGGCTTCTTCAATAATACTTGCCTCTTTAACAAACCTTGAATCATAGTCCAAAAGCTCCACATATATCCCATTGGTCTTAAGCAGATAGTCACAAATCAGGCTCATCAGACTCAATATCATCAACATGACAATCAGAAAAATCTGACAAACGAAGGCTTTCGGCGCAGCCAATAATATTTTCATATTCCCTATCCTTTCGCCTATATACAAGATGCAGACAATTATTTTCGACATAAAACCTTATTTCATCAACATCACTAAGATAAATCTGTGTTCCTGGCTGTAAAAGAAGATTGTTGTTTATTAAAGAAAGCTGATAATCATCATTGTGATAAATAAAATTCAATCTGTCTTCCTCGATTTCCAGATTATAGGCAATCAGCATAACTCTTCTTAACTGATACATTGCCAACTCGTTATTGATTTGAACATAGTCCAGTTCAATATTTGTTAAACAGGTTAATATACCGACAACAACAGGCAGACAAGTCAAAACAACATATAAACTCAATAAAGTATTCAGGTTTCCTCTATTTGACATCCCAGACACCTTTTCTGATAATTATAGAATTCTTCATAATTTTGTGATTGCTGAATCCTGTAGTCTTCATAAACTTCTTCCTGTCTGTCCAGTAATTTAAACAGACTTAAACACAAAGAACTTAAAACCAGTGTCACTAGAACAATCACTAGCGCATCCGCAAAAACAAAGGCCTTTTTATTCATAAAACAGATAAGCATTCCCCAGATGGATAATTAAAGAATGACCAGCTATATTTAAACTTCCGCCCCTATTGATATTGGCAGACTCATTAAAATAATAAGTCTTATCTACTCTTTGACTCTGATGATAAACCAGAGACTTACAAAAGGCCTCGTAATAGTCATTCATAAAATAATAGGCTTCATAAGAAGGCTCAACATAACTTCGTAAAGTAAACAGAGATAACGTCAGACAAATAAAAACCGCCAGTAGCATTTCCAGCAAAGTATAGGCTCTATTGTTCATAAACCGCATGGTTGTTGTTTAAATACAAAGACTTGCCATTAGAACAGTTTGTCTGCTCATTATCCAGAAAACCGGCATTGACTAGGTCATTTATACTATTTGGATACTGGCCATAGGTCAGTTTAAATTGAACAATAGCCGCATCAACTACCTTAGTCATTGCCTTGCAGGCGTTGTTGTCAACAGAATCCATAACATTTGATACATTGGGAACGGTTAAAAGAAATAAAACTGCAACAATCATTACAACAACAATCATCTCCAGTAAAGTAAAAGCTTTTTTTGACATACAACCTCCTAAAAATTAGCCAAAGCCTGCATGGGCATAAACATGATCTGATATACAAAGATAATAACGATGGCAATAAAGAAATATGCTCCTATCTGCAATATCAGTGTCATGGTTTTCGTCTTTCTTGTGATTTTCTCTTTCGTCAGCTCAATATAGTTATTCATTATTTCATCAAAGTTACGGGTTTGAACCCCTATTTCAACAAAACGAGTCAATGTTTTATCAAAATAAGGAAGCTGCATGCCTTCTTTTAAAGAAAGTCCTGTCATTAAAGCATTATCCAGATGAAAAGCCATTAACGCAGTAACAGGTCTATCCTTTAAACCCTTTAGAATAGCCAGGGCATCCCGGGTCTTGTAACCCAATTGGTTACATACTAAAAGTAAGGATATAAATTCTTCCGAATAGTACATTTTAAATAAAGTTTCCCTTAAATATCGACAAATCAGAATATAGAAAAATGCAAGTCGTTTATTATTATTGAAATAAAGAAAAAGTCCACCAAGCAGTAAAAAACCAAAGAAAAACAGATTGATTATTATCCTGAAGAAAAGACGAAAGACAGAAAAAGAATAACCGCTTTTTGAAAAAGATGACAAAAGATCCACAATGGCATCAAGCCCGTATAAATCAAATAGATACAGACCACTCAAAGAAAGAAATAAAAGAACTAAAGGATATAAAACAGCCTTCTCAATACTCTGTTCATTTTCCCTTGTTTTCTGATAAAAAAACAAAGACAGGGCCAGACTATCAGAAAAAGACAGTTTTTTTAAAAACTCTTTCATATAGTTAGATAAGCTCTTTGGCAGATATGGTCCAATGATATCTTCAATCATTCCTCCCCTGTTTAACTGCTCCAGGATTTCTTCAAAACAGTCGTTATCATCCAAAAGAGAAACTGCTTCTTTTAAAGAAAGACCACTTTTAAGTAAAAGATATAAATCATTCATATCCTCTATCCTAATCTTCCTGGCCGGTCTTAAAATAACCATTTATTACCCCCTTAGCAAGCTGCTCATCCAAAGATAAATAATCCGGTGAATGTTTGTGATATTTATGAAAATAATCCAGTTCCTTTTTATCCATGATTTCATAAATAACTCTTTTTCTATTCTGCTGATAATCGTATAAAAGACGCTGATTAAAAACGGCAAGCAATACCTCATAAAGATGTGATTCATTGACTCCAAGTTCGCTTAAACGGGAAACAACTGTATCGGCTCTGGATGCATGAATACTTGATAAAACAAGATGACCGGTATTAGCCGCTATAACCGCATTGACAGCAGCCTTCTTATCTCTTATTTCACCTATCATGATGATATCCGGATCATGACGAAGCACCTGCTTAATACCCTGCTCGTAGTCAAATGAAGCCTTTTCATTGATTTGAAGTTGAACAAATTTATCGTTATATACTTCAATCGGATCTTCAATGGTATAGATTTTTTTATCCTGCACACTATCCAGCAAAGTATAAAGGCTTGTTGTCTTGCCGGAACCAGTAGGACCAGAAAAAAGAATCAGACCATAATCCCTGATTAACAGTTCTTTCATGAAATCATTCTGGATTGCTACAGATGACAACTTATTTAGATCAAAACTGGAACATTTATTTAGAATGCGCAAAACGGCATTAGTAAAATTGACATTGTTAATAACCGCAAAACGCAATGACAATGTCTCATCATCAATCAGATATTCAAACTGTCCTGTCTGAGGAACAGAAAGATTGCCAATATCCAGATTAGCCAGATATTGTAAATAACGAATAAGTTTAAAATCCTGAGGAGAGGCCTTTACCTTGCGCATAGAGTTATTTATACGCATTTCTATCGTTATTTCACTGAAGTGGCGGGTAAAATGAATATCTGATGCCCTATTATCTAATGCCAGTCTTAAAATAGCAGCCAGTCTTTTTTCCATACAGACTATTATTGTTTGCTGCTTCTGTTTATCCTCACAAAAAAAGACCGCTGAACTTAATCAGCGGTAATTATTTCACTCAAGAATGTTAGTTGTAATATAGTCAACACCATATTCAATCAGCTTCTGGCCATCAGCTGGATCATTAACAGTCCAGCAGTTGACATCGATACCCAGATCATGAAGATGTTTGACATTCTCAGCTGTCAGGAAATGATACTCAACATCTAATCCCATCTTCCATTTAACTAATTCCTGCATCTTGGCTTCATCGAGTTCAAAGCACAGAAATTGACAATGTTGATCAGGCAAAGCTTTTTTGACATATGTCAGATTTTCAAAATCAAAGGAAATAAAAATTGTATTCTGCAGATAGTCATAAGACTTAATCATCTCAATGATTTCCAGAACCTTATCTTCTGGCATATGATTCTTTAATTCAAATACTGCATATTTGTCATAGAATTTACAGATATCAAAATATTCTTCCATATTTGGCGCAAAGATATCTTTACGCTGAACACGACCCTCACGTGGTAAGAGATTAAGAGCGCGAATATCATCATAGTTTGAACCCTCAATTGACATATCAACGCCACCAACGCGCTTTGTATCATCATCATGGAATAAAATAAACTTATTGTCTGCTGTCAGATGGACATCGGTTTCAATACCATAGTATGTACGGTTACCTGCTGCAACAAATGCTGCATTAGTATTTTCTTTTTCCAAACCACTGACACCACGATGGGCAACCATCAGCGCCTTACCCTTGTTCTGTAATTTAATTGTATTGTTCATTCATTTACACCTCTTACTAAAATTGTAACAAAGAACTAAACTAATTGTAATGATTTATAATCTTATCAGCTACTATCTGCAAAGAAATATCCGACTGATCAAAGAAACCCAAGCGCTCTAAAAAACCATGGGCAACAGCCTTAACATAGTAGATATCCAAATCAACGCCAGCTTCATCCAGTCTTTCCGCAAAACGATAAGACTGTGGAGCCAGATAATCATATTCGGCAACAAATAGTAAAGTCTTAGGAAATACGCGACAATCTTTTGCCAAACCCGGAGAAATCAGTTCATCATGAAGATCTTCACCATTAACAGTATAATAATCANNNNAATCAAAATTGTCATTCTTCAGATTATTGAGACGATCAATAATTACCGGATCAAGATTCTGACCGAAGAAGTCATAAGAGAAGTCATTGTCATGATAATTAGCCAGATCCAGCAAAGGATAATACAGAACCTGCATATCTATAAAATTATTAATAGTATCTTTTAAACAGCAGGAAGCAGTATAATTGCCACCTGAAGAATCACCCATTACAACAATTTTCTTATTATCAAAGGCATATTCCTGATTGTGATGATAAAAATATCTTATTGCCTCATAACATTGTTCAAGAGCTACCGGATAAGCAGCCTCTGGTGCTAAAGTATAGTCAACAAAAACACCACAGCCATCAATCAGCTGAACAAGTCTTTCCATGATATTATTCAAACGTTCCAAAGAACCCATGCGGAAACTGCCACCATGGAGATATATCACTAAAGGACAGTCTTTCTTATGACCCTCATGTTCATAGAAACGACAGCTGAACTTATCAAAAGAAATATCCCGATATACGATATTCTGAGCTAAATCGACATGGGGATAAGTCGGATAAATATCAGAGTAGCGGGCTTTACCAACATCAATACCATTGATAAGTGGCCCGATAAAAGATGGCGTCTTCCGGGGATTTTTTAGTCTTTCATCATAGTGCTCAAATACTTTTTTATCAAGTCCATTTACTAACGGCTGAATAGGATAAAGATAATGTTTTTTCATATCGTTCCTCACATATAGGGATTATTTCTAATCTCAAAATCCAGATTTGTCTCATCTTCGTGACCAGGATGAACAGTTTTTGTCGGTTCCAGACTGGCTAAAAAACGCAGGGAAGATTTAAGTTCCTTATCACTTCCCCCCTCCAGATCTGTTCGACCTGCACTCAAACAAAACAAGGTATCACCAGTAAATAAATCATTACCAAAATCATAACAGACAGAGCCCTTGGAATGACCAGGTGTAAAATAGACCTCAAATTCAAAAGGACCCACTTTCATCCTGCCTTCTTTCAGATATTCGATAGGCTTTGTAATATGTGCAACATTATTAAGCATAAAAGGTCTGCCCTGATTGGAATTGCGAGCAAGTTTTTCATCTTCACTATTTAAGTAGATTGGCATCTGATAATGATCATAAAGTCCATCAACAGCCTTTATATGATCAAAATGACCATGAGTCAGCAAAACACCAAGCAGTTTTTTATCACCCACGATTTCCATCATCTTTTCATATCTGGAAGCTGGATCAATCAAAAGACAGTAATCACCTTCTGTTAAAAGATAAGTATTAGTCGCCAATGGACCAGTTATATAACGTTTAATCTCCATAAAAAAAGAAAATAAGCAAAACGCTTATTTTTTCTCCTTATGAACAGTCNNAGTACAAAAAAAGAGCTATAAGCTCTATTTCTTTTCTTTGTGGTTTGTCATCTTGTTGCATTTTTTGCAGAATTTTTTGATTTCCATTCTTTCAGGATGAGTTCTTTTGTTTTTAGTAGCGATATAGTTTTCTTCACCGCATTCTGAACATTTAAATGTGATATCGTCTCTCATTTTTACTACCTCCCGTCACAACTACTCAACTATCATACCATAGATAATTATTTTTAATCAAGACTAAAAAAGCGGATGCATGTCATTGATTTTCAAATGTTCGTAAGCCTTTTCCGTTACAACCCTGCCTCGGGCCGTACGATTGATAAAACCTATCTGCAGTAAATAAGGCTCATTGACATCTTCTAAAGTGACAACTTCCTCACCGATGGCCGAGGCAATTGCCTCTACACCAACCGGACCACCCTTGTATCGTTCAATGATTCCCTTTAAATAACGGATATCAACAGTATCAAGACCCAAAGAATCAACATTAAGTCTTTGCAAGGCATCCTTTGTTACATTTAAATCAATAAGACCATCATTAAGAACCTGGGCAAAATCCCTGACACGGCGGAATAAGCGATTGGCAATACGTGGTGTTCCTCTTGAACGACGGGCAATTTCCAAAACTGCATCATCTGCAATTTCACTGCCAAAGACACCCGCTGTTCTTCTGACAATCTGCGATAATTCTTCTGGCGTATAATATTCCAGTTTAAAAGTCATACCAAAACGGTCACGCAATGGCGAAGACAGAGCACCAGCTCGAGTAGTAGCACCAACCAGCGTAAAAGGTGGCAACTCTAAACGAATTGAACGGGCACCACTTTCCTTACCAACAACGATATCAATCACAAAATCTTCCATTGCCGGATAAAGCACTTCTTCAACCGCCTTTGGCAAACGATGTATTTCATCAATAAATAAGATATCGCCAGCCTCCAGCCCTGATAAAATAGCTGCCAGATCGCCACTTCTTTCAATACTTGGACCACTGGTTACCTTAACCTTTGTACCCATTTCGTTGGCAAGAATCAGGGCCATCGTTGTCTTTCCCAAGCCTGGTGGACCATATAACAAAACATGATCAAGAGATTCATCACGCAATTTGGCTGCCTTAATAAAAACCTCAAGATTAGACTTCATGGCCTCCTGACCAATATAGTCCTTAAGTAATTGTGGTCTTAGTGTAGCTTCTTCAATATCTTCTTCATGCTTGTCCGCATCAAGTACTTTTACTTCATCAATATTTGTCATTTTCTTAGTAAGTTCAAGGCCTTTCTGATATATTCATCACTGCTGAGTTTTTCTTTTTGTAACTGTTTGATAACTGGCTTGATTTCTGCCGGTTTATAACCTAATGATTTTAAAGCATCAACAACATCCTGCAAATCATCACGATAGTCGGGCTCTTCATTCTGAACCAGCTTACCCTTTAAATCAAGAATAATCTGTGAAGCTGTCTTTGCACCAACGCCTGGCATTCGTTTCATAAAAGC